>NZ_CP070502.1:1545312-1854375 GCF_018309085.1 Sporosarcina sp. Marseille-Q4063 | reverse complement strand
AATAGATTTTCCAGTTTTTCAAAATGTTCATCTCCTAAAATAACAACTGCTGTTATTTTAGCTGTTTTAAACAACATAAGCAAAGGGAAGAATGTCTGAGTACATCACTTGCAAAATAGGCAGATGTTTATTATGATTAGAATTGTGTTAGCACTCTTTGTAGATGAGTGCTAAAAGAAATTATTATCTTTGGGAGGTTGTTTTACTTGTTGAAACCATTAGGTGACCGTATCGTAATTGAATTAGTAGAGGCTGAAGAAAAAACGGCAAGCGGCATTATCGTGCCAGATTCTGCGAAAGAAAAACCGCAAGAAGGAAAAGTAATTGCTGCTGGAACAGGGCGCGTTTTGGAAAATGGCCAACGTGTCGACTTAGAAGTAAAAGAAGGCGACAAGATTATCTTCTCAAAATACTCCGGAACTGAAGTTAAACATGAAGGTAATGAATATTTAATCCTGCGTGAAAGCGATGTATTAGCTGTTATCGGTTAATTCAAGGAAAGATTTAGTACTAAACAAACATGCGTAAATTCAGGAGGGAAATTATAAATGGCTAAAGAAATTAAATTTAATGAAGATGCACGTAGTGCGATGCAACGCGGAGTTGACAAGCTTGCAGATACAGTTAAAGTAACACTTGGACCAAAAGGACGTAACGTTGTTCTTGAGAAAGCATTTGGTTCACCACTTATTACAAATGATGGTGTAACGATTGCTCGTGAAATCGAACTTGAAGACAAATTTGAAGATATGGGTGCAAAACTCGTAGCTGAAGTTGCTTCAAAAACGAATGAAATCGCTGGTGACGGAACGACAACTGCAACAGTCCTTGCACAAGCAATGATTAGCGAAGGTCTTAAAAACGTAACAGCGGGTGCAAATCCAGTTGGAATCCGTAAAGGAATCGAGCTAGCTGTTAAAGAAGCTGTTGGACAGTTAACAGTTATTTCTAAACCAATCGAAGAGAAAGAGTCCATCGCACAAGTTGCCGCTATTTCTTCAGGTGATGAAGAAGTTGGAAAGCTAATTGCAGATGCAATGGAGCGCGTTGGCAACGACGGCGTCATTACAATTGAAGAGTCAAAAGGATTTACAACTGAACTTGACGTTGTAGAAGGCATGCAGTTTGACCGTGGTTATGCTTCAGCATATATGGCTACAGACACGGACAAAATGGAAGCAGTTCTTGACAACCCATATATTCTAATCACAGATAAAAAGATTACAAACATCCAAGAGATTTTACCTGTTCTTGAGCAAGTTGTTCAACAAGGTAAACCACTTCTAATGATTGCGGAAGACGTTGAAGGGGAAGCACTTGCAACACTTGTTGTAAACAAACTTCGCGGTACGTTCAACGCAGTAGCAGTTAAAGCACCTGGATTTGGTGATCGTCGTAAAGCAATGCTAGAAGACATCGCAATCCTAACAGGCGGCGAACTCATTACAGAAGACCTGGGTCTTGACCTGAAAGAAACACAAATTACACAACTTGGAACAGCTTCAAAAGTTGTTGTCACAAAAGATAACACGACAATTGTAGAAGGTGCTGGAGATACAGACCAAATCGCAGGCCGTGTCAATCAAATCCGTACGCAACTTGAAGAAACGACTTCTGAGTTCGATAAAGAAAAACTACAAGAGCGCCTAGCAAAACTATCAGGCGGCGTTGCAGTTATCAAAGTCGGAGCAGCTACTGAAACTGAGTTGAAAGAGCGTAAACTTCGTATTGAAGACGCATTGAACTCAACACGTGCAGCTGTTGAAGAAGGAATCGTTTCGGGTGGAGGAACTGCACTCGTTAACGTTTACAAGAAAGTAGAAGAACTAACTGAAACGACTGAAGGCGACGTAGCAACTGGCGTTAAGATTGTTCTTCGTGCACTTGAAGAACCAGTTCGTCAAATTGCAAACAACGCAGGCCTTGAAGGGTCAATCGTTGTCGATCGTCTGAAGCGTGAAGAAATCGGTATCGGTTTCGACGCAGCAGAAGGTACTTGGGTAAACATGATGGATGCAGGTATCGTTGACCCTACAAAGGTTACGCGCTATGCGCTTCAAAACGCAGCATCTGTTGCAGCAATGTTCCTAACAACTGAAGCAGTCGTTGCAAACATTCCACAAGAAAATGCTGGCGGCGGAATGCCGGATATGGGCGGCATGGGTGGAATGGGCGGAATGATGTAATAAGACCCCCAACCCCTTGATAAGAGTGGAATGCTAACGGAAGCTTCTCAAAAGTTCACTAAACTTTTGAGAGGCTTCTTTTTTCATTTCTTGGATTCAGACCAGAAATCTATTACAGACGTGCCATTCTATTTTAGATAGACTTAGTGAAAGTAAAGGCTACTTCTTAAAAAACTTGGAGGTTGCTTTTTTATGTTGTTACAATCAAATAAAGACTCACATAGGAAATGATTATCTTTCAGAAAAGTACGAAAACAGCTTTATTGTTATTGAAAAAATGATAAAATATATAGGATAGTAGAAAGGGGAGAATGGAAAATATATAATTCAACGACTAAGAACTAATACAACAGGAAGTGCTACTTACACAAGTGCCAGCAATAAATGGAGGTACGGTAAGGACGCATATGCAGTGAAAATGAATTTAAAAGATAACCCTAGTAAGACACAGTATGTTACTGACATTAATTTATACATGTACTATACAGTTACCCCAATTAGTGGACTACCTACTTATCTAGATGCTTATGGAAAATACTCTCATCAAGAAACCAAGGTAGAAATAAGCCCAACAATAAACTTTGATGGATCTGGGGGCTTTACTTTAACTCAAAACACAAGTTTTACCCATTCATACGTTCATGCTACCTTAAAAACAAAATAGAGGTGAAACGATTGAAAAAAATAGTAACAATTATTTTTTTAGCGATTTCCTTATTTATTATTGGTTCATACTTTCATACTAACTCTAAAGCAGAAACCAGTATTAATAAAAACCTAATAGAAGAAATTGAGAAATTTAGTGCCTTAGATGAGGAAAATCAGATTAAAGCTGCAGAAATTTTAATGGAAAAAAATTCGGAAATAACTATTCCATTGTTTTGTTTAAAAATAACGATGGGATTGGTTATGCAATTTTAGAAAATGACAACTTGCTTGTAGTTACATTTGGAGATAATTGGCAAGGTTACGACCAATTTAAAGACTTTTATATTGTATATGGAGAAAAACCTAAAGATGAGTATCAAGAGTTAAAAATTACAATCGAAATGGGTAATAACCATGAAAATATGGAAGAGGTAATTGCTCTAGACTCAGGCAAGTATTATCTTCATGTAAAAGAGCTTCCAAAGAGCATTGAAGGTACTAGAGTATTTTCAGATAACTATAATTTTAATTAGTAATTAAAAATAAAAAAATCCTATCTACTATCTTAGCCAAAATGTGATACTATATAACAATGAAGATGTTGAAAAAGCTTTCCATAATTGTTGTAACCTTGCGAGAAGCTTTTTTTCTGTTTTAAGAAACAAATTTTTATCACACAAAGATCATTTGTTATTGGTCATAAGTTTAAGTCAAATCACCCTAAATATGAAGGGCTTTCATCAATTCGTTGAATTGTTGTGAGCCTTTTTCTATTCCTTGTTGGATGTCCGTGAATTTCATCCGTTGTTGAAACGTATGAGTATCTTAGAGACAGTTATTTGATGTTTTGGTAGTGGAGACATTAATAGATGTAGCTGCTAAAGCAACCCCTATTTTGCTATAAGTTAACATTCAAAAATAAGACTGTGACTTTATATATTGTTAGCCGTCTAAATGATGAACAGAAAAATGCAAGGAAGGATGAGTTATTTGCCAGATACAAAGGAGGAAATTACGAATTGGTATCATCTTTATAGTGATTCAATATTTAAATATATCTTGATGATGATTAACGATTATCATCAAGCGGAAGATTTGACCCATGATACGTTTATTAAAGCTTATAAAAACCACCATACTTTTCAAAAAAAGTCGAAACCTAAAACTTGGCTATTCAGCATTGCACATAACAACACAATAGACCATATCAGAAAACAAAAACCTATAAAGATTTTTCAAGAAATTTTCCAAACGATGAAGGACTCTGCATCTTTGCCGGAAGATATTTTGGAAGGCAGGGAAAGTTCAATTGAGTTGTATAAAGCGTTAAGCAGGTTAAAGTCCTCCTACCGCGAGGTCATCATTCTCAGGAAAATAAAAGAGTTTAGTATCAGGGAAACCAGTGAAATCTTAAATTGGTCGGAGGGTAAGGTTAAAACAACACTTTATCGAGCAATTCCCGCTTTAGAAAAGGAACTGTTAAAGGAGGGTTTTTTGTATGAAAAATAAATCAATGGATAAGTCTTACTTCGATGAACAACTAAAACAATTAGATAAAGATATTATTTGGGAAGAAAAGAGAAAAAGCAAACTTGAAAATAAAATTTTATTTACGATGGATAGTAATCGTTACAAAAACAAAACTAAATTATTCGGAGGCTTTAAATATGCTTTAAATTTAGGAATAGTGGTTATTTTATTGTTATTTGGCTATTACTTCTTATCTAACAGCATCATTCATCAAGGTGGAGAGAGTTCAACAGGCAACGAGGGTAATCAAACAAATAATAATCCAATCATCGATGATAAGAATGATCATGAAGAAGTGGAAAAAGATGCTCCGGAAAATGATGAAAATCAAGGGGAAAACCAGGAAACTAACATGGAGATTCACACAGGCTCTTCCGAAACAGTAATTAGAAACGTGGAAGGCGAGGACTTAGAGGTTAAAATTATTAATTATCATATACAACCCTATGGTATTGCTTATCAATTTGACGAAGCGTTCGGTGTTCCTGAAGTGAGCAACAACAAAATAACTTATTCAACCGAATATGATTATGAGATAACATTAGAAATGATAGAACACACAAATCTTGAAAAAGCTGTATCCAAAATGCAAGAAAGATTTGAAGCAGAAGGATATGAAGAAAATTATGAATTGGAAAGCACACATGTTGAAGAAAATGGTTTGATAGGAAAAATACAATTTTACGGCGACCATCCAATGAAAGGTTTTATTGCATATGAAATTAATGAACAGGCACTAGTGATTACTTTTCAATATCCAATAGAAGGTGCAGATGCGATGAACCCAATTTTAGAAACCTTACGAAGATCAATTAAAGTACAATAATTAAGAAACCCAGCTAATCTTCTCATGTGAAGGTAGCTGGGTTTGTTTGTTTGCTACGTAAGTGCATCTATTAATTCTTTCAGATTTATTAAAACATCTATGGCTTTACGAATAACGAAGTAGTTTTTGGGGGTAGGAAAATTACTAAAATAGTTGTTTCTATTAGTTGTGCTTGCTACATACTATAATTGAATGGACGTACAAAGTATGTCGTAGTCTTCTGATATGGGCGCTGAATCTATGATATGATCAATAACTAAATACGAAGAAATCTAGACTTTGCAATGAATCTAGCGGCAAAGTATAGCACTTCCGACGACAATTCATCATATAATAATAAACGCGGCATACAATAAAAAAGGACTGGGTGTTTTAGACTCAGTCCTAAAATAATAAACTGTAAGACAAAATCATGGTCGACTTTACGCAGCATAAAACGGTGTAACTGGTTGGGCTCAAAAAGCATTTGGCCGAGAAGAAAGAAGTAATTGTCCACACTTTTGCCGAGGGGGGGCGGTTACTCCTTTCGTGATAAGAAATAGATGACTGACAACGACACCGACATAAAAGCAATCCATCCACCAGAGAGTGTAAGGAGTAAGCTTAGTATTTCGTATGTTGTCATTGGTTTTCACCTCCTTTCAATTGGAAGTGCTAACAAGCGGTCATGCATTCTCCGAAAATGAACTGAAATCTAGATGCAGTTTCTGTAGGGGGAAAATTTATATAGTTAGCCCTACTATTATGTATATGCAAAATCAATATGTATATGTACAATCAGTATGTATATGCTTAATTTTTACGAGAAATGCCTGAAAATTTCTGGGGACCAGTCTTCATACTCTGTGAGGGGGAGATTTATCTCTCTCTTTTTTTTGATTGCCTCCTAAATTACAGTTATATCATTTGATCAACAAGATAACTTCTACTTTATATTCAATACCTTTACAATAATTAAACTTGCTTCAGGAGCTACTCCGATTAGGCTCTTATCGTTCTGCTAATCGACTATAAACCGAGGGAAATTTTGGTATACCCTACTGTGCATTATATCACGGACTGACTATTCAGTCTAATTAATAATGAAAAAATTGAATAATCGATTCGGAAGCCTTATTAAAGAAGTGTTCTCTTTAGCTCAAAATCACTAGTGAGGCTGAGATAATAAAATGTATTTTCTATTTGCAATACATTTTACCTATCACGAGTGAATGTTGCTTAACTAATTATTCGTATCAAGTCCTAAATACGCATGCTACTGAAAAAGAATTGAGTCAATTTTTATCTCTAATTAATGTCAATTATGTAGATGTATAGGTCGGCAAATGCATGTAGGAGTGAGTTATTGCGATCTTGCTGGTAATTCATCATATATATATATAAACGAGACATACAATAAAAAATAAAAAGTGTTTGAACATTCAGTCCTAAAGTGGTAGACTTAGGGTGCAATACTGGTCAATATTGCATATCATCCGACTGTGTAAATAGTTGGATGGAAAATGCATTTGGCCGAGAAGGAAAAAGTAATCGTCCACACGTCTGCCGATGGGGGGGCGGTTACTTCTTTCTTTTAAGAACAAGAAGGCTGACAACGACACCGTCATTAAAACAACTCATTAACCAGATTGTTAAATAAACTGAAATCAAAATGCATTTTTAAAAAAGCTGAATAATTATAGAAGACCAGTTTTCACGAATTATGAAATGAAGATTCAGTACATATAGAAAAGTAAAATGAAAAACGTTTTGGACAGAAAAGTGTCCAGAACGTTTTTTGAATTTCTTAAACCAATAACCTCAAATTGATTCAATCCCTTTATCGCTCATAAGGACCAGGTAAAAGCGATGAAAGCAGGTTTCAAATGGCTAAAGTTATATATTGGATTATAATTGGTTTAAAAATCTCTTGAAATACACTGAAAAAGTAACTTTTAAAAACACGCCACAGGTGTTAGAATAATCTAAACTATTAGAATAAGTATAACTTCTACTATGAATAAGTGTATAAATTTAGCGTAGGCGTCTTACCAGCGGTAGCCGAACAGATTCAAAGTAAATCTTCACTGGGAGGGGAAAAATGTCTATTAAACGACTGGAAAAGTCTCAAGTTTTTAATATGGATCTTGTAGATTTGCAACGACAACAAGCATTAAAGCGTTACATCGCGCGTTCTAGTGAACGTGAACGAATTGCTAGTGAACTGCAAACAAAAAATCCTTTGGAAGTAGATACGCCTGAGCGAGTCGCTCTTCGAAAAGCTATTATTAATCCACGTGATGAGCTTGCAATAGAGCGTATTATTGGCCAAAATGATCTATTTCCTATTTCATATCTTGAAGCAGGTCGACAAGCAGCCAATCCTGTTTGTAGAATCGAAATCCGCGATCGTATAGGCAGAGTTCTCGGACATGCTACAGGCTTTCTTGTATCACCTTCTTTATTACTTACAAATAACCATGTTTTGGAGAACTACGATACGGCTCAGTCCAGTGTCGCACAATTCAACTATGAGGTTGATCTTGACTTAAAGGAACGTCCGATGAAAAGCTTCCGTTTAACGCCCGAGCGCTTCTTTATAACGGATCAGAAGCTTGATTTCACTTTAGTCGCGATAGAGGAAGTGTCTGCTGATGGCACAAAGGTAAGTGATTTTGGGTTCTTGCCTCTCATCTCGCAAACGGGCAAAGGGTTGGTTGGTGAATATGTATCAATTATTCAACATCCTTCGGGTGCACCCAAAGCTGTAGCTATCAGGGAGAATCAAATTTTGGATGTATTTGACGATTATATTCACTACTCAACAGATACCATGCCCGGATCCTCCGGTTCACCTGTATATAATGACGAATGGTTCGTAATCTCCCTCCACCATGCAGGAGTTCCAGATCCAAAGAATCGGGCTGAATTTATAGCAAATGAAGGGATTCGCATAAGCAGTATTATCCAGTTTGTCGTGGAGCGAGGCGCCAACTTGAGTGAAGATCAAAAGTTGTTATTGAATGACATTGTGAAGGGGTGGGAAGTCCAGGGTCATACACCTGAAGAGATGGTAGTTGAGGAGTTAAGCGATTCGTGGTATGAAGGTTCTGCCGGTTATGACACCAAATTTCTTGGTGATGAAGTTCCTCTTCCGATATTCCGGTCTGATCTTGAACAGGATATTGCTCAGTTAAAAGACGGAAGCAATGTGCTCCATTATATGCATTTTTCAATTGTCATGAGCAAGTCACGCCGTTTGGCATATTATACGGCGGTGAATATTGACGGCAATCAATTGATGAAGATTGGCCGTAATGACAAATGGTATTTCGATTCCCGCATTGAAATAGAGTACCAGTGCGGTCCTGAATTATATAAAAACAATTCGCTTGATCGAGGACATCTTGTCCGCCGACTTGACCCTGTTTGGGGAGATTCAGCGAAAAAGGCGAATAAGGATACGTTCCATTTTACAAATTGTGCTCCTCAGCACAGTAAGCTGAATCAAAAAAACTGGCTGGATCTGGAGAATTACATTTTAAACAATGCTGAAAACTCGAATCTTAAAGTGACGGTGTTTACTGGACCAGTGTTCCGGATGGACGACATTATTTACAGAGGAGTTCAGATACCGGCAGAGTTTTGGAAAATAGCTGTTATTGTTAAGAAAGATGGAAACTTATCTGCAACTGCATATTTGCAGACTCAAAAAAATCTTATTGAGAATTTGGAATTTGCTTACGGTGAATATAAAACTTATCAAGTACCAATTTCAAAAATTGAAACACTTACAGGTCTTGATTTTGAAGATTTACGTGATCATGATCCAATCAATCAATTAGAATCTAAAATAGGATATGTCATTGAGGAATCCGCGGATATAAAACTCTGAATTTTTAATATGTTTGGTCTTATAATGTTGTCCTAGTGGTAGCGATTATGTGACTGGGCCTAATAAGATCCCTATTAGGTAGATAATATTAATGAAAGGAGCGATTATAAATGGGGAGCAATAAATTTGATGGAATAAACCAAGTTTCTTATGAGCTGGCAAAAAATAAAATAAAGACAGGAGATATTCTTTTTTGTAGCGGTCGTTATTTAGTCAGTGAGATGATAAAAAAACTGTCAAACTCTATATTTAGTCATGTAGCCTTGTTAGTCTGTTGGAATGAGCACGTACTTGTATTAGAAAGTGTGGAAGATGACGGTGTCAGGGTGGTCCCTCTAACCCATTACCTTTACAACTATGAAAATAGTAAAGAAATGTATAATGGAGAAATGTATGTAGCCCGACATGAAGTAGTTGACAGTCCTGATTTTGATAAAGAAAAAATAAAGAGTATGTGTGGCAATGCGATCAATTTACTTAATCGAAATTATGACAAAGAAGAGATAGCCAAGATTGTTGCACGCATAGCTTTAGGTATTGGGAGGCATAGAGATGATGAAGAGTATATGTGTTCAGAATTCGTTGACGAATGCTTCATGCAATTGGAAATAGAAATTTCACGTGATCCAATGGGGTTTATTTTCCCAGAACATATTGCTGCAGATCCAAAGGTCAAACCATTGTTCGAAATCTCTCCATAAAAAAAGTTGGTCAGTAATGGAAATTTTTTTAATGAGGTTCAAATGATGGTCGTAGTGTATCTGATAAACGGTTTTACTGTAAAAGTTAGCACTAATTTCCAGTAATAAGAAATTAGTGCTCTTTTTTTATGAGTGAGTTTGCATTTACTTTAGGAGAAAAGAAGAGCCATCAATAATTTCAACGTCTTTCCTTGTTTTTACTTCATCTATTAATTTAAAAAGCGCCTCATCTTTCCTCTTGGCCTCAATCATACAGTCAATTTGTGGAATACTCCCCTTTATTACATTGAGGAATCTAAAAAACATATCGACGTCTATGTAATCTGAATGATGGCGAAATGCTTCATCACTCTTAGGACTTGATATATGCATTTTTATTGGGAGCGGAGAATGCTTCCATGTCTGCACCACTCTATTCCAGTTATTTTCCCAATTTGCATCCTGGTGATGGGCAAGATGATGATGATAATCGAATACTAGAGGTATATCTAGTTTTTCGCATAAATAAAGTGTATCTTCTAACGTGAAAGAAGTATCATCATTCTCAAGCATAATCATATTTTGAATCTGTTTGGGGATGTCCATCCAATTATCTACAAAACGTTCAAGTGACATTTCGGTATCTTTATAATTACCACCAACATGCATGACACAGCGGTGTGTTGAATCAATTCCCATCGCTCTTAATAATAAATAATGTAGCTTTAAGGTGCTTATTGAATTTTTCAAGATATGCTTCTGCTTAGAATTAATGAGAACAAAGTGATCTGGGTGAAAATCAACTCTTATCTGATGTTTTTTTGTGAAAACTCCAATCTCGCGAAGCGGCTCTTTTAATGGCTTTATATAATTCCAATCAAGAAGCTCTTCGTGGTTTGCTAAAGGAATTAGGCGAGAGGTTAATCGATAAAAATGAATATCAGACGCTGCATTATGTTTTAAGAGTCTTAATGTGTTGTGCAAATTCGAAAGTGCAATACGTTCTAATTTACGGATGGCAGCTTCCCGGTCATCGATCTTTTTGAATTGAGTAAATGTCATGGTTTGTGACGGGGATGCATTTTTAAGTTCCATACTCATTGCGACATAACCAAGACGCACAATCGTCATTTATTCCACCTCAACAGTTTTATTTATTCGATTCTCCACGGTCACCATTCCACAGATGAACTCGAAATACGTTTGACACCTCGAATTGCAGCTATTTCTTCTACAAGTCTCAGCATAGCAAGGTTCTTTTGTTTTGCTTCTATCATTATGTCAAAGTCCTGATTAAGCTCCTTTGCCATCTTTAAGAAGGGGAGGACAAAGTCCAAAGAAATATAGTCGGCATGTGAACGAAAGGCTTGATCAGATTTTGGTGAAGAAATATGGACTTTGGGTACAATATTAGTATTACGCCAAGTCTTAAATATTCGATGTAAGTAATGCGGGAGGTCAATCTCCCCGTTATTCGCCACATAGTGATGATAATCGAATACCATCGGAATGTTTTCTTTTTCACAAGCAGTGAGCGTTTCCAAAATATCATATGTTTTATCATCATTTTCTAGCGTCATATGCTTCTTAATTTTCTTTGGCAACTTTTTTAGGTTTTGATGGAATCGGTCTAATGATTGTTTTTTATCCCCATAGGCTCCACCAATATGAATATTAATTAATCCCGTATCAAGGGCATTCATTGCCTCTAGCATCTTAAAATGATAGTCCATACTTATTAATGCATTCATTGTGACTTCTTTTCTTGGACTTGAGAAAAGTGTAAAATGATTTGGGTGAAAACTGACTCTAAGCTTATAATGTTTAACTAAATCTCCAATTTCTTTCCATTCTTTTTTTAATGGCGTTAAGAAATCCCACATCACTTCCGGATGGGTTGCTAAAGGGACAAGTGAGCTTGAGAATCTGTACACTTCTATTTCATGCGCGATATTATAATACAAAATTCTTTTTGTGTGCTGTAAATTTTGTGCTGTTATAAATTTTAATCTTTCCATTCTCTCTTTTTTAGGAAGGGTTGAATACCGTGTGAAAGTTAATGTCTTTGAGGGACTTGCATCCCATAAGCCTACTGCATTTGCTACATAGCCGAACCGAATTTTCATCTACTTTACCCCTTTATTAAACACTTTGAAATTGAGGCACAAGTTTTATTTAATATTATACTATTTGCAAAAATCCATTTAAGATACACGAAACGAGAATGGGAAAATCATGAATTCTTTTGCCGAAGATAAATACCTCATTTCATCGGTTGTATCCTAACTCCATGTCAAGAGCAATCTTGAGTAATGTTATTGTCTGGGTGGTATTATATATACAATTCAGACCTAAAGGAGTGGTAATCATGAAATATGTATTACAGGTAGATTTTAAAATGGATGGTCCATTCGGTGAAGAAATGTCAAAGGGGTTCGTTGATTTAGCCGAAAGTATTAATGATGAGTCAGGTGTGGTTTGGAAGATTTGGACGGAGGATGCGGCTGCTAAGGAAGCTGGCGGGATATACTTATTCGAAACGAAAGAGGATGCTGAAAAATATTTAGTCATGCATTCAGATCGTTTAACAAGTTTTGGTATTACTGATATTCGCGGTAAAATTTTTGAAGTGAACGAAGCATTATCACTTATTAATAACGCACCAATTAAATAATCATGGCCTTCCATCAGTTTACTGAACTGATGGAAGGCCTTTACTTCTTTATTGTCAGTATATGGATACTGTTCATCGTTGTTTGATAAGAGTAAAATATCGCGAGTCAGAAAATACCCTTATAAACTTGTTCTTCCGCTATAACCGTGTCTATGGGGATTAGCACCATTTACAGTAGTAAAACCACTAAACTCATGATAATGACCGCCGTTAGGAAGGGGAATAGCTGGACCAGTAACTCCACGAATCTCATGTCGATGTCGATCATCAACAGATGTAAAAGTAAAGTATCTATGAGTGTGTGGAACACCACTTGGAGCTGGTTCAGTAGTTCCGATATATCTGTGATTATGTCCTACATCAAATGAAGTGACACCTCTAAATTCGTGGACATGAACAGGCACGGGTCTTCCATCCCATTGAGTAATAAGAAGCTGATGGGAATGCATAGGATCAAAATCATCTGAATCATACATGAAACCAGAAACGGGTATTTCCAAAAGTAAAACTCCTTTTTGCTTTTTCACTACTATATGCATGGGAGGTAAAAAAGGTATCAAACTTATGTCGACAAAGTGTTAGGCGAATGTCCAGACTGTCAATCCCTCCATAGCATAACCTAGACTGAAATCAAAAGGAGGAAAAAGTAATGACCCGATTTGATTATAATCGATATGACAGAGACGATGATGATGACTATGAATACGATTATGACAGTTATGGGAGACGTCGAAGAAGACGACGACGACGCCCACGCCCACGTTACCAGTACCCATTTTTCCCGATTTATCCATTCTTCCCAATCTACCCACCATACCCACCATACTATCGCTATCCATACTACCGTCCTTACGGCTATTAATATCCGCTTTTAAATATAAAAATAACAAACAAGGGAGCCTGAGTGCTCTCTTGTTTGTTTTATATTTCGACTCAATCAGGTATTCCTATGGCTCACTGAACAATTTCGAAAACAGTACCTACGTTTAATTCAGTGACATTCATAGAGCCATAAACACCTATATAGAGTTTGGTTTGATCCAGATTCGTTCCTAAACTAACATAATAAGATGACCCAGACCCAAAGTTATAATCGGTTTGAATAACACTAAAATCATTTGGTTTACCATCTGTTCTTACCCTACTATAAGCTAAAACCCCTCTACCAGGAGACCCCGATTCATCATTCCGAGCAAAATCGGTAAACACAACGTTACCTGTTAAACCAGGGATTTCATTCCCCATATAGGCTTGCACGCCTGTAAGTGCAGTACCTTCAAACTTATCAGGCCTCGGGTCTTGATGAAAATAACTAGTTAAAGGCTGAAGACGCCCCGGTAAAGTTTTTACTGCTTCATTGTAATAGGCAATCGTTTTCTCATCCAAAGTCGGATTTGCGGAGCAGCTCCTTATAATCGAAGTAGGAAAATCACCTTCCCATCCTCGCCAGCCAAAGTTAATAAATTCTTCTTGGTCAGGTTCAGGTTGCATTATAGAATTTTGAATAAGCTGGGTAACCGGTATTGGTTTATAATGAACGAATGAAAAAATTGACTCTACCAAATCCTGGCCGACATTTCCCACATATTTGATATACTGATTATAAAATCTTTGATATGAAATGCCGGGTATATTTCGAACGCCTTTGGCAATGACCGTAAGGGATTCCTGAATAGGTGCTGGAAGTTCATCAAAACGTGTGACTACGGGTGGATTATGGGTGAGTGTATTCATAACTACATCAATTTCAATTATCTTGCCGGCTATTTCGATATCGTTCTGACTTAAATTAAATGGATCATAGCCTGATCCACCATCTCCGGTTGTTAAAACAAGTCTTCCTGTTTCAGGTGAAAAGTTTAAGCTATTAACACCATTATGATTCATAAATGGTCTTCTTAAGTTAAGTAATGTCCGTCGTTTTTGAGGCCCGCCATTTGATTGTAAAATCCATTCTTCTACTGTATCAATATGATCATATTCGGTTTCTCTATTTATCCACTTGAGGTTTAAAGTTCTGGGATCACACGGGTTAGGCTCAAAAGGTTCAGGAAGAGCACCTGGACCTTGCGTGCCAGCTACTGAATAATGAAGATAAAACAAACCGTTATGATAAAAGTCGGGATGAAACGCTAAACCTAACAATCCCCGTTCATCATATCCACCAGAACCGCCTAGTTTTATGATTCGCGAGCGAATATCTAAAAACGTTTTTATCACTCCGCTTCGTATGTAAAAGATTTCTCCTATCTGGGTTGCAATAAACAATGTTTCAATTGAGTCACCCGGAAGTATAGTTGTTTTCAAAACAGTGGGTAAGTTCACCTTATTTACAATGGGCCTTAAACTAACCTTAACTTTTATCAACTAACTTTACACTCCTTCTTATTGTTTTTCTTTATTAAGAATATGATTAGACCTGTTCTATTAGTACCAAATTAGGTGCGGAGAATCTGACAATGCGTTGTACCTCCGTGCAACGCTATTGGGCATCAAAGCACTTGTCCCCCCCGCCCTTGGAACAACGGCGTACCTTAAAGGGAGAGGAGGGATTGTCCTATAAGGTTAAGTTACTTGTAAACTCAATCTTCTTTCTCTCAATAAGCTAGAAAGGAGGGGGACAACATGTCGCTATTTTTTGAAGATGAAATACAAAAAGTGAAGAGAAGTACTGATCGCTCGGGATTAGAAAACTTAATGTCTCAGGATCCCCGTAATAAACCGAATTGGTCTAACAGAAGTCGCAACACTTCTTCTCGAAGGAATCAACGTAATACCGAAGATCGACAAGAAAACTGGTAGAACAACAATTAAGAAAAGCGCTGACCTACTGTTGTTATCCATAAAAAAGCATCAGCCAGTATTTTTGGGCTGATGCTCTTTATGTTTCAATATCATTTAACGATTTCACGATTCCAATGTCTATGGGCTGCTACTGCCGCAATGAAATCTTCATTGAAATTATCGGTTTCATCCGCGACAACAATTCCTGGTTCTGCTTCAGATGACGAAAATATTTGTTTGGCGGTTGTTGCGATGCCGATTGGTTTGTAATGACGGAATGCTTCATTAATAAAATCAGCCATGTCATTTTTAAATTTTTTCGGATTATTCGCTTCGCCTCCGACAACATATAAACCGTCATATAAGACTGAATGGACCGTTAAGAATGTTTCATTCACTTCGATAGTTAATTGATCGTTGCTGTGAACCTCACCTAGTTTTTCACTAACAATATCAACAATCATACCTGCGCCTAATAACGCATCAACAACTGATTTCACTTCATCTTCGTCGAAATTGTTGCCGATTAACACAGCAATTTTACGCGTATTTGGGAGCTTTGCTGTCGCTTCCTGGCTTAATGCTGGTGAAGTTTCAGTTACTTTTGATTCTTCGACAGCTGCCGGCGGATTAACGCCGACTGCATCCGCAATTGTTGTAGCAAATGCTCGTTCAACATTGGCAAACATATCAACGACTTGCTGTTTAACATCTTTATTTTTCACTTTCCCGACTTCAAAACTGAAGGCATCTATAATATGTTGTTTTTCAGGCGGTGTCATGCTGTTCCAAAAAAGACGGGCTTGGGAAAAGTGATCTTTGAATGAATCACTGCGCGCTTGAATTTTTCTGCCATCTATTTTTTCTTGGTAATGGACATAGCCGCCTTCATCTTCTGTTGAGGTTTCGGGCGTATTATCTGCCAACGAATTTTTATGGTAACTCACTTGTCCAACGTTGATCGTTTGTCTGCCGTACCCATCGCGTTGGTTATTATGAAATGGACATACAGGACGATTGATCGGCAGTTCATGAAAGTTCGGGCCGCCGAGACGAATCAGTTGAGTATCTGTATAGGAAAAGAGTCGACCTTGTAAAAGTGGATCATTCGTAAAATCAATTCCCGGAACAACATTACCTGGATGAAAGGCAACTTGCTCTGTTTCCGCAAAAACATTGTCGACATTGCGGTTCAATGTCATTTTCCCGATTAATTTTACGGGTATTTGTTCTTCAGGCCATATTTTTGTCGGATCTAAAATATCAAAATCAAACATGAACTCATCTTTCTCTTCAATAAGTTGAACGCCAAGATCAAATTCAGCAAAATTTCCTTGATTTATCGAATCCCATAAATCACGGCGGTGGAAATCAGGATCTTTACCGTTTAATTTCTGCGCTTCATCCCAGACAAGGGAATGGACGCCGAGTTTAGGTTTCCAATGAAATTTAACGAAATGCGCTTTTCCTTCTTCGTTTACCAAACGGAATGTATGCACACCGAATCCTTCCATCATTCTATAGCTTCGGGGGATTGCGCGATCGGACATATGCCACATGACCATATGTGCAGATTCCTGGTTATTAGCAACAAAATCCCAAAAAGTATCATGTGCAGACGCAGCTTGCGGCATTTCATTATGCGGTTCCGGTTTTACTGCATGTATGAGATCCGGAAATTTAATCGCGTCTTGAATGTGAAAAACCGGCATATTGTTTCCGACTAGGTCATAATTTCCTTCTTCCGTATAAAATTTCACTGCAAAACCGCGTACGTCTCGCACGGTATTTGCAGAGCCACGATTTCCTGTAACTGCAGAGAATCGAGTAAATACCGGAACTTTAGAACCCGGTTCTTGAAGGAATTTCGCTTTCGTATAGTCCTTCATTGATTCGTATAATTCGAATTCCCCGTGGGCTGCGTATCCTCTCGCATGAACAACTCGTTCCGGAATTCTTTCATGGTCAAAATGCATGATTTTTTCACGTAAATGAAAATCTTCCAGTAGGGTTGGCCCTCTAACACCAGATTTTAATGAATGCTCATCTTCAGAGACTCGGAGCCCTTGATTTGTCGTTAGCTTTTCATCTTTGTCATAAGAACGAAAAGTTTCCAACTGCTCATCTTTACTCGTCTCATTTACATTGCGGTTTTCAGTCAAGTTGATTCCTCCATTCGAATAATAAGTAATCTACTAAACTGTTCCCGAATGGTATTTCCTTAAACGTTAATATTACTGACACAATACGTTGTTCCTATAGTGATGCTTATCACAGCTGCATAGTCGATTAATTACTATTCTTATATGGAAGGTGTTAGTTACTACTATCATTCCAAAATAAGAGGAGTGTTTAATATGCATAATTTAAATGAGGAAAGAGATTTTAACGTGCACCCATTTATCGTTATATGGGAAGTGACTCGCGCGTGTGCATTGAAGTGTTTGCATTGTCGGGCGGAGGCGCAATATACAGCCGATCCGTATCAATTATCATTTGAGGAAGGGAAAGACCTGATTGATCAGATTGCAGAAATGGATAATCCTCTATTCGTATTTACTGGGGGAGATCCTTTAATGCGTCCGGATCTTTTTAAACTTGCGAAGTATTCGATTGAGGAAAAAGGTCTTCCTGTATCGATGACGCCTAGTGCTACGCCAAAAGTAACCCGTAATGCCATTCAAAAAGCTAAGGAAGTCGGGTTGTCGCGTTGGGCATTCAGTTTGGATGGTTCGTGTGCAGAAATTCATGATCATTTTCGAGGGACGCGCGGATCTTTCGATAGAACTATGAAAGGCATTGAATTTTTGAAGGAAGCGGAAATTCCTATTCAAGTAAATACGACCATCTCGAAATATAATCTTCACGATCTCGAGGCGATAGCTGAAAAAGTGAAAGAGATGGGCGCTGTTCTTTGGAGCACGTTTTTCCTTGTACCAACGGGAAGGGGAATGCAAAAGGATATGGTGAGCGCGGAAGAACATGAAGAAGTGATGAAATGGCTTTTTCAAATCCAACAAAAAATGCCTTACGGGGTGAAGACGACCGAAGCGCCTCATTATAGACGGGTTTATTTGCAGGAGAGAAAACGTCTGAGTGCTGAACATTTGAACCGCAGCCCCAAACGAGCAGATTTTCTAGGTAGGGCACCTCAACCGGTAAATGACGGCGACGGTTTTGTTTTTATTAGCCATACGGGTGCTGTTTATCCAAGCGGATTTCTGCCAATTGCGTGCGGCAATATTCGAGAACAGCCGCTATTGGATATCTATCAAAACTCTCCAGTCATGAAAGACTTGCGCGATAAGTCTAAGTTGAAAGGGAAATGCGGTGTTTGTGAATTTAAAAATATATGCGGCGGTTCTAGAGCGCGAGCGTATGCAGTGACGGGAGACTACTTGGAAAGCGATCCCTACTGCGCCTATATTCCAAAAGCATTGAGGTAATTGTTTCTGAACTGATTCTTGAAAGGATGTAGTTGTTTTGGACAAATCGAGCAGGAAAGTTATTATTGTCGGCGGAGGCATCACGGGTTTAAGCGCCGCTTTTTACATGAAAAAGCTATTTGCCGAACAGCAGATTCCGATTGACATTACGTTAATTGAAAAAAGCAAGGTGTTGGGCGGTAAAGTTCAGACGCTTCGCAGGAACGGGTTTATCATTGAAAAGGGACCTGATTCTTTTCTTGCTCGTAAATTGCCGATTATTTCTTTAACAAAAGAGCTTGGAATTGAAGATGAGTTGGTCGGTACGAATCCGGAGGCAAGGACGAATTATATTTATCATAAAAATAAATTGCATAAAATGCCGCTTGGTCTTGTGCTGGGGATTCCAACAAAATTGACGCCGTTCATGAAAACAGGATTAATCTCTCCTTTTGGAAAGTTGCGGGCAGCTTTTGATTTGCTGCTTCCCAAGAAGAGAAATTTAGACGATGAATCTCTTGGCCATTTCATCCAACGTCGACTTGGAAAGGAAGTTTTGGAGAATATCACAGAACCATTGCTTGGCGGAATCAATGCAGGCGATACGCAGACACTTAGCCTTAAAGCGACTTTCCCGAACTTTTTCGAAATGGAACAAAAGCATCGGAGTCTTATAGTGGGAATGGCCGCAGGGAAGAAAAATGCGCCCATTTCAAATACGCCCAATACCGCGACTAAAAGTATGTTTTTGACCTATAAAAATGGCATGTCGACATTAATTGAACGATTAACAGAAGAGTTAAAGTCAATTCGAATTATTAATGGGCAGGGAGTAACCGAAGTCGTCAAAATCGAAAATGGCTATGATGTTCGCTTGGATGACAATACTTTACTTCAATTGGATGGTCTTGTCTTGGCATTGCCAACTCAACAAGCAGCCTCTCTTTTACCTGATGTGAAATCCATCGACTGGCTTAAGAAGATTAACTATGTTTCGGTTGCAAACATCGCATTGACATTCGATAAAGAAGATATTTCATTTCCTTTGAATGGGACCGGTTTTCTCATCCCTGCGAAAGAAGGTACAGTACTCACGGCTTGTACTTGGTCTTCTTCCAAATGGTTACATGCGGCACCTGAAAACAAGTTGCTATTTAGATGTTATGTTGGCCGGGAAAAAGATCAACAATGGGTTAAATGGTCCGATGAGGAGTTATTAGCCAAAGTACTAAAAGATTTAAAAAATATTATGGGCATCGCCGCCACGCCAAATTCCCATGTAATCACTCGAGCGAAGCATTCGATGCCGCAGTATCCTGTAAACCATATTGAACAATTGAAAAAGTTGAGGGAGAACTTAGTAACCCAAAAACCTGGTGTCTTCCTTTGCGGCGCGGGTTATGAAGGTGTAGGCATTCCGGATTGTGTCCAGCAAGGAAAAAGTGCAGCCGAAAAGATGTTGAAGTTTCTGGCATAAAGCCTCAGTTTGACTACTTCCGAGGAATTAGGAAGTAGTTTTTTTATGGGAATTGAAGTTAGAGAAATTTTTATAAGGAAAAACAAGCATCGTAAATAAAATGATTAACCTTGTGAACATTGACAAATAGTGATTGGAGGGTTTCAATTAATGGACAAGCATTCTAACGATAGTTGACAGGAAGGAAGATCGACCAATGATACGGACGATGGGACTTACTATAGACGATGACCTTATTTTCGACTTCCCACTGGACGAGATTTCAAATCGGTCATTCAAATGGTACTGGGTGGATTTTGATCAGCCTACTAAGGAAGAAGAATCAATGTTGCATTCGATATTCAATTTTCATCCACTTGCAATTGAAGACTGTTTGCATCGTTTACAGCGACCTAAGCTAGATTACTATGATGAGTATGCTTTCTTTGTCCTGCATTCCATATGCCATGAGGATTTAACTGCAGAAGAACTAAATTTGTTCCTTGGTGAAAATTTCATTGTAACTTTTCATTATGATGATATTCAAGAACTGACGCATGCACGTCAAGAAATAATAAAGAATCCAAAAAAATGGGAACGTGGTCATGTGTTTAAAGTTTATCAAATCATCGATAAAGTAGTTGATCATTATTTCCCGATTCTGTATAAAATTGAAGATCATTTGAATGAAATTGAAGACCAATTATCACCATCTACAGTCCATTTGTCTATGGATTATGTATTTGAGGTTCGCAGCGATTTACTGCGCTTACGACGAACAATTTTTCCGATGCGCGAGCTTTTATACCGGATGCTCCATTCGGAAAGGTTAGGCCTTACTTTTAATGAGCGTGCTTATTTTACTGATATTCACGACCATTTGTTGCGGCTCGGGGAAATCATTGAAGCAAATCGAGAACTAACATCTGATATAAGAGACAGTCAGTTATCTATTAATTCGAATCGGATGAACAGTATTATGATGACTTTGACAATTATCTCGTCCATCTTTATCCCGCTCACTTTCATCGCAGGCGTGTATGGGATGAATTTCGATCATATACCCGAATTACATTGGAAATACGGGTATGTGATTGTTCTAGCTGTCATGTTTTTTACGGGCGCTGCCATGGTGATGTGGTTTAAGTATAAGGGGTGGCTTCAGATATTTAAGTCATAAAGAAAAGGTGGAGGGAAACAAGTCGTTTTTCTCCACCTTACCTAGTTTATTCTTATTTTGTCCCCTCTATGTCAATATACGTAATTAATATTCTACGCCAAATCGAAAGTGCGATTCGAATGCTTTTTCAGTTGGGTCGAAGTAGTCTTCTGTATAATTTGCTACGAATGTATCGTTGTCTACATAACCCGAACCCCACGTTGGATCCATTGTTAGCCATTCACCATCTACCATCACTTCGACCCATGCGTGGCGTGCACGACTAAATCCGGCCCCTGCATGTCCTGTTACATACCTAGCTTCCATATCGCCGGCACGGAGCAATGCGATGGCAAGATAGGCATAATCTTGACAAACTCCAGTTTTCAAATTGAGTACTTTTAGTGCACTATCGTCCCAATCAAATTCGTCATTTTTCAATTTCTTCACATCATAGGATATTGTTTTTGCTGTATATTCATAAACTGCTTTTGCTTTTTCCCGATCTGACATTGTATCCTTTATCAATTCATTTGCTATCGCGATGATTTCTGGAGATTCTGATTGAACTCCCCGTGAAGGTAGTAAATCGCGCAGATCTTCAGTCGCAGTGTTTTCAACTTCGAATTGCGCCACACCATAGTAATAAAATTTACTACTGTTTTCTTCCTTGATTTCAGGAACACTCACGATTACTTCATAGGTACCCGGTCCGAAACGCAAGTAGAAATCGTCTTCGAACGTGTAATCCGTAACCGGAATAACATCGAGTGCTTCTTCTCCATCTTTTTTAGTCGTAACGTAAAGATGAGTTGTCTCTTTTGCGAAAGGGGCATTTTTGTCGATTGTTCCCTTTAAATGATAGGTGAGGTCCGTTTCTTCACCACCAAACGTTGGCGAATCGAGATTAATCCCCCGTTCTTCATATTCTTTCATGTAGGTAATTGGCTTCGCGATAAAATCCGACTCATTGTCGATATAAATGGCGGTTCCTTCCTGAAAATAACCATCCCTCTCCTTGTCAGGAATATAGATTTTTAATTCATGAACTCCTTTTCCAAAAAATAAGGGGATGTCATAAGTGAATTGATTATTCTTGACAGGAATAACATGCTTCCAAGTTTCTCCGTCTTTTTTGAGTTCAATCATTACTTCATTTCGATTTTCAATAATCGTATCGACTTTTCCTTTAAGCTTGAATACTTTATTCCTTATGACATATCCACTATCAGGATCTTGAATAGCCAAATTTGCATCTAGCGCAGAGATACTATAAGTGATGTCACGATGGATAGTTGGGTTTACATTGAAAACATTGAATCTCGCCAAATCGTAGTAATAATTATCCTGGTCTTTACTGGGAAGAAGTACAGTTACGTAATAGTCTCCTTCTCCATTAAAAAGCGTTGTCTCTTGTTTAAATTTCCCGTCTATTATTGGCGTATAGTATTCTAGTGAATTGCTAGAAAGTGTATCTCCACTGAAGTTAATCCGAATCCAAACATAGTTTTCTTTTAATTGTTCATGTTGCTCAATTGTCCCTTCAATTGTTACCAATCCATTAACAGCAAAACTTTCGTAGGTCGGTTGTAATAACTTAGCTCCAACTTCCTCTGCATAGCTTGTCAGTTTAATTGGCTCTTGTGCTAACTCTGCATTTGAATCTTTTACAGCTGTTTCGAATTCCTTCTCCAACTTTTGTTCGGCAGCTGTTGGTTGCACATCTTTAGTTGCAACGGACTCGTCCGAGCATGCCCCTAACAGGAATAAGCTTAGTAGCGAAACGAAGAATAGATTCGACTTTTGTATGGCCATTAAATCTCTCCTGGGTATAAGTGTTTAACCATATTATATCAGAGACGCCAATAGATTATGGGAAAGAATGGAACAGAGAGTTAAAAGTACTCGCAAAAGTCATTGCCAGTACTTAATGAGATAACCAACAGTCAAACTGTAGATTGCGTGACCAATTGTCCAATAAAGCCAAGCGAATACATCTGTGACCACAGGCGGTTTTTCAGTTAAGGCGGTCAAGAAGAAAAGAACGGCTGCTCCGCCAGTATAAACAGTCAAATAGATTGAAACGCGTCGTTCAAGATGAACCGTTTTCAAAATGTGAAATAGTGCTACGACACTAATGATACAGAAGAGGAAATGAAAAGTAAGGACAATTATAGTTAGCGGTGGCAACACTTTTAATAATGGTATGTAATCCATATTGAACAGGAGTATATAGGCTTGATTGCCGGTGAGAAGATGGATGGTTTTCATAAAGCCTGCCAGCACGATGCCCGCGATGATTCCGATAGTTACTAGTTTTAAGAGGTTCCTCATTTTTTTCCTCCTTAAATTGGATTAAATCGTTTTTAATTATTCCCTTGCTTGTAATAGTAAAACTTATTTTTATGTCCTCAAAAAATGCACTAATTTTCAAGAAAATGGGTATACCATGAGTACTGAAATCCGAAGTAGTTTTTGGAGGGATAATAATAATGAAATATAAAGGTAGAAGAGGAAGCACTAATGTTGAGGACAGAAGAGGCATGGGCGGTAAGACACTCGTAGGCGGCGGAATCGGCGGACTGATTATCGTTCTTATCATAACATTCATGGGCGGAAATCCGGGTGAGATTTTAAATAATCTAGGCGGGGCGGGTACGGATCAAAATGTAGCGTATGAAGAAACAGAGGGAGAAAAGGAGTTGGTGGAGTTCGTATCAGTCGTGCTGGCAGATACCGAGGAAGTGTGGGCAAATATTTTTGCTGAAAAAGGCATGACGTACAAAGAGCCGAAACTCGTTTTATATTCGGATAGTGTTCAATCCGCTTGCGGTGTTGCGGGTTCAGCAGTCGGTCCGTTTTATTGTCCTGGCGATCAGAAATTGTACATAGATCTGAGTTTCTATCAGGAACTGCAGAACAAGTTTCAAGCTCCGGGCGATTTCGCGATGGCTTATGTAATTGCTCATGAAGTGGGTCATCATGTTCAAACCTTGCTTGGGACAAGCGGTAAAGTTAACGAATTGCGACAGCGTTTGAGTCAAGAGGAGTTCAACGAGTATTCCGTAATGCTTGAACTCCAAGCCGATTATTATGCCGGCGTATGGGCTCATCATGCACAGGGCATGAATTTATTGGAGGAAGGGGATTTGGAAGAAGCGTTGACGGCCGCGAGCGCAGTCGGCGATGACACAATTCAAAAACGCGCCCAGGGATATGTTGTTCCTGAGAGTTTCACCCATGGGACATCCAAACAACGGAAAAATTGGTTTTATAAAGGATTCGATTCAGGCACAATTGAGGGTGGAAACACATTTGAAGGGACTGGAATTAGGTAAATAAATGGATGACAAGTATACTAATCACTTGTCATCCATTTTTATAATTTTGTTTTCGGTAGAAGATGATTATTTACCTTCTTAATTATTTTGATAGGGATTATGTACCAATAAAAATGACTGTGCTCTAACTACCATTTTTAGAAAATGCGGAATTATAGTTCATTTTTATTTCACAAAAGCTTCCAATAACATTACAATTAATAGAAGTAGCTATTTGTTGTTTGTTTAAATGAAAGAGGAGGCTCTGCCTTAATGAATAAAATTTATTATTTATTAGTTGGACTATTATTTTTGTTGGGGGGCTGTGTCGGAATGGGGAATACGAACAGCGGTGAACCGGGGAGTCTAGATGAACAAAATGCATATGAAAAAGAAAACTTTGTCAGGATTCAAGACTATAAAGGCGAAGGGTTTGAACTTCGGGGTAGTCTAAAAGAAACAGGTGAAATTGCGAAAGACAATCGTGCTGAAATTGAAACAGCAGTTCAAGGTTTTTTTGAGGAAAACTACAAAACAGATGTGACTATCCATAATATCGTCAGCGCAGCTGATGGGGTTTCTGTGTTTGTTGAGTCAGTTGGGGAACCGCACTTCTACACATTTGCCATTGTTCCAGTTGATGTGAAAAATAAAGAAGTGGTAACGGATAGCGTTTGGTCTCAAGAAGGACAAGTTGAAAATGCAATACAAAGCGGCCTTTATGCAATGGCTTTTGATCAACAGTTCCAGAAGTTAGATGAGTACTTTAATAAGCTCGTCCAAAATTATCCCGTGGTTGGCAGACCAATTGAAGTGATTGAAAATGTTAGAGCCGATGGGTTCGCGACACCCTACTATTATATGAGTACAGTTGGAGACACTTTCGAGACGATCTTAGACATGTATTTGGAAGATCCGAACATATCCAAAGAAGATATCATGTCATACTTCCACCACAATGAATTCGACACGAAATATGCAATCATCACTGTTTATTTATTTATGGAAGAGGCTACTGCCGAACCAGATAATGAATTATTCAACATGATTGTATCTGATCTTAATGAATTGGATGGAATTCCACGGGGAGAATATACAATCCTATTAAATGATAATCTAGTCGATAAACGAAGAGGCATTGGAACGAAAGATAATACGTTAAGAACGGATAAAGAGAAGATTATTAAAGAGTGAAAAAGAAGGTTATTTTCAGATGAAATTAAAAACATTTATTCTGCTTATTGTTGGAATATCATTTCTTTTGGTGGGATGCAATACTCGCGATTTAGATTCGGGAAATGCTTATGAAACAAAGAACTTTGTAAGAATACAAGAATATGGCGGAGTAGGATATACACTCCGGGGGAGCCGTAAAGAAACAGGTGAAATAGCAGAAGAAAATCGTGCACAGGTCGAGCAAGCAGTTCAAAATTTTTTTATGAAGAATTACAAAACAGATGTGATAATCCATAATTTCGTCAGCGCAGCTGATGGGGTATCTGTGTTTGTTGAATCGGTTGGTGAACCTCATTTCTACACATTTGCGATTGTACCGGTTGATGTGAAAAATAAAGAAATAAATATAGATAGCGTTTGGTCCCAAGAAGGGCAAGTTGAAAATGCCATCAAAGGCGGTTTATATGCCATGGCTTTTGATGAGGAGTTTACCAAGCTAAACCAATATCTTGAAAATCTTACACTAGAGTATCCTGTTGTAGGAACTCCAATAAAAGCTATTGAAAACGTCATGGGAACAGGTTTTTCAACTCCTTACTATTTTATTACTCCCTTTGGTGATGTGTTTAAAGAGTTATTTGAAACGTATATAAATAGCCCAGAACTAACAAGGAAAGAATTAAAAATATTTTTCGAGGAAAACAATAATTATGATCCCGATAATGTAGCTGTAGGAATTGAATTTTATATGAAGGATGCAAACACTGAGCCGGATGAAGTAATCCACGAAAAAGTTATCACTGAAATCAGGGAAATGCAAGGTATTCCAAAAGGTTCCTATTCGGTGATGCTAAATGACAACTTAATAGACCCGAAAAGTGGAATAGGCGCGAAAGAAAATACATTGGGTCATTTTTCACCGGAAAGAATTATTAAGGAATAGAGGGGGTGTTACGTATGAATGCTACTGTTGACAATTCCAGTGCTGCGAGTACGAATGATAAGGATTTAGTTCAGTTAGCTGGATACCATGCGTATAAGTATTATGATGTTGGTCACGTGGAAATCGTTAATGGAAAGAATTATGAGGTCATAGACACTGAATATGATACTTTCACCGGACTTGACGCTATGGCTGTGAAAAATGTGGAAACCGACGAGCTATCCGTCGTTTATGTTGGAAGTGATCAACTCATCGGAGATTGGATGAAAACAAATACACAACTTCCAAGTCACGTAGAACCTGCCCAGATGATTGCTGCAAAAGAGTATTTTAAAGATGTAACAGATAGGTTTGGAGAGGTTTCATCCGTCACAGGAAATTCTCTAGCCGGCGCAAACGCAAATGCCGTGGGTATTGAAAATCCACATGTTAAAGTAGTAACGCTTAATCCAGCGATACTTCCGGGTGGAATGATGGATTCAACGAAAAAGTATTCCAATATAACAAATTACTATAGTAAATATGACGTTTTAACGGCATCCCAGGATGCTTTGAGATACAGCGACCGCATACCGGGAAACGTATTTGCCATTAACAATGGTGTATCCAAGTTTTCGGAGATTATTTCAAACCATAAAGGGTATCCGGAAGCAAAAATAGACGGTGAATTTAAAATAGAAATAGGCAAAAAAGGAGAACCAGGCCACGGCTATATTTACGTAGGTGCCGATGATCATATTGTGACGAATATTTGGACAGGTGCACCTCTTTACGGCGGTCAGTCAACGCAAATCCAAATTAACGAGGAAAGTTTGCGTCAGCTGGCGAGAGGCATAAAGTCTGAAGTGAAGGGCCGCGTGCAAATTGCTTCTGGTTATGTAGAGAATTCCGTTCGTATTGTGCGAGATGAAAGTGCCAAGTTCGATCATCGCATCACCCAACTACAGGAAATGTTTCAAATGCTGTTCGAAGACCTAGCCGGCGACCCGATTTTCAAAGGAATTACGACAACCGGTTACATTATGAAATCGTACATTGACAAGCTTGTTGAACTGTTAAATACTGCAGAAGTAAAATGCAGGTTTTTAAACAACATTCTTAATTCGAAACCCGCAGAAGTTATTGAACATATTACATCTACGGATATTAGTGTTGAAAGCATTTTTGCGCCCGCTAAAGAATTTCTAATGAATCTTAGATACGATGTTAACGAGCTTGCTCGGGGTGCACAAAATATTATCCGAAATGAGATACCTGACATATTTAAAAGTAAAAAACATGACTTTGTAGATGCAATAGTAGGAGAACTCGATGCACATTATACGATTATTCAAGACAATAAAGTGAAAGTTGACAGCCAATTAACCATGTACGGCGAACAAATTAGTACCATTGCAGAAGTATTTAGTTCAGTTGACCAAAGTTCTGCGAGATATATTGAGAAAGAGTCGAATTCGATTGATATTATAGCAAGTAGTCAAGAGAAAGTTAGGGTGTCTCTTAAAGATTCCCCTTACTTAGACAATAGAATGAAGCTAAAAGAGTTACATGTCGGTATCGTACATGCCATACTCAAGAATAAATCGAAGGCGGTTCTGATGCCATTGATCGTCATTATTAGAAGTGCGCTTAGAGCAATTGAAGGGCTTTTGGAGTCGGCAATTTTAGCGATTAAAGCTGCTACAAATATAGCAATCTTCGGAAATCCAGTGAGTCTATTTTGGAGCATATTTACTAATTATGACGAAAAAGTAAAACGGGCTGCTAAAGAAGCAAGACGGCCTATTGAAGAGATGGAAGATATAATTGAAGGTCTGAGGATTGCGATGGAACGGCTAATGGCCGGACTTCCTGACATGTTAAGAAATTTTAAATCCTATATTGACACAGCTATTTTCGCACCAAATAAATATTCAAATATACGTCTTTATAATATTGCATCTTCATCAATTTTTGATGAAATGGATTTACTATTCAACGATATTACGCAACAATTAGGGAAAGAAAAAGGAAAGGCCATAGACGCTGCGCTAGAAATGTCTGCAAGTGTATTGACAAATATCCGAATATTGAAAGAACAAATTGATAGGGGCACAATATAAACGATAAGGAACCGTTTATTAAGAGGTTCCTTTTTGTTGCGTCGCTACTCCATTTTCACTATTATTTTTCGCCACATACATTGTTCCATCTTTTTGCATTTGCGCATAAAAAACATCAGACACAGAAGTAACCCCAACCGTTTTTAGTTCCTGCTTTAGTGATTTCTGATCAACATTATACTTTCTAAGGTTTTCATCGCTATATTTCCCACCAACAAGGTTAGAAAAGCGACTAAAAGTCTAATTGATAAATCTGTAATTGACATGAAAGCAACTCCTTTGTATATAGAGTGCCACCCAATTTAATTATCATGTAGCATTTCAGTAGCTTTATTTCTTTAATTCATCATCTTTCACTCTTTCCAATTCCTCTATTTCTTCAATGAATTCCTGTTTCTTCAATTCCATTTCCTTTTCAAGCTCTTTTATTTCCTCCATATCCGCCTGGTATTCTTCTTCTACTTTCGTCGTTGAAGGAATAAATGGTTCGCTATTATTATCCGTTCGTCTTCCATAACGTATCATTTCGTAAATAATCATTCCGTTATTGGGTTTTCCATTCACCGTAAACATAGGAACGATATCGAAAAGGACATAATAGAACGCATAAAAAACAAATCGATCAAAAAATGTTTTGTAATCCTGGAGATAACCGTTGGCTAGCAGGGCATTTAAAGTTAATGCAAGAGACATGTTAATGAGAATCGGACCAGCATAAATCGCTATATAGGCTAACTTGCTCGTGTTTTTTAACTCGTCATAAGAAAACCAACTATAAAGATGATAATGTTTTCTAATATCAAACATCCATTTTTTATATACGCGCGGACCCGAACCAATCGTCAATCTTGGATTTTTAACACCAAAAATCCCGCTGATTACAAAATAACCAGCTTCCCTAATGAATGTAACAACAGGTAGAATAATAAATGCTGAAATGATTAATGAGAGTATATCAGAAAGTCCAAACATATTGATCTCCTTCCAAGCAAAAACTCTACAACCTGCTAGTCATCAAATACCCGTAAGAAAAGGAAATGAACCATCTTACAACTACATTTTTTACAATTGCATAATGAATTCATGTAAGCTTAAATTACGATTCAATATAAATACATAGAAAATAGGTGGAAATGATGAAACTATTTAAAATCGCGCTTATACCTGGAGATGGGATAGGCCCGGAAGTTGTTGCAGAAGGCACGAAAGTTTTAAAGGCGATTGAAAAGCTTGATCCGACAATTGCTTTCGAGTTCACTGAATTTCCGTGGGGTTGCGAATATTATTTAGAAACAGGGAAAATGATGGCAGACGATGGTATCGAACAATTAAAATCTTTTGATGCCATTTATCTTGGAGCTGTTGGGTATCCCGGAGTTCCTGATCACATTTCTTTATGGGATTTGCTGCTTCGTATTCGAAAAGAATTTGACCAATACGTAAACATTCGTCCGATTACGCTTCTAAATCCGACATTGACGCCGTTAAAAGACAAAACGCGAAAAGAAATTGACTTCCTTGTCATTCGTGAAAATAGTGAAGGTGAGTACGCGGGGGCGGGAGATTGGTTATTTAAAGGGAAGCCTGAAGAAGTCGTACTGCAAACAGGCGTCTTTTCTCGTAAAGGTACGGAGCGCATCATTCGCTATGCTTATGAAGAAGCTCGCAAGTCTAATCGAACATTGACGAGCATTAGTAAAGCGAATGCGTTGAATTATTCGATGGTTTTTTGGGATGAAGTTTTTGAAGAAGTCGGCTTGGAGTATCCAGATGTGCAAACTTATTCTTACTTAGTGGATGCAGCAAGTTTATATTTTGTTGCGGAACCCGAACGTTTTGAAGTTGTCGTCACATCCAATTTATTTGGAGACATTTTAACCGATATCGGTGCGGCGATAACAGGCGGGATGGGACTAGCGACGGGGGCGAATGTAAATCCTGAACGAAAATATCCTTCGATGTTTGAGCCTGTTCATGGTTCTGCTCCGGATATTGCCGGAAAAGGTATTGCGAATCCACTTGCTGCAATTTGGTCGGTAAGTCAGATGATGGACTTTTTCGGGGAAGAGCAATGGGGAAGGCGTATTCTGTCAACCCTCGAGCTAATTTTGACCGAAAAGGATAGCTTGACGCCCGATTTGGGTGGAACAGCTTCAACAAGTGAACTTGGTGATCGTTTTATTGAATTATTAAAGTCCGATAATTAAATCGAAGTGGAAGTCTTTCAGTAGTTCGTTGAAAGACTTCTTTTTTACTTCATCAAATCTCTTAACTGATTAAGGACCACTTCAAATTTTTGCTCTTCTCCAATCTCTCGAAAGTTTTTAAAGGGATCGCCTTGGTTTTTAATTCGTTCTAACACGACTGGCATTGGAAATAAAGTTGGCCGTAATTTGTCAGTCACCTCCTCCCAGTATAATGGCGTCGCGATAAGTCCTTGCTCATTGCCTCTAGGGGAATACGGAGCGATAATCGTTTTTCCTTCAGCATGTTGAACATAGTCCAAGTACAATTTGTTATGCCGATTTTTCTTTAGCCGTTCGATTGTGAACGATTGCGGCTTCTGTTCGCATAAAAAACGACAGACAAATTCTGTGAATATCCGCGTATCTTCATAAGTGAAAACGTCTTTTGGCAATGGAATATACACTTGTATTCCTTTGCCACCGGATGTTTTAACAAAGGATTGAAGATTGAATTGATCGAATATGGCTTTCATGTTTAAAGCTGCCTCAATCGCCAATGAAAATGCACTGACTGATGGAGGGTCAAGGTCGAATACAACTTCAGTTGGACAATTCGTATTCGTTGTTTGAAACGGGACATGAAATTCGAGCGCAAGCTGATTTCCCAACCACAATAAAGATTGAAGGTCATTGCAAACGATATAACGAATATCTTCATGCTGTTTTGTAGCAATAAAGTCAGGTGTATAATCGGGTGCGTTTTTCTGATAAAAACTTTCTCCTGGTACACCGTGTGGAAAACGTATTGCTGTCAAATGACGGTCATGTAGAAAAGGAAGAAGATGAGGAGCTATCTGCTGCAAGTAATATAAATAATCATCTTTTTTAATGTCGATGGCTGGCCAAATAGGCTTATCGGGGTGCGTTATTTGAATAGACGGCGGTATGGGATGAAGTTGCTTTTGCATTTCTCGCCAGTTCACTTGTCCCGGATTAATATCAAAATTGAATTTATGAAATCGTGGCTCTCTCAGCTTTTTTCCGTCAAAATCGATGCAGGCAACATCAACGCAAATGAATGGGGACAATTCCCAATTATCTTGCGCTACCTTCGTGCCTTTTTTTTGAATAAAGTCGACTAAAGTCTGTCTTTCTTCGTCCGTAAAGCCGTATCTAAAAACAGTAATCTCTACCAAACTTTCCATCTGGTAGACAGAACCGTGAAAATAGCCGTTTTCTTGATTATATTTCGTCAGAACAACGGTTACGTACTTCCAATTTTTAATCTTTAGCCATTGATTTGTTCGCTGTCCACCCATCCAGTCACTTGTTTTTCTTTTCGCAACGATACCTTCCGAGTTATTTACTTGTGCTATATTCCACACTAGATCCGCATCTTCGTAAACAGCGATGACTTGAATGTTTCCGGTTGATTGAAAAATCCTATGGAGTTCCGCCTTTCGAGTCGATAAAGGTGAATTCGTCAAATCCTTTCCTTTAATACGAAGAAGATCGAACATAATATAACTGCATGGATGTTTTTCAACATGTTTCGAAATAACTTTTTCATTTCGCATTCTGCCGCGTGATTGAACGATTGAAAAATCACTTTTAAACTCATTGATTAAATGTACTAATTCACCATCTGCAGTTATCGGAAGAAAAGGAGCTACTTGTTCATAAATGGAAGTGTAAAACTGAATGATTTCGGGAAACAGATGAGTAAGGTCGTTGCCATTTCTACTAATGAAAGTTGGTGATTTATCATCCCAAATTAAAATACAACGAAAACCGTCGTATTTTACTTCATAAATCCACTCATTGCCAACTGGAATCTCATTTGCTGACGTTAAAAGCATCGGTTTCATCGTTCTGAACCTCTTCCTCGTTTTTCTTAGGATTCGATTAAATTTATTTCTTATACATAAATTTAATCATGGCACACATAATAAGCCAAAAAGCGGGTGAGTAGCAAATGCATACAGTTTGGAAAGGCAGTATCAGCTTTGGATTGGTGAATATCCCAGTGAAGCTTCATGCGGCGACCGAAAATAAAGATGTTAAACTCCGCCAATTACACAAAGAATGCAATACGCCAGTGAATTATCAAAAGGTTTGTCCGATATGCGATAAAGAAGTTAAAAATGAGGAAATTGTCAAAGCATATGAGTACACGAAAAATAAATTCGTCGTTCTAGATCAAGAAGAATTGGAGCAACTGAAAAAAGAAAATGAAGACAAGGCTGTAGAAATTATCGAATTCGTGAAGTTAGAAGAAATCGATCCCATCTACTTTGAACGGAGTTATTTTATGGCCCCGGATAGCGGCGGGGGAAAAGCATATGCATTGTTGCGAAAAGCTCTCGGGGATTCCGGTAAAATAGGGGTAGCCAAAATTGTCATTCGTTCAAAAGAACAACTAGCTGTCGTTCGTGTTTACGGCGACACATTGCTGATGGAAACAATTCATTTTCCAGATGAAGTACGTAATGTCCAGGAAGTTCCGAACATTCCAAGTGCAGAATCAGTTATTCAGAAAGAATTGGATACGGCACTTATGTTGGTTGAACAATTGACGACGACATTTGATGCCGCTAAATATAACGATGAGTATCGATCTGCTTTACTGGAATTGATTGAACAGAAGAAATCGGGCGAAATGACGGTAACGCCGAGTGAGAAAGGGCCGGACATGCCATCAAATGTGATGGATTTAATGACTGCACTTCAAGCCTCGCTTGATAAAACGAAAAAGAAACCGGCAGCGCGAAAGAAAACGACAAAAACAGTAAAGAAAAATGCATGATGTATTGGAGGATAAATGTATGATTGAAAAATTCCGACTGGCAGAACCACTGTTTCAAGGGCAGATTCACGAATGCCAACAGTTTATACTTACATTCAATGGGGCGGAATTCAAAGGTGTTTATAAAGATGACGAAATTAACTGGTATTACCCGCAACCCACCATTGAAACAGATGATCGAGTTGAGCTTGAAATCGAAGTGTTTAGTTTGATGAGTCATCTTATACAATAAAAAAAGGCTTTTCGTTATTTTATAACGAGAAGCCTTTTGCAAGTTTTATTCAAGGATAATATGTAGAATGGTTCTTACGTAAATAAAAAGGGGATGCAATGTGAGAACTGAAAAGGATAAAATGTTGAATGGCGACTTGTATAACCCAGATGACGTAGAATTGGTTAAAGAGCGTTGTAATGCTAGAAGACTTACGAGGATATTTAATCAAACAATGGAAACAGAAGACGAAAAACGAATAGATTTACTGAAAAAGTTATTTGGTTCAACGGGAAAAAACATTCAAATTGAGCCGGATTTTCGATGCGATTATGGCTATAACATCCATGTCGGCGAGAACTTTTTTGCAAACTTTGACTGCACTTTTTTGGATGTATGCGAAATTCGAATCGGGGATAATTGCTTGATTGCACCGGGTGTACATATCTATACAGCGACACACCCACTAAACCCAATGGAAAGAATTGGGGGAACCGAGTATGGGAAACCGGTATGTATTGGTGATAATGTATGGATCGGTGGACGAGCCGTCATTAATCCCGGAATTCAAATAGGAAGTAACGTCGTCATTGCATCGGGTGCAGTTGTAACGAAAGATGTACCTGACAATGTAGTAATTGGCGGGAATCCTGCGCGGATAATTAAGCCTGTCAAAATATAGAGGCCGCGTTCTTTCTTTTTATCGCAAGATAATCCATGATTAGCAGTATTACTAAAATTATTATTAAAAGGGGAGTCTTATATAATGAAGATCAAAGTAAAAGCGATTATTGGAAGTACGAGTTCAACATCATATAACTTGAAAATAGTGGAGCATTTGAGAAAGCGCCATGCAGATAAATTGGAAATCACTCCGGTATTTATAAATGACCTAGAAATGTTTTCGATTGATATAGAGAATACGCCTCCCGAAAACGTTCAGGATTTTAAAGATAATGTGAAAGATTCCGATGCAGTTTTGTTTGCGGTTCCTGAATATAACTTCTCCATACCAGGTGCAATGAAAAACGCGATTGACTGGTTATCACGCGGCGGCGACTTTACTATTCAGGACAAACCTGCATTCATCATTGGTTCATCCATGGGCGTATTGGGAAGTGTACGTGCACAAATGCACCTGAGAGAAATTCTTTCAAATCCAGCACTTGCCCCGGTTATACTTCCGGGTAATGAAGTGTATATCGGTTCCGTTCACACGAAAATGAACGAAACTGGTGAAATAACGGATCAAGCGACAATTGATTTCTTGGACTTAGTTTTAAACAACTTTGTTGAATTTTATAATAAAACAAATAGCGCAGTTGGAGTTTAAGTAGTTCTGAATGCAAACAAAGACAGGCACCCATTATGAGTGACTGTTTTAGTATGCTACTGCCTCATATGAATTTAAAACAGGGTCTTTCCCTTCATTTTAAAGAGGGAAAGGCCTAAACTGTTATGCACATGATCTCCTGTTTATTCTAGTACATCAAACCATAATGGCGATTTATCATCAGAATCCCCATTGTAATTAATAGTAATTTCCTCGCTGGCTTTAATATCAACAATCGCATAAAAATCGATGGACAGGTTACCTATATTATTAATAAACATCGCATTTGGAGTAAATGAGTGATTAAATAATGATCCAAATCCCAAAGCCACTGCTATTTGTTCGTAATTTTCCCCCCAAGTGAAACAGTAATCAAAAAGTACTGTCTTCTTCAGATACTTCCACTCATTTTTAGATGAAATTAAAACAGGAGATACCTCAATGAGTTCACCTGTTTTAATATCACGTGTAGCATATATCCCTTTACCGTATTTTCCAGTATCTTTTATACATATTGGTAACAAGCAGTATCTCCTTTCTGTACTACAAGGTCAATTTATCTTTTGAATTAAGGAAGATAACGCATAAGATTAATTAGTCAAAGTTGGCCAGTTTCTTTTTCAAATACTTGTTGCGGTCGCGAATAAATTGAAAAATAAATTCGGGTTCACGATCGAATGTGTCAATCTTCTTTCTTTTATAAGGATCAATAAGGACGTGTGGTCGCAGGGCTTCATGCAGAGAAATCACTTTATCTTCCATATAGGCAACAGTGAACTTTGTTTCCAAGATTTCCTCCAAGATGTTTTTGTAAAGATTACGGAATTCCGGGAATCTCATAAGCAGATAGCAAAGATGATTGTTCTTCTTGCCTTCCATAGGAACATACTTGTAATGCATGATTCCTCCGTCGACTTTTCGTCCCCAAGTTGCATCATAGTCCCAAGGGATGATTTCAAACAACCCTGTCTCACTATTGCGGTACAGAGCATAGTTATGGGTGAAACCGTCATTATTCATTGAGCAAACAGCTCCGACGAGCCAACGTAAAAATTTATCAATATTGATAAGACGGGAAATTTCATCAGGGAAATTTGGTAGAGGTATGGTGTTCACTTTATTTATAAAATCATGAAGGATGTCATTGTCTGAATCGTTTCCTAAGGCTCTTTGATATCCTGAAATAAGCGAGTCTTTCATTTTTTCGTCTCTCATAATAGAAAAGTTAGCGTTATTGTTAACTGCATAATAAATGGGTCCAGAAGGTAGGCCTCTCTTTTTCAAGAACAAGTCATCAACGGACTCCAATTGTAAATAGACACCTTTATGAGAATCATTGCGAGTAAAATTAATATGTTGGCTTTGTGGTGATAAGACACCAAGGTCATTAAAGAAATCAAAAGAAAGTTTATTTCTGATGAGAGATGGGTCTCTGTATTCGGCGTTAAGATGAATTTCGCGGGCCCCAGAGAATAATTTCGGGTCGTTAAACTCAATTCGATAGGATCTTTTGCGAAACTTCCGTGTATAAGATCCACGATAGGCAATTCCTATATCATATTTGACATTCTCCACCTTCAAAGAAGCTGGAACAGGGTCATTGCTCCAAACATCTCCTCGTAACTCATTTAGATTCTTTTCCTTGATTTTCAAAATATAAGATGGAATTAGATAGGACATACAATCTCTTTCCTTTCAATTATTCAGGTCCACTGATTAAGGGATGGGGTAATTATTGTTAACTACTGCTTTATGACCGATAAGTGATTGGTCATGCCGCAGTAGTTGAATCACCTACATCAACAACCTGTTGTTGTATGGCCTGTTGTCGTAGTACCTGTCGTTGTATGGCCTGTTGTTTTCTTGCCTGTCGTCGTAGTGCCTGTTGTTGTCTTGCCAGTTGACGTATGACCAGTTGTTGTATGGCCCGTTGACGTAGTACCAGTTGTTTTCTTGCCCGTTGACGTAGTACCTGTAGTTGTCTTACCTGTTGATGTAGTACCTGTTGTTGAATGATGGATCCTAGCTTTTTTTCCTTTTTTCGGCATAAATATCCCCCCTTTTTAGAATATATCCCATTGTATTCGATAGTTTATTTTTGGTGTCGGCAGCTAGTCTAATGAACTTGAAGAAGCATGTAATTAAAGTTTTTAACCTATTAGTACAAAGTGGGCTAATGACCATTACTTTGCCTAAACAATAAACATATAGATAGTAGGATACTATAAAAGGAGGTTAGGAAATTATGAAAAAAGAAATGTTGATTACTTTAGTTGATAAAGTAGTTAAAGTAGATAGGGGGGGCCCTGAATCTCGTATTGGCAAGCTGCTTGCTGTTGATGAGGATTGCATTACGATGCTTACCGAGGACGAAGGAATTGTTTATTATAAAACACACCATATCAAGAGTTTAACGGCTAATGCGAAAAATGAAATGGAATACAATATTGAGATTCCCGAAGACTTTGAGTATAAAAAAGGCGCTAACTTTAAAAGTGTTTTAGAGGAGTTAAAATACCATTGGATAAAAGTTAACCGTGGTGGTCCTGAAACGCTTGAAGGAGTACTAGATGATATCAATGAAGACTATGTAACAATTGTCGCTAACGAAGAAGTGATTCGGCTTTCCATGTTTCATATCCGTAACGTAAGCTACGGAGTTAAAGTTGAAAAAATGAAGCCTGCTGAAAAAGCAGCTGCCGAGGAAAGTGCAAAAGAATCTGGCGGGAAAAATCAAGAAAAGAGAAATGAACAAAAGAAACAAAAAGATACAAAAGAAAAGTAAGTAGCTATTTAATGCATTCGTCGCTTCTGTTGATCGGAAGCGGCGAATATTCTATAAAGGAGGCGCCCCAAAATTGCAAAAGCAAAACTTTAAGAAAGCGTTAAGCGTCCTTAAAGATATGAAAATTGTTTTGTTTTTAAGTGACCATCAATTTGTAGAAGGAATTTTGTTAGATGTTAAAAAAGACCACCTTGTTGTTGACGTGGATCAAAACGTATTTTATATTGCTCTCGAACATATTCAGGGTCTTTCAAAAAATTCTAAAGGCTTACGCATTCTCCCCAAAAAAGTTCCTTATCTTAATATAGATACATTAGCGGATGTATTGATGGTTATGCAATACAATTGGGTTAGCGTTAATAGTTTAGGTAAACAGGCATATTTCGGAATGTTGAGCAAAGTATCGGAAGATTACATCATCTTAATAGATAATATGGAACAACTTTATATTCGAAAATCTTATATATCAAACATTTATAAAGGGCAATATGAAGAGCGAAATGCTCATATCCACAAAGAACCAGCTATTGAGGAATCCTCATCTCATATTAATGTAGAAACAAATGAGCATTTGGACACCACGGAGGATGAAGAAATAGAACATGATCAGCACAATGAAGAAGTTATTGTAAAACAAATAGAAGCAACTGATAAAAATGAATCTGAAAAATCTGTTGAAGTGTCCATAAAGACGAAACTAACTGAAGTGGAAACCGAAATCACTGTAAATGTTATTAATGAACATCTAGAGATCCATCCAATAAATGAAATAATAAAGGAAACTAGCTTATTGCAATTAGATACACAGGATTTGGCGGATAAGACTGAAGATAATGAACGACAAGAAGGACCTAAACAAGAAAGTATTATTCGAGACATCGCTTCTCGTATGAATGATGGATCAAAAGAACAGTTAAACTCTTCGCTGGATGAAGAATTAGAACATGATCAGCACAATGAGAAAGTTATCGTAAAACAAATAGAAACAACTGACGAAATTGAATCTGAAAAATCTGTTGAAGTGCCCATAAATATGAAACTAACTGAAGTGGAAACAGACTCTGTTAATGTTACAAATGAACATCCAGAGACTCATCCAATGAATGAAACAATAAAGGAAACTGGCTTATTACAATTGGACACACTGGATTTGGCGGAAAAGATTGAAGATAACGAACGAAATGAAGAACCCAGTCAGGAAAGAATTATTCAAGACATCGCTCCTCGTATAAATGATGAATCCAAAGAACAGTTAGACTCCTCAGCAGAAGAAGAAGAAGAAGAAGAAATACAAGTGAATCAGCACGAAGAACGAGTTAGAATCAAACATATACAATCAAAAAACATAAAAGAAACTAAAGAACATATTGAAAATCGTATTATTAGTGACGAACAATATACGCATATCATTCCTCGGGTCAGGCGTAAGAAAAAGAGAAGGTTAAAAACTACCTGTTGTACCATTAAAAATATTCAACATGCAATTAGTCAAAAAGAATTAGATCGGGCAATTGAATTTCCAGTCCATGAAGAAGACTCTTATAAAGTAGCGCGCCGTTCTAAACGTATGAAATCATTAAGTCATCCAACTGGTGATAATACTTCAAACAATAAATTGAAAAGTGATGAGAATTTTGATGTATTGGTTGAAAAAACCAAACCTGTTGAAACATATACCTCCCCTCTTTCATTAAGACAAAATCCCAAAGAAGAAAAAGCGATATTAGAGAGGCAATACTATGCTTTAATGAAGCATGCATCTAAAAAATACGTTGAAATGCAACATTGTCCTGATTGTTTTATGCCGCTAGAAATTTTTTATCTACCTGTAAGGAAAGAAATCCACAATGAAAAAGCAACGATAAAGAAGCAATACTATTCTTTAATGAAACATGCAGAAAAGATGTATTGTCAATTGAAAGATGAAAGATTAAAAAATGAAATATGACCAAAAAACTATTTTGATCTTAAGCATTCGCGAGCAGCATTATTGGTTGGAAGTGATAATGGAGTTTGATTAACGGCTTACTCAGTCTGTATCTGGGGTTAATTTGGATATTTTAATATAGAAGGAGATGTTAACTTGAAAAAAATTATTCAAAGTCTTGTAAAGGAAGTTGTTCAAATAGAGATTTCGGGGAAGAAACTAATGAACGGCACTCTTATTGACCTGGGTAGCGACGTGCTTATACTTTTTAACGGAACAGATTTTGTGTACATCCCTACAAATCATATTCAATGTCTAACAACTAATCATATTGATGACTTTGAAATAAATGTCCCTACAGAGTTTCCTAGCATTATTATGGACGATGATGATAAAGAGGATTTATCAATTGTAAAGGTTCTCACGCAGGCCCAAAATGAGTTTGTTGAAATTTACGTAACAGGTAGTCAACCCTTGCATGGGATTATTACGAGTATTAAAGATAACTATTTCGTATTTCATTCTCCCGTCTATAAAACGATGTATATTGCATTAAATCATCTGAAATGGCTAATTCCTTATTTTAAAAATAAAAAGCCCTATGGCTTGGATGTCCAAAACTTCTTGGTACACTCAAATAATGAATTGCTTGCAAGTACTTTTGAAGCCCAAGTTAAAAATTTAAAAAACAAACTCGTCGTGTTTAATATGGGTGAAAAGAAAAACCATATTGGGAAAATAAATAATGTCGAAGATCAAATCGTTGAGATTCAAACAGCAAGATCACATTATATCTACCGGAACATTCGACATATTAAAACTCTCCATCAGGTGTGAAATAAGTGTATTCCTTAAGGTTTTTTGCATATGTCCAGTTTGCATTCACTTATTTAGTGAGCTACTTGGGTTCCGCTTTTGATTTGAAATTTTGAGAAGGGGGGCCCTTTTTGGGTTGACCAATAAAATAGCAACAGTCTGACATAGGGAGTATCTACATAATAGCGTTCTTATATGAGTTTTACGATTACGAGCATAATGAAAAAATCATAATTATTCTGAGGCGATCGTCTATCCATTGGGTAGGCGTTTTTTTGTAGTTAAACAACGGTAGATTATTTTAAAGGTGTTTTTTCAGTTGGAACAAAAATAGATTTAGATAGACTTGGACATTCATCTCGTTCCTTGTTATATAAGGCGAATATACATAAAAAAACGGACAAACAATTTAAAGGTTATTATTCTGGTGAAATGAAGGGGTATGTATATGTATGGATTTTCAAATTGTAATCGCCTGTTTGGTGTTTATATCGACTATGTTAGTCATATTTTGGAGACCTAGAGGAATGAATGAGGCGTGGCCAGCATCGATTGGTGCAGGAATAATAATAATATCCGGGATTGTATCAAAAATGGACATCATGGATATTATCAGTAAAATTGGTGGTGCATCTATTACCATTATAGCAACGATTGTCATGGCTGTAATATTGGAGAGTTTCGGGTTTTTTCACTGGGCAGCTGCAAAACTCGCAAGACTCTCAAAGGGATCGGGCCGCCGTCTATATTGGTATATCCAGTTACTATGTTTTTTAATGACGCTATTATTTAATAACGATGGTAGCATCCTGATTACGACTCCGATATTAATTTTAATACTAAAAAATATAAAACTGAAACCACATCAACAAATACCTTACCTGCTAAGTGGCGCACTCATTGCAACAGCTTCCAGCGCACCAATTGGAGTCAGTAATATTGTTAACTTGATCGCTTTGAAAATCGTTGATATGTCACTCTGGATGCACACGGCTATGATGTTTGTCCCAGCAACACTTGGATTGTTATTTATGTCAGGCCTGATGTATTTAGTACTAAGAAATAAACTACCCAAAAAAATTCCTAATACTATTTTGGATATCGAGGATTCCTTTTTCGTTAAAAACTTCCATCCACTGAAAACAAAAATTTCTATTGAAACAAAGCGCAAACGTACACAATTTATGATGAAAATATTATTATTTGTCTTTGTAATACGCTGTTTACTCTTTGTAGCATCATATATCAACGTTCCCATGGAGATTGTTGCGGTTCTAGGATCGGTCATCCTGCTTTTATGGAGATGGTATCATTTACGGACGAACCCAGTGGATATATTGAAGAAGACCCCGTGGCACATTCTGATTTTTGCTTTCTCTATGTATGTGATTATATATGGCTTACATAATGTTGGACTAACAGAGTTGTTGGTAGAGTTATGTGAACCAATTGTAAATCAAGGATTATTTCAAGCCAGTTTTATTATGGGCGGGTTAGTATCGGTACTTTCTAACTTATTTAATAATCATCCAGCTTTAATGATTGGAACGATTACTTTAACCGAAATGGGACTAGATCCAATTACTTTAAAGACCATCTATCTTGCAAATATTATTGGTAGTGACATGGGGTCATTGTTGCTGCCTATAGGTACACTAGCATCTCTTATTTGGATGAGTATCCTAAGAAGGAACAAGATAAAAATAACATGGAAAGATTATTTAAGTGTATCGTTGATTGTAATACCGATTTCAACAATTGTAACTTTAACATTATTATATTATTGGGTTCAAATGGTTTTTAACTAATTAATTTTGAATTTGTGGATAACTAATTGCATGGTTATTCCACGTCTAGACTCCAAGGGGGGATTTGCTCTGCATCTTAACGCAAAAGCGCAAGGGATAAAGTTCAATCCCCTTTAGTGGTTGAGGAACTGTTTTTCGTGTGTCCGCATTCGTTTCATTGAATATTTATTTACTTATAGTATAAAAAAATACCTATTTATTATAAGAAAAATAGGTGAGTTGCTAATCAAATAATCAATATTTTTTCAATTATTATCCCGCTTTTTTATATAGCTTCTTGTATATATACATATGTAGGCATAGTGAGGAATGGCACTGAATTTCGCTCATTATGTTTTGCATATGAAGCGTGTGAGCTCTCCTGCATATAGTCCGGTTTTTATTCGCAAATCAAAAAGCAAGTAAGATTATAATGAATTTGGTATGATTTTAATTGATAGAGTAGAAAGGGAGTTGCTAAAGTGGGAAATCTTGATCAAATAGATCGTTTTAAACAAGCAATGGGGAATTATCCGACGGGGGTCACAGTTGTAACTGCATTCGATGAAAATGATAAGCCGATGGGATTAACGGTAAATTCGTTTGCGTCCGTATCCTTAGAACCCTTGCTAGTCTTATGGTCAATTAATAACGGAGCTGGTTCATACAAGGACTTTCTGAAAACTGAAAAGTTCGCGGTTAATATCTTGGCATCAGACCAAGAAGATTTATGCACATTGTTTTCTAGCAGAGTCGAGGACCGGTTTGGTGAGTGTGATTGGAAAAAATCCGAATTCGATTTACCAATTCTATCTGATTCATTAGCTGTGTTACAATGTAAAGTGTTTAAAAAAGTTGATGCTGGCGACCATACAATTATGATTGGTGAAGTACTCGATATACATAACGAGGAAAAAGAGCCACTTTTATATCATAGAAGAACAATCGGCGCTATTCCTGAAACGTTTTATAAATGAACTTAAAAACTGTCTGTCATCCACTATCGATAAGGATGACAGACAGTTTTTATTTTGAACTTATTGGTTCTTTATTCGTAACGTCAAGAACATCAAGTAGGAATACAAATACTGGAATTCCAATAATCAGACCCCAGACACCGAAGAAATGTTGAGAAAAAATAAGGATGACGAATGTATAAAAAACGGGTAAATCTGTTTTTGACGACATCAGTTTGGGGTTCAAGATATACGCTTCAATCCCATGAATGATCATGATAGCGACGAAAAGGTAGATAACTTTTAGATAACCACCAATTGTGAAGGCAATGATAGTTAAAGGGACAAGGGAAATGATCACACCCGCAACAGGTATGAGTCCTAAAAAGAAAATCATAATGGCTAATCCAATTATTTGCGGGAATCCAAGTACGGTTAATATAAGCACCGATAGGATCGTGTTGACGATGGCAATGATAAATTGCGCTTCAATCACTTTTCCGAAAGTGCGTGTGAACTTTTCTCCGAAAAACTCGATTTCATAATAAAAAGGCGCAATTTTGCTATTCTTGAACTTGCCCGTGAATTCTTTTAATCTCGGTTTTTCAAGTAAGAAGAACAAGCTTAAAATTAACGAAAGTAATACTTGAATGCTCGTTTTACTAATATCAGTGAATGATTTCAACAGAAAAGAAAACCCGTCTTCTAAATAGGTAGCAATCTTATCACTCGATATTACCGTTTCTATGTAGTTAATTAGGACATTGTCTTGCGATGGTGCAGAAAAAGTTGTTATCCTTTTGACAAGTTGGCTGATTTCCGATGTAATGATTGGTAAATATTTGGCGATTCCTACTGTCATGATTCCTATAATGATGGAATAAAGAAGTAAGACGAGTAAAGTGCGCTTTATAGGCACGCGTTTAGCCGTAAATTCTACAAGACGATTCATTAAAAATGTAAATATAAATGTCAGTAAGATGATATTGATCATGCTTCTAACACTAAAAAGAATGAAAATAATTAAAGCGAAAATAATAATCCGTTTTACTTCCCTTTTTCGGAAGATATTTATTAACCCATCCATCAAGCCAGTCCCCTTATGAAATAATAATAATTCACGACAATCCATTTATTCTTAGTATTAACCTATATGACAAAGAAAACAAGCTATTTATTTTAAAAGAAAAATGTATTTGAAAAGGAGCTTTAAACCGTGTCGGCTTTAGCTCCTCATCGATAATTTTTCGCTAGTAATGCCTTTGCCCAATCGATAAACAATAATGGCGGTCAAGATGCTGCTTATTATTAATAATATGATATGGGGCCCTGCGGTAGCTGCAACATCTGAACGGGTAGTAATAGCGATCACGTCGAGCCATTCAATCCATGCTGGTGGAACGTACATTAATAAAACAGCGAGTGTATTATTGAGCATATGCAATAAAATTGGAATCAGTAAATTGCCGGTTCGTATAACTAAAAGGGCTGTAATCACGCCAAACAAAAATGCCCCGATAATATCAGCATGCAAAATACCGAATAAGAGGCTAGATATTAAAATGCCGCCCCAAACAGAACTCTTTTTGATAAGCCGCTGAAGAATGACTCCGCGAAAAAAGAACTCCTCGACAATTGGCGCTAGAATTGTAATCATGACAATTTCAATAATTAAGTACAGGCCACTTTCAGGCATCGGTGTTTCTTCCAATAAAAAATCCACAATAAAGGGCAGTACCGGGCTTAGTAAATATAAATATAGCCAAAATGCACTTAATGAAAAAGCGATGGAAATGATGACGATAACGAAGATTGAAGGTATCCACCGCGTGACGCCTTTCGTATAAACGACTTGACGAATAGAAAGTTTTTGTTTTCTAAAATGATAGCCAAAGAATATAACCGGAACAAGCACATAAAAAACAAGCCCGAATATCGCATAAACAAATTCAAAATCCACAGCATTAAACAGTATCAAGAAAAACAAGAACACCATTGTCGGTACTAAAAATAATGCGGTAACCCCGAGCAAATGACGTATTTTCATTTCACCAAACATTAAACCACCTCACTATCTATTAATACTGTACGAAATGAACGGATAAAAGTTTCAGGCTTTCGTATTCAAAATCTAATTCTGATAAAGTAGATAGTACTTTGATAATTTCCAGACTCGGGGAAAGGAGTTTTGACGTGGCGAAACAATATGATTTTACGGAAGGGAATATTTTTAAACAGCTCTTTATTTTTTCTGCACCAATTATCCTTACCAACCTTTTGCAAATCTCCTATCAATTTATCGATAGTCTTTGGGTTGGAAATTTAATTGGTTCAGACGCGCTAGGGGCAGTAGCCACATCGGGTACAGTCATTTTTACGGTTCTTTCTTTTGTGATCGGATTAAATAATGCCGCACTCACTATATTGTCGCAACAAAAAGGAAAGGGAAGCGAAGAAGGACTGAAGCGTTATTTAAACGCATTTGTCGTCATGTTATCCGGCATGTCTATTATCTTGGGATTAATCGGATTTATTATGGCGGAACGCATTTTGATTCTACTCGGGACGCCTGATGCGATGATTGACATGGCGGCATCGTATTTGCAAATTAATTTTATCGGTATGTTATTTTTATTCGGCTACAACTTCATTGGAACGGTATTTCGTTCCGTCGGAGATTCGAAAACGCCTTTATATTTCGTATTAATTGCGGTCATACTAAACACCGTTCTTGACCCGCTTTTCATATATACATTTGGGTGGGGAATAGAGGGGGCTGCCTATGCGACGATCGTATCGCAAGGCGTGGCGTTCGGTACAGGTCTCTTTTTCACCTTGCGAAAAAATCTTGTTCCGTTTATCAAGCCACATTTGCCGGCACGAAGTGAAGTTTTCGATATTTTGAAATTGGGGATCCCGTCCGGTTTACAAATGAGTGTTATTTCAGCTGGTTCAATGGCAATCATGAGCGTCATCGCGTCTTTGGGTCCGGCAGTAGTTGCGGGATACGGTGCGGCGCAACGATTGGATAGTCTCATTATGTTGCCTGCGCAAGCGCTTGGTGTAGCCGTTAATAGTATGGCGGGCCAAAATATTGGTGCGGATAGGTGGGACCGCGTGCATCGAATTACGTTATATGGATTTATTTATAATTTGATTGTGATGTTGATGCTAGCGTTAATAATGTTCCTATTCGCTACTCACGGCATCCGGCTTTTTATTAAAGAGCCGGATGCTGCCCGATTCGGTACGGACTATTTAAAAATGGTCGCCTTTTTCTATCCGTTCCTTGGCATTAATTTTATATTGAATGGTACTGTAAGGGCTTCCGGCGCCATGTTCCAGGTCCTCGTACTAAATATTATTTCATTTTGGATACTGCGGTATCCGCTAACCTATTTACTTTCGAACATGTTCGGAGAAAAAGGGATTGCGCTCGGTATTGGTGTCAGCTTTGCGATTAGCAGCGTTTTTGCTTTCCTTTATTATCGATTTGGCCGTTGGAAAAATGTAAAAGTATTTGGTGATTAATTAGTTAAAAGTAAAAGTAGAGCATTTTCGCGAATAGTTATATGCAGCGGAGTTGACGTGGTAATTTCTCCATCAACAATTGCAGGAATCGGTCGATTTGTTTCAAGCGTTATTTCCTTTCCAGCATTGTAAAACACGCCTTCTTTCGTAACCGGGCCTCCCCGAAGCAAATCAGGGAATAGGCGGAACAGGACATTTAGTCGATTGGCATTATGAAGATGCGTGATATTAAGAAAACCATCTGACGGAAGCGCGTGTGGGCAAATATTTAAACCGCCGCCGTAAGAGGCGGTATTGCCACAAGCAACAAGCCAAGCGTTCGTTAATACAAGAACTTCACCATCAATCGTCAGTTTTCCGTTAAATGGTTTGAAAGTTAGTAATGTAATAACGGCGGCAATTATATAGGAAAAAGAACCAATCCCGAGCTTATTGAAAATCGGCTTGTAAAATGACTGATTGACTTGATTCCCAATGACAGAATCGAGACCAGTGCCTGAGACAGTAATGCCGAACCGTCCATTTACGTTAATTAAATCAATCGCAGTCGTTTTACCAGTCAGCATCTTCAGCACGAATTCTTTAGGGTTGTCGGTTAATTGAAACATTCTGGCAGTATCATTACCAGATCCAGAAGGGAAGATTGCAAGCGGGATAGTCGTTACAGCTAATTGTTGAATGACAGAATTTATCGTTCCATCACCGCCGATAACGGCAACTGCATTTAAGGCATTATTTAGTAGATGTTTGGAAATAAACGTTTCTGTTTCAACTTGTGAATTACTCAAAATCTTTTCGAATGGGATTTGTCGTTCAATCAATAGATTTTCGATTTCATTCCAGTTTTTCAATGTGTTTTTATTGCCAGACTGTAAGTTAACGATAAATAGATACATAACATGACCCCATTTCTTATTGGGCATGATAACCCTATATACATGTAACAATAGGGTATACTTAAAGGAGAATCAACAGGTGAATAGAAGAATATATGCGGAAAGGGGAAAATAAATGTGGCTTGGCTCTACGTACTTTTTGCGGCATTTGTAGAAGTTTTCTGGGTGATTGGATTGCGCTATTCCAGCTCGTTTTTGGAGTGGGCAGGCACAACGATCATGATTGTTTTCAGCTTTTACTTTATTATTAAAGCTTGCGAAAAATTACCATCTGGAACCGTATACGCCGTGTTTACCGGCTCTGGTGCTGCTGCAATCGTTCTGATTGATTTCATTGTTTTTGATGCGGCGTTTTCTCTTATGAAAGTATTGTTTATTGGTTTAATCATCGTTGGCGTCGTTGGGATTAAAATGACCGATAGCGGTGAAAAAGAGTCGCAGGTCGATCTAACATCGTAAAGGAGGCAGGCAAATGGCTTGGGTATATCTTGTGATTGCGAGTTTAGGAGAAATACTTGGCGTTATGAGTATTAATTTATACATACAACAGAAATCAATGTCTCGGTTGCTACTCATCGTTGTCACCTTTACGTTCGGCTTTATTTTTTTGGCGCTCGCAATGCGTGACATTCCGATGGGAACCGCTTATGCGATATGGACCGGACTTGGAGCGGCGGGTGCTGTTCTAATGGGCGTTTTATTTTTCGAAGAACCCGCAAGTTGGAAACGTCTCGTCTTTTTATCTTGTATTATCGCAGGTGCTGTAGGATTGAAAGTTTTTGGATGAAATTGTGCCCGAAATCCACGTAGGTGATTGAATGACGTTGAAAAAGGGTATTTAGTGTATACTATTAGTGACTATTTGAATGTTGGGAGAAGGAGATTGACATGAGTTCAATTTATGCAGACGATAGCAATGCATTACATACAGACTTATATCAAATTAATATGGCCGAATCATATTGGGCAGATGGGATTCACAATAAGAAGGCCGTCTTTGAATTGTTTTTCAGAAGCTTACCATTCGGAAACGGATATGCCTTATTTGCAGGATTAGAACGAATTTTGGACTTCTTAAAAGATTTTAAGCTAAGCGAAAGTGATTTGACATACCTGAAAGAAGAGCTTCACTATGAAGATGATTTTATCGATTACTTGAAAGATATTCGTTTTACCGGCGATGTTTATTCGATGGTAGAAGGGGAACTCGTATTTGCGAATGAACCAATTCTACGTGTTGAAGCTCCGCTAATAGAAGCGCAGTTAATCGAATCCGCGCTTTTAAATATCGTTAATTACCAAACGCTAATCGCAACGAAAGCGAGTCGCATCAAGCAAGTGACAAAAGATGAAATGGTATTGGAGTTCGGAACAAGACGTGCTCATGAAATGGACGCTGCAATTTGGGGCGCGCGCGCTACGATTATCGGCGGCGTCGAAGCGACGAGCAACGTTCGGGCAGGCAAGAAATTTGGTATTCCGGTTTCGGGAACCCACGCTCATTCACTTGTACAAGCATTTAAAAGTGAATATGAAGCCTTCCATTCTTATGCAAGACGCCATAAAGATTGCGTGTTTTTAGTCGATACGTACAACACATTGAAAATCGGCGTTCCGACGGCGATTCAAGTAGCGAAAGAACTCGGCGATAAAATTAACTTCAAAGGGATTCGTCTAGATAGCGGAGATATTGCATTCTTATCAAAAGAATCTCGCCGCATGTTGGATGAAGCCGGTTTCCCGGATGCCAAAATCGTCGTTTCTAATGATTTGGACGAATATACAATCTTGAACTTAAAAGCGCAAGGTGCAAAAGTAGATGTTTGGGGAATTGGCACGAAGCTAATTACTGCATACGACCAACCAGCCCTTGGAGCTGTTTATAAAATTGTTTCAATTGAAAACGATGAAGGTGAAATGGAAGATACGATTAAAATTTCATCGACTGCAGAAAAGGTGACAACACCTGGGCAGAAAAAATTATATCGAATTATCGACCGTGAAAACGGAAAAGCTGAAGGCGATTATATAACGATGCATGATGAAGACCCGACAGCCGAGAAGCGTTTGAAAATGTTCCACCCCGTCCATACATTCATCTCTAAGTTTGTCACGAACTTCGAGGCGAAAAACTTACATGTACAAGTAGTGGAAGCGGGTAAAGTTATTTATGAAAATCCAAGTTTGATTGAAATGCAAGATTATGCAAAAGAAAATTTAGATCTGTTATGGGAAGAATACAAACGATCTCTGAATCCGGAAGAATATCCTGTCGACTTAAGTCAAAAGTGCTGGGATAATAAAATGCGTAATATTCAAGAAATCCAAGAGATGGTGGAAGAGTATACGCACGAATAAGGAGAGATAACGATGATGTCGCTTCAAGAGAAAATTATTGCTGAATTGAAAGTTAAACCAGACATTGATCCACAAGAGGAAATTCGGAAGTCAGTGGATTTTATGAAGGAATACGCAAGAAAGCATTCATTTTTAACGGGATTCGTTATCGGGATTTCAGGCGGCCAAGATTCTACGTTGGTAGGCAAGCTCGCACAAATCGCCGTTGATGAATTAAATGACGAAAATCAGACCGATCGTTATCAATTCATCGGGATTAGACTGCCATATGGTACACAGTTTGACGAAAAAGATTGTCAGGATGCATTGGACTTTATTCAACCGACTAAAATATACACTGTTAATATCAAGGAATCGGTTGATGCGAGCGTACGGGCATTAACCGAGATCGGCGTGAATCTATCCGATTATGCAAAAGGAAATGAGAAGGCCAGAGAACGTATGAAAGTTCAATATTCAGTAGCCGCGATGAATAATTGCGTTGTGCTCGGAAGCGATCAAGCGGCCGAGTCGATAACTGGTTTTTATACGAAGTTCGGAGACGGCGGTGCCGACCTCATGCCGATATTCCGTTTGAATAAAAGACAGGGTAAGGAATTATTGAAAGAATTGGATTGCCCTGTACATTTATATACAAAAGTTCCGACTGCGGACTTAGAGGATGATAAGCCTTCAATTCCAGACGAGGTAGCGCTAGGCATTACTTACGACCATATCGATGATTATCTTGAAGGAAAAGAGATTCCTGAAGAACCGCGGGAACGACTCGAACAGTATTATCTCAGGTCCATGCATAAACGCCATATGCCGATAACAGTCTTTGATGATTTTTGGAAATGAATCGTTGAAATAGTAAAGTCTAGAAAGAAGAATTATTATATTCTTCTTCTAGACTTTTTGTTTTGCGATTTAAGGAAAGGTTGAGGTTGGCAAATAAAACCACAGAAACTGGGAAGTTAAAAAGCGAAATGGAACAATCATTATTCAATTACGTGGTTCTATAGGGCTCGTTGATTTGCGTTCCGGGCGGCGCTTTCCTGCGGGCGAGCGCCGAGCCGCTTCGTCGCTACGCTCCTGCAGGGTCTCGGCTGTCTCGCTAATTCCGCGGGAGTCGCCGCCCCATATACGTCAACTTAAGCTTTAAACCAGCTCTTCATCATCAAATTTTCAATAAAACACAATGTTTCGCCGAAAAATGTTTACCTTATTCGTCTAAAGGGAATCGTTCAGTAAATGCTTAAGATTGTTGGCATTACTAAATAAGACACACCCCATTCTCTTTTAAAAATTTGATTGTTTTATTTTTGTTGTTGGTCAGTTCTTGGTTTTATTTTCTTTATATTTTTACGACCGAGCCTGGCCAACCCTTTTATTAATTCGTTGATAAGATTTTCCCACTCCAATTGATCCCTTGCTTGCCAAATTTTCCAAATCCTCTTACTAACCTCACACATTGTGATTTGTTCGCTTAGAATGATATCTCTTTCTTCTTTAAAATAAACCCGAAGCTGATAAGTAATTAATAAGCTAAGGAGTAAAAGAATTAATTCCGCATAAAAGTGACACTCCCATCGCTCTTTTTTCATATTTCGATAGAAATCAACCTCCATATCTGATTTCCATGACTTAAAAACAAGCTCAACTTGCCAACGATACCGATATAATTGAGGGACCTCTTCTGCCGGCACTTTTTGTGGAAGATTCGTTACATAGACCGAGATACTTGATACATCATAAGATTTTTTCTTGATTTTACCTGGTTTCGTTTGTCCACGTCTTTTAATCCGTTCTTCTTGTCTTTGCTCTTGTTCATGGGTCATTCGATAAATTACCAGTCGAGTCGGATATTTTGCTTGTTTTCCCAAATAGACCTTCGGATATTCCCGTATTGTTCCTCGTTTCATTGTCTTTAATTCTTCCTCGAGATAAAGCCGTTCATAGGCATACATTTTCATGATCTTGCCATCTTTATGATACCGAGGATTTGGATGGTCTACGTAAAACATTGTATCTGCCGGAGCGCGTGACACATAAAAAGCTTGCTTTCCATCTACCTTTTCAAATATCTTATATTGAAAATAACCAAGGTCTTGAAGAATTAAATCATTTTTCTGAAGTGATTCTAGCCGCTTGATTCCCGAAGCACTATCTCCCGCTTTTCCAGCTTGAATTTCCATATATATAAACCTTCCTGTTAGATAATCAAACTCGATTTGGCACTTAGCTCCTGCATCTACAGTCCCTGGATAAAAAAACTGGAGTTTTTTGGTGAGCTTAATTGACGTTCCATCTAAAATCCGAACCGTATTAAAGTCGATTGTGCTATTAATAGTTGTTTTATCTATAGATAGCTTCATTTGTATCGTAAACAACGCAAGAAAAACTGCTTTCAAAAACGCGACTGAATTCTCATTAAACTTTTTATCAAAACCTTGTTTGGACATAGTTACACCGACGTGAGATAGACCTAAACATAGTTCAGTTAAAGATTTTTTTGCGATATTTCCGGGTTCAGCAAAAAGAATTTCAAGAAATTTGATGACACTCAATTGACGATTTCTTTGTATGAATTTCGTATCCTTGGCAATTTTAGAAAGTTCGATTGGGCGACAGAAAATCAAACAGTTGTTTCAATGTGAAAACGGAATGTTTGTTTTTCATAATTGAATCCTCCTTTTTATAAATGGTAAATATCTATACCATCTTTAGAGGAATATTAATCATTTTTTCTTAAGTTGACGTATATGGTCGCCGCCCTCCACTCCAATCAACTAATTTCACTGTAGAAAGAGAGGTTATTCAGTGAGCACATTAGAATTAGATATTCCTATACAATAAATGATTAATAGAAAGTATTAGTTAAATAGGTCTTGATATAACTATAAAAATAACTAACAACAGAAACGTCAACAATCTACAAAAAACAATTTAGCGGGAGGCATCCACAAAGTGCGGAAAGATACAGTTCAATCTTTCTCTAGCGCCGAAGCGGTATTCATAGGGGATTCTCATTAAATCTAGATTTTTTATAAGCCCTAGAAAACAAGCCGTTTAAATGATTTTTACTTTAATTAAACACTTCTTTTTTCTTTCTGCTTAAGTTGTAGATAGTAGGGTTATCCTGTAATATGGAAGTGTATAGTTACTTTTCAAATAATTTGCTATATATTGATTCATTGGGGGGAACCATATTGCAAAAAGAATTGATTGGAAAAGTCTTAAATAATATTGAAAAAGTTATGATTGGTAAACGAGATATCGCAGAACTTAGCATGACCGCGCTTTTAGCGGGCGGACATGTCTTATTAGAAGATGTACCAGGCGTGGGTAAAACGATGATGGTAAAGGCATTGGCAAAATCGATCGGCGCAGATTTTAAACGAATTCAATTTACGCCAGATCTTTTGCCTTCAGACGTATTGGGCGTCTCTATTTATAACCCGAAAGAAATGGAGTTTGAATTTAGACCGGGTCCAATCATGGGGAATATTATTCTTGCGGATGAAATCAATCGAACGTCCCCGAAAACCCAGTCGGCATTACTCGAGGGCATGGAAGAGTCTTCCGTAACGATTGACGGTGAAACAATGCGCATTCCGCAACCATTTTTCGTCATGGCTACGCAAAATCCAATTGAATATGAAGGAACATATCCGTTGCCAGAAGCTCAATTAGATCGGTTTTTATTTAGATTGAAAATGGGATATCCAACACCGCTTGAAGAAATAGAAGTTTTGCGGAGGGCTGAACAAGAAATTCCGATTAACAATTTAGAAACGGTTATCACTCTAGATGACCTCATAAACCTACAGCATGCTGTCAAAGACGTAGTTGTAAGCGATGCTGTAAAATCCTACATCGTAACCTGTGCAAATGAAACGAGAAACAATCCATTCGTTTATCTCGGGGTAAGCCCGCGTGGATCACTTTCTCTCATGAAAGCTTGCCAAGCGTATGCGTTACTGGTCGGAAGAATGTACGTGACACCGGATGACGTTCAATATTTAGCGCCTTTTGTGTTTGGTCACAGAATGATTTTGAAACCAGAAGCCAAGTATGAAGGCATTGAGGCTGATGAAATTGTAGAGCGGATACTAGCGAAAGTCAGTGTGCCTTTTGATAAGGTTTCGGTTAAATGAAACGATTTCGGAAGTTACTTTCAATATGGGGGCGACTTGTTTTTGTCTTGTTCATTCTTGTGTCTGCCTTCGTTTTCGCAATGTTTCAAGGCGGATATGTCAGTTGGGCGATTTTTTACGCCATATTGCCATTTATACTTTATTCTCTTTTCTTGTTTTTATATCCGCTTCGGACAGTCACGGCCGAACGTATTATTCGAACCCCGAGTGTTGAAAATGGCGGTAAGTTGGTTGTAAGTTTAACGGTGAAAAGGGATTTTCCTTTTCCTTTACTTTACACAGTGATTTCAGAAAAGTGGAGTGATGAGGAAATATTATTAGTTACTAAAGGTGCTATGAATAAACTTTTTGTTTTCGGTTTTCAAAAGAAAGAAGAATGGCAGTACGAGATAGAAAGAATGCCACGAGGAGAACATGTATTGGAAGGCGTGGAAATCGAGGTTTCGGATTTTTTTGGCTGGATTCGAAAAAAGCATTTCATTCCGCTGAAAAATACAGTTTTGGTGTATCCGAAAATGACAGATATTCACTATGTACCGATTGATACGCAATATGATTTAGGTTCGATGATTTCTCCTTATAATGTTGTGAAAGATACCACTATGGCAACAGGTGTACGCGATTACCAATCGGGAGACCGGGTGTCGTGGATTCATTGGAAATCATTTGCGCGGACGCAGACTTTAATGACCAAAGAATTCGAAGACCGTCGTTCTCAAGATTTGCTGGTCATATTTGATGGCCGTCCATCCGAAACATTTGAAGAACAAGTCGAACTTGCGGCTTCTATTTTGAAAGAAGCGACGAACGATCAAGCTGGAATTGGCTTTTTAACGACAGGTACAGAGTCTGCTACTTTTCCATATATTCAATCGGAAGAGCAGTTTAGAAAAGTGCTTATCCACTTAGCGAAAATCAAACCTTCAGATGAAAGTACAGCCTTCATGTCTAACGATTATAGAAATGAATTTAGCCAAAGCGGAAGTGTCATATTAATTACTGCGCATCCGGATTGGGCGTTTTTGGAATCGGTGATTGGAAATGTGACAAATGCTCGATCAATCACTTGTTTTACTGTGGTGAAAAAAGATGCACCGGTGAAAAATATGCTTGCGGAAGATATTCGTTTAGCAAAGTCCAAAGGAATTTCTGTCCATACGCTTACTAAAGAACAATTCCCTACGGCATTTAAAGGGGTGATTCATGCATGAGTGAAATGCGTCTTGATAAATGGTTTCTGGCAATCTTATATTTATTGGCGATTGTCATGTTGAGAGAATGGCTTCTTCCTGTAATGGAGCTTACGCAAACTGGACAAATTTCTTTATTTTTAATCTTTATTGGCATCGCATTTTTCTTGGCACTGATGACTGTGAAATGGTGGCTTGCTGCGTTCATAAAAATTCTTTATATCATCTGGGCCATTCATTTTATGTTTTTTGATGGAATCCTTTTAACCAAGGAAACATCAAAACTACTTCTAGAAGATTTCAACTCCAATTTCGCGGTCATATTAGTTGGTAATTGGTCCGAAATATCAAATCCATTTCGAACGATGCTATTTTTTATTCTTTTATGGATGACGACTTACTTAATCCGCCATTGGATTGAATCGAGAAAAAGTATTTTTCTTTTTTACAGTATGACGATTATCTTTATTGCCATTATTGATACGTTCACTGCTTATTCCGCAAAAGGTTCCATACTAATCATTATGATAACCGGCCTATTGCTCCTTGGCTTATTAACGATTCCCAAACTTGCAGAAAAGCATAATCTATCAATCTCTTCACATAAATTAGCGAGCATTTCTATTCCTTTATTATTGATACTTGTTATAAGCGGGATTTTCATCTTAACGTTGCCAAAACTAGAACCGGTATGGGCTGATCCGGTTCCGTTCTTGACATCGGTAGTTGACGGTACAGGTGAAGGCGGCAATGGGGAAGGGATTTCTAAAACTGGCTATGATCCCGATGACTCCAGGCTTGGCGGGCCATTTATTCAAGATAATACTTTGATTTTTGAAGCTTCAGTTCCTAAAAAGCAATACTGGAAAATTGAAACGAAAAATACGTACACTTCAAAAGGATGGGAACAGCCCAGTGAGAGTAATGTAATCACCTATACTTCTAATATGGGAATGGGGGCTTATGCGGAAGGTGAAGGCATAATTAGCGGTGAATCGAAACTTGCGCAATTGAACATGTTGAAACGATTTCCGTTTATAGTGTATCCATATGGCATGATTAATGTAGAAACGGATGAAGACGTTCAGTTTATGAAATTAGAAACGTTAGATCAATATCGCACAACGATAGGAGACGAGCCCGTTTCGCTCGACTCGTATGAGATCGAATATATCGAGCATGATTTCAGTTTGAAAGCATTGCGGGAAACAACTATGGATGAAGTAAATTCTTTAGGTGAGGACTTCTCAGATTACTTGCAGCTTCCGAATGAGTTGCCCGAACGAATAGGAGAACTTGCTGAGACAATTACTGATTCTAGCGAAAATGTGTACGATAAAGCGAAGGCGATCGAACGCTATTTTGGTAGAAATGGATTTGTCTATGATCAAAAAAACGTTGCGGTTCCAGCCGAAGACGAAGATTACGTTGATCAGTTCTTGTTCGAAACAAAGAGCGGATATTGTGATAATTACTCCACATCAATGGTTGTGATGCTCCGTACAATCGGAATTCCAGCGAGGTGGGTGAAGGGGTTCGCTCCGGGTGAACTGGGCCGTAATGAAAATAAGGAAAGCGTTTATAAAATAACGAATAACGAGGCGCATTCTTGGGTTGAAGCTTTTATGCCTGGTATTGGTTGGATGCCATTTGAGCCGACAATCGGTTTTGGCGGGGCATCAAGCATCGAGTACGATACAGAACTACAACTAGATGATCCTGAGGTTCCTGAAATGCCAGAACCCGAACGTAAAAAACTTGAAGAAAAATCGAAACCCAAAAAAGAGGATAAGAAAAGTTCTTTTGATTTCAATAAAACATTTGATTCCATTAAAAAATGGATAATGGACAAGAAGTGGATATTGCTAGCCGTATTAAGCATAGTGACGTTTTTTGGGTCACTTCTCTATAGAAGAAGAAGGAAATGGTTCCCTAAATTACTCGTTCGATATTACAGGTTTGGCAAGAACGACTGGGCGAAATATTCAAAACGGTATGGTAGTTTATTGAAACAACTTAACCGATTTGGATTCAAGCGTAAGAATGGGGAAACCTTATTGAAGTATGCAATTCAAGTCGATGCGTACTTTGGAGGAGATACTATGCAAAGGTTGACGACTGCTTATGAAAAAGGAATTTATGGAGAAAATAGAACAGAACACGACTGGCAACGCTTACAGGAACTGTGGGAAGATTTAATCAATAGGACTTCCGATTGATTTTATGTGTTTTTAGCAGTAGAATTGAATAAAGAACTGCTTATAAATGCCTCGATGTTTCTACCAAGTTACCGGAAATAACTTGACTATGGTTGCGGAATAGTTCTGTTTTTGGAGCTGTTTCGTTAATTATGAAGGGTGAGACGCGCAGTTAATCAGATTGTCGCGTCTTTTACTATTTAGGGCAATCTTAGCAAAATGAAGAAGAGGTGGAAAAATTGTCAACTACTCCTTTATTAATTGAGCAAGAGAAAATTGTAATTCTGGATTATGGCAGTTCATACAATCAGCTTTTGACGCGTTCAATACGTCAACTTGGTATGTACAGCGAGCTTCATCCGCATACAATTACCGCGGATGAACTGAAGAACATGAATGCAGTCGGAATTATTTTATCAGGTGGCCCTAAATCCGTTACTGATTTAGACGCGTACCCTATTGATTCGGAGATCTTTGCAGCAGGCATTCCAATCCTGGGAATTTGTTATGGAACGCAGTTAATTCTTAAACAATTTGGCGGCAATACTGAAACAATAAATGAACGCACTTACAGCGAAGAACAAGTGGAACTGGATACATCATCGAGTCTTTTTATGGGACAAGTAAAAACGCAATCGGTTTGGTTAAGTAATGGAAATCGTATTACGACATCCCCAGAAGGATTTAAAACGATTGCTACAACGAACAATGGTGAAATTGCGGCAATAGGGAATGAAGAACGTCAAATTTACGGGCTGCAATTCCATCCAGAGTCGCCGAAATCTGAACACGGACTCGACTTGCTGAAACATTTCATCTTTGATCTTTGCGAAGTGAAAACAAAGTGGACGATGGAGAACTTCATTGAAATTGAAGTGGGGAAAATCCGTTCAACAGTCGGAGACAAGAAAGTTCTTCTTGCACTAAGCGGCGGCGTGGACTCTTCAGTAGTTGCGGCTTTAATTCACCGCGCGATTGGAGATCAACTTACTTGCATGTTCGTAGACCACGGTTTACTTCGTAAAGGCGAGGCGGATAGTGTCGTCGATACATTCGCTGACAAGTTCAATATGAATTTCATTAAAATAGATGCACAAGAGCGCTTTTTGAGTAAATTAGAAGGTGTTTCTGATCCGGAACAAAAACGTAAGATTATCGGCAATGAATTTATTTATGTGTTTGACGATGAAGCAGCTAAACTTGATGGCATAGACTTTTTAGCTCAGGGAACGCTTTATACGGATATTCTTGAAAGCGGAACTTTAACGGCGCAAACGATAAAATCACATCATAACGTCGGTGGACTTCCTGAAGAAATGGAATTCGAATTAATCGAACCATTAGCGGCACTATTCAAGGATGAAGTACGCGCGCTTGGACTAGAGCTAGGCTTGCCGGAAGAAATTGTTTGGCGTCAACCGTTCCCGGGTCCTGGTCTAGGTATTCGTGTTCTTGGTGAAATTACGGAAGAAAAGCTAGAAATGGTTCGTGAATCAGATGCAATCTTACGAGATGAAGTTAAAAAAGCTGGTCTTGAACGAGACATTTGGCAGTATTTCACGGTTTTACCGAATATCCAAAGTGTTGGAATTACAAACAAACAAAGAACGTATGACTATGCAATCGGAATTCGTGCGGTAACGTCCGTTGACGGCGTGACATCTGACTGGGCGAAAATCCCGTGGGATGTTCTTGAAAAAATAAGTGCTCGTATTACTACAGAGGTCCCTAAGATTAACCGCGTCCTTTTTGACATAACGAGCAAGCCACCTTCAACAATCGAGTGGGAATGATAATTGAATAAAAGCGTCGTATATATCCGAGAATATGGCTCGGACGTTTCTACCGGAACACCTCAAATGTTCTGACTACGATCTATCACGACGGAGATATCTCTGTCTTTTAGATTTGTATTCTGGAGGCATGCGGCTAAATGTTCGCATGCTTCTTTTTGTTTGAAAATCTAAATTTTAGAATGGATGGTCTTCTATGAAGAAGTATTTTGAGTTTGATAAACTAGGTTCGAACTACCGCAATGAGATTATTGGTGGCGTGACAACATTCCTGGCCATGGCATATATTCTGATTGTAAATCCACTTATGCTATCTTTGGACGGCATCGATGTTCCGGAAGCAATGCGCATGAACAAGGGAGCGGTATTCGTTGCAACTGCACTTGCTGCAGCGGTTGGATCCATTATGATGGGTGTGATCGCAAGGTATCCCATTGGACTCGCTCCGGGAATGGGACTTAACGCTTTCTTTGCATTCTCAGTCGTATTGGGAATGGGTATTCCTTGGCAAACAGCATTAACAGGTGTTTTATTTTCAGGATTAATCTTCATTGTTTTATCTTTGTCAGGATTACGTGAAATTGTTATCAATGCTATTCCAGCTCAACTTAAATATGCAGTCGGTGCTGGTATAGGACTCTTTATCACATTCCTTGGATTCCAAAACGCAAAAATCATTGTTGCAGATCCTAATACGCTAGTAACTCTCGGGGATCTTTCAAGTGGACCGACATTACTCGCGATTTTCGGACTAGTAATCACGGTGATCATGATGGTTCGCAAAATAAAAGGCGCAATTTTTTATGGGATGATCCTTACGACGATACTAGGTATGTTTGTCAAACTGATTGAGGTGCCGACTAAAGTAGTCGACAAAATCCCAAGTGTTGCTCCTACATTCGGTGCAGCATTCGAAGCGATTTTCCAAGATCCAACATCATTACTTACAACTCAATTTTTAATCGTAGTTATTACATTCCTCTTTGTAGACTTCTTTGACACAGCGGGTACGCTTGTTGCAGTTGCCAATCAAGCAGGTTTAATGAAGGAAGATAAATTACCCCGTGCAGGAAGAGCGCTAATTTCCGATTCACTCGCAACGGTAACCGGTGCTGTTTTCGGAACATCGACAACAACATCTTATATTGAATCATCTGCGGGAGTTGCGGCTGGTGCTCGAACTGGATTTGCTTCAGTTGTAACGGGCATATTATTTCTCTTAGCGCTTTTCTTTTCTCCCTTATTGCTTGTCATTACATCTGAAGTGACAGCACCAGCATTAATCATCGTAGGGGTCCTGATGGTTTCAAGTCTTGGTAATATTGAATGGAATCGTTTTGAAATCGCAGTACCAGCATTTCTTACGATTATTGCTATGCCACTTAGTTATAGTATTGCAACAGGAATTGCAATTGGATTCATCTTCTATCCAATTACAATGATTGTCAGTGGTAATAGAAAAGAAATACATCCAATAATGTATGGTCTGTGGGTTATCTTTGTACTTTACTTCCTATTTATAAAATAAAGTCTTAAATTAAGAAAGGTTCTCTCGTATATATATGAGGGAACCTTTTTTTGATTTCCTTATATTCAACAGTGAAACGGTTATAATGAGTTAGGGATTAACCAAAGCGGTAGATTTAAAACAGCGACAGTTTCATCTTGTGGTATAAAACTAAAACTTTATGTTGACTTTATTATTAAAGTGGGTTATATTTAGATTTCGCCACAAGACAACACATTGAATTTAATAAAACACTTTAAATTTAATTGACGAGAAGTGTTGACTTATGTCGAGAGATTTGCTATGATGTATAGACCGTCAAAGAAAGACGGCGAACAATAATTAAATGAACCTTGAAAACTGAACAGCAAAACGTCAAGATATAACGTTTCGTTAAATCGGAACAAAAACGAATCTACGGATTCGAAGTCAGCAAAATGAAACTCGAGCTATTCAAGTTTCTCTATTATGGAGAGTTTGATCCTGGCTCAGGACGAACGCTGGCGGCATGCCTAATACATGCAAGTCGAGCGAACAGGGAAGAAACTTGTTTCTTCTTTGTTAGCGGCGGATGGGTGAGTAACACGTGGGCAACCTGCCCTGCAGATGGGGATAACTCCGGGAAACCGGGGCTAATACCGAATAATCAGTTTGTTCGCATGAACAAACTCTGAAAGACGGCTCACGCTGTCACTGCAGGATGGGCCCGCGGCGCATTAGCTAGTTGGTGGGATAACGGCCTACCAAGGCGACGATGCGTAGCCGACCTGAGAGGGTGATCGGCCACACTGGGACTGAGACACGGCCCAGACTCCTACGGGAGGCAGCAGTAGGGAATCTTCCACAATGGACGAAAGTCTGATGGAGCAATGCCGCGTGAGTGAAGAAGGTTTTCGGATCGTAAAACTCTGTTGTGAGGGAAGAACAAGTACGGGAGTAACTGCCCGTACCTTGACGGTACCTCATTAGAAAGCCACGGCTAACTACGTGCCAGCAGCCGCGGTAATACGTAGGTGGCAAGCGTTGTCCGGAATTATTGGGCGTAAAGCGCGCGCAGGCGGCCTTTTAAGTCTGATGTGAAAGCCCACGGCTCAACCGTGGAAGGTCATTGGAAACTGAAAGGCTTGAGTACAGAAGAGGAAAGCGGAATTCCACGTGTAGCGGTGAAATGCGTAGAGATGTGGAGGAACACCAGTGGCGAAGGCGGCTTTCTGGTCTGTAACTGACGCTGAGGCGCGAAAGCGTGGGGAGCAAACAGGATTAGATACCCTGGTAGTCCACGCCGTAAACGATGAGTGCTAAGTGTTAGGGGGTTTCCGCCCCTTAGTGCTGGAGCAAACGCATTAAGCACTCCGCCTGGGGAGTACGGCCGCAAGGCTGAAACTCAAAGGAATTGACGGGGACCCGCACAAGCGGTGGAGCATGTGGTTTAATTCGAAGCTACGCGAAGAACCTTACCAGGTCTTGACATCCCGCTGCCCGGCATAGAGATATGCCTTTCCCTTCGGGGACAGCGGTGACAGGTGGTGCATGGTTGTCGTCAGCTCGTGTCGTGAGATGTTGGGTTAAGTCCCGCAACGAGCGCAACCCTTAACCTTAGTTGCCAGCATTCAGTTGGGCACTCTAAGGTGACTGCCGGTGATAAACCGGAGGAAGGTGGGGATGACGTCAAATCATCATGCCCCTTATGACCTGGGCTACACACGTGCTACAATGGACGGTACAGAGGGTTGCCAACCCGCGAGGGGGAGCTAATCCCATAAAACCGTTCCCAGTTCGGATTGCAGGCTGCAACTCGCCTGCATGAAGCCGGAATCGCTAGTAATCGTGGATCAGCATGCCACGGTGAATACGTTCCCGGGTCTTGTACACACCGCCCGTCACACCACGAGAGTTTGTAACACCCGAAGTCGGTGAGGTAACCCTTTTGGGAGCCAGCCGCCGAAGGTGGGACAGATGATTGGGGTGAAGTCGTAACAAGGTAGCCGTATCGGAAGGTGCGGCTGGATCACCTCCTTTCTAAGGATTATGTTCGAGAGCGAAAACACTTCGTGTTTGACCTTTCAACATTCGGAATGCAGATTATATCTGCAACTTGACGTTTTGCGTTCAGTTTTGAAGGCTCATTAAGTTTATTAAGTGTTTTTCACTTGATAAATTATGAACTTTCAAAACTTGTTCTTTGAAAACTGGATAAAACAATATTAAGAGTAACAAATCAAGTAATCAATCGAGTCGATTACATTTGTAATTGACAATGCAATACCTTTTTAATGAACATTGACTTTACATCGCTGTCTAGTCGTGTTCAAGAAAAGTATTTAACAGTGACCAGAGCATTCAAATGCAATGAAAACTGATGAATATTTTAGGTTAAGTTAGAAAGGGCGCACGGCGGATGCCTTGGCACTAGGAGCCTAAGAAGGACGGCACTAACACCGATATGCTCTGGGGAGCTGTAAGTAAGCTTTGATCCAGAGATTTCCGAATGGGGAAACCCACTGCCCGTAATGGGGTAGTACATGTACGTGAATACATAGCGTACTTGAGGCAAACCCGGAGAACTGAAACATCTAAGTATCCGGAGGAAGAGAAAGAAAAATCGATTCCCTGAGTAGCGGCGAGCGAAACGGGAATAGCCCAAACCAGGAAGCTTGCTTCCTGGGGTTGTAGGACACTCTATACGGAGTTACAAAGGAATGAATTAGACGAAGCGACCTGGAAAGGTCCGCCGTAGTGGGTAAAAGCCCCGTAGTCGAAAGTTCATTCTCTCCAGAGTGTATCCTGAGTACGACGGAACACGTGAAATTCCGTTGGAATCCGGGAGGACCATCTCCCAAGGCTAAATACTTCCTAGTGACCGATAGTGAACCAGTACCGTGAGGGAAAGGTGAAAAGCACCCCGGAAGGGGAGTGAAATAGATCCTGAAACCGTGTGCCTACAAGTAGTCAGAGCTCCGTTGATCTTTTCTTCGGAATTGATCACGAGTGATGGCGTGCCTTTTGTAGAATGAACCGGCGAGTTACTGATTCCATGCAAGGTTAAGCAGTGAATGCGGAGCCGCAGCGAAAGCGAGTCTGAATAGGGCGATTTAGTATGGGGTCGTAGACCCGAAACCAGGTGATCTACCCATGTCCAGGGTGAAGGTAAGGTAACACTTACTGGAGGCCCGAACCCACGTATGTTGAAAAATGCGGGGATGAGGTGTGGGTAGCGGTGAAATTCCAATCGAACCTGGAGATAGCTGGTTCTCTCCGAAATAGCTTTAGGGCTAGCCTCAAACGTTAGAATCTCGGAGGTAGAGCACTGTTTGGACTAGGGGCCCATCCCGGGTTACCGAATTCAGACAAACTCCGAATGCCGAAGATTTATGTTTGGGAGTCAGACTGCGGGTGATAAGATTCGTAGTCGAGAGGGAAACAACCCAGACCACCAGTTAAGGTCCCCAAATATCCGTTAAGTGGAAAAGGATGTGGCGTTGCCCAGACAACCAGGATGTTGGCTTAGAAGCAGCCACCATTTAAAGAGTGCGTAATAGCTCACTGGTCGAGTGGCGCCGCGCCGAAAATGTACCGGGGCTAAACGGATTACCGAAACTGTGGATTGACACCTTTGGTGTCAGTGGTAGGAGAGCGTTCTAGGGGCGTTGAAGTCAGACCGTAAGGACTGGTGGAGCGCCTAGAAGTGAGAATGCCGGTATGAGTAGCGAAAGAAGGGTGAGAATCCCTTCCACCGAATGCCTAAGGTTTCCTGAGGAAGGCTCGTCCGCTCAGGGTTAGTCGGGACCTAAGTCGAGGCCGAAAGGCGTAGACGATGGACAACAGGTTGATATTCCTGTACCACCTCCCCGCCGTTTGAACAATGGGGGGACGCAGTAGGATAGGGTGAGCGCGCTGTTGGTTATGCGCGTCTAAGCAGTAAGGTGTGAAACGAGGAAAATCCCGTTTCTATAACATTGAGCTGTGATAGCAAGGGGAATTATCCCCGGAGTCCCTGATTTCACGCTGCCAAGAAAAGCCTCTAGTGAGGCGGGAGGTGCCCGTACCGCAAACCGACACAGGTAGGCGAGGAGAGAATCCTAAGGTGATCGAGAGAACTCTCGTTAAGGAACTCGGCAAAATGACCCCGTAACTTCGGGAGAAGGGGTGCTCTGGTAAGGTGTTAAAGCCTGAGAGAGCCGCAGTGAATAGGCCCAAGCGACTGTTTAGCAAAAACATAGGTCTCTGCAAAACCGCAAGGTGAAGTATAGGGGCTGACGCCTGCCCGGTGCTGGAAGGTTAAGAGGAGAGGTTAGCGCAAGCGAAGCTTCCAATTGAAGCCCCAGTAAACGGCGGCCGTAACTATAACGGTCCTAAGGTAGCGAAATTCCTTGTCGGGTAAGTTCCGACCCGCACGAAAGGCGTAACGATTTGGGCACTGTCTCAACGAGAGACTCGGTGAAATTATAGTACCTGTGAAGATGCAGGTTACCCGCGACAGGACGGAAAGACCCCGTGGAGCTTTACTGCAACCTGATATTGAATTCTGATGCAGTCTGTACAGGATAGGTAGGAGCCTGAGATTCCGGAGCGCCAGCTTCGGAGGAGGCGTTGGTGGGATACTACCCTGACTGTATTGGAATTCTAACCCATGCCCCTTATCGGGGCAGGAGACAGTGTCAGGCGGGCAGTTTGACTGGGGCGGTCGCCTCCTAAAGAGTAACGGAGGCGCCCAAAGGTTCCCTCAGAATGGTTGGACATCATTCGTAGAGTGCAAAGGCATAAGGGAGCTTAACTGCGAGACCTACAAGTCGAGCAGGGTCGAAAGACGGGCTTAGTGATCCGGTGGTTCCGCATGGAAGGGCCATCGCTCAACGGATAAAAGCTACCCCGGGGATAACAGGCTTATCTTCCCCAAGAGTCCACATCGACGGGAAGGTTTGGCACCTCGATGTCGGCTCATCGCATCCTGGGGCTGTAGTCGGTCCCAAGGGTTGGGCTGTTCGCCCATTAAAGCGGTACGCGAGCTGGGTTCAGAACGTCGTGAGACAGTTCGGTCCCTATCCGTCGCGGGCGCAGGAAATTTGAGAAGAGCTGTCCTTAGTACGAGAGGACCGGGATGGACACACCGCTGGTGTACCAGTTGTCTTGCCAAAGGCATCGCTGGGTAGCTACGTGTGGACGGGATAAATGCTGAAAGCATCTAAGCATGAAGCCCCCTTCAAGATGAGATTTCCCATTACGCAAGTAAGTAAGATCCCTCAGAGAAGATGAGGTTGATAGGTCCGGGGTGTAAGTGCGGCGACGTACGTAGCTGACGGATACTAATTGATCGAGGACTTAACCTATCCAAGTTAAAAGGGTTTGATTGACCCTGATTTGTGAAAAGATTATTCGTTTTATCCGGTTTTGAGCGAATAAGCTCAAGTCTGGTGACGATGGCGAAGAGGTCACACCCGTTCCCATACCGAACACGGAAGTTAAGCTCTTCAGCGCCGATGGTAGTTGGGGGCTTCCCCCTGCAAGAGTAGGACGTTGCTAGGCACCTAAAGAGTCATTACCACATGGTAGTGGCTTTTTTTGTTTATCTGTATACATATTTATTTTTTGGAATAAGAAAACCCAATGGCTGTTTAATGTCAATCGTAGTTGAGGGTTCTCGAAAAAACCCCTCACAGAAGTACCGGGGCATTGAAAAGCCATTACCAATTGGGTAGTGGTTTTTCTGTTTTTCATTTTTTGTTTCAGTAAATCGGATTTGGTTTATTTCCAGAAAGGTGTGGTCATGTTGCAAATGGTTTTAATTATTTTTGCTATTAATATTGTTTATGTAACATTTTTTACGGTTCGTATGATATTAACGTTAAAAGGGTATAGGTATATTGCGGCTGGTGTTAGTATGATTGAGGTAGTTGTCTATGTGGTTGGACTTGGTTTGGTACTTGATAATTTGAATGAAGTTCAAAATTTAGTTGCCTACGCAGTTGGTTATGGTTGCGGGGTTATAATTGGTACGAAAATAGAAGAGAAAATGGCTTTAGGCTATATAACCGTAAATGTAATCACGAAAGACGTAGATATGCTACTACCTAAATTACTAAGAGACCAAGGGTATGGTGTAACTGACTGGTCAGCGAATGGTCTGGAAGGCAATCGATCTGCGCTTCAAATACTGACTCCGCGAAAATATGAACTCAAACTTTATACGGCTATTAAGGAATTAGATCCAAAGGCATTTATTATTTCTTATGAACCTAAAGCAATTCATGGCGGTTTTTGGGTGAAATCAATTAGGCGAGGTAATTTGTTTAAATGAGAAAAAAGAAAACGATGTGGTTTGAGGTAGCTGAAAACGAAACAATTGATGAGTGTTTTAAAAGAATGGAAAGAGAAGGCTATCAAGTAGTCGGGAAAAAAGAAGAACCTATTTTTTCAGATATTAATGGAGAAATTGTCCCAATCCGTCAGCTTATCAAGTTTAAAGGAACTTTGATATGAAAAAGACGAACGATAAATTTTGATGTCGCTTAAATGTTCGTTTTCACGTTGACGAATGGCATGTTTATTGATAAAATAAGTAATGTAATTCAGAATCCCCATATAAACTGAAGGATTGGCTTCAGTGTTTCTACCGTGACACCTTAATGTCTGGACTATGCGGGAAAGCGACTTTTTAGGAAATGGTAGCGAAAGGTGTGTGTCCTTAGGAATGAGCACAGTCATCTTAACGCATATTATATATCCTCGAATGATCTGCTTTTCATGTTCAGTGGAAAGTAGTTTATTCGAGGTTTTTTTGATTTAGTGAACTTTTATCTTAAAGGAGCGGAATTATTGTGGCGCCGAAAATTGGAGTTATTATGGGAAGTAAAAGTGATTGGGAAACAATGAGACATGCGTGTGAAGTTTTGGATGAGCTTGATGTTTCTTATGAGAAGAAAGTTGTTTCAGCGCACAGAACGCCTGATTACATGTTTGAATATGCTGATCAAGCCGAAAAACGCGGATTAGCGGTAATCATCGCAGGTGCCGGCGGAGCAGCTCATTTACCGGGTATGGTTGCTTCTAAAACTTTATTGCCGGTAATTGGGGTTCCAATTCAGTCCAGGGCTCTTAATGGCATGGATTCATTGCTTTCAATCGTTCAAATGCCGGGTGGAGTCCCAGTTGCGACGGTTTCCATTGGTAAGGCAGGCGCAACAAATGCTGGTATACTCGCCGCTCAAATGCTTGGGATAACGGATAAAGAGTTAATGAAACGAATAGATGAACGTCGATTAAAAATGAAAGAAATGGCACTAGAAAGCAGTGGTGATTTGGTTTGAAGACAATTTTACCGGGGAAAGTCATCGGGATTATAGGCGGAGGACAGCTTGGTCGCATGATGGGATTAGCCGCAAAAGAGGCCGGATTCAAAATTGCGGTGCTGGATCCAACCGAGGATTCTCCTTGTGGACAAATCGCGGATATTCGAATAGTTGCGCCATATGATGATGAAGCTGCATTAAAAGAGCTTGCACAAGTAAGCGATGTGATTACGTATGAGTTTGAGAATATCGATTATGAAGGCTTGAAAAAATTATGTGACACGGCATATGTTCCGCAAGGTGCTGAACTTGTTCGAATCACACAAAATCGCATGAACGAAAAAGCGGAAATAACTGAATCAGGTGCGCCAGTTGCCAACTATATTACGGCTCAAACTTTTGAAGAACTCGAAAATAAAATTGGTGATGTAGGTTTTCCGTGTATTGTTAAAACTGCCTTCGGTGGCTATGACGGTAAAGGACAAGTTAAATTGGATTCAATGGACGATTTAAGCGAAGCAGAGCCTTTATTTAAAAATTCACCTTGTATAGCAGAAGCATTTGTTCCTTTTGAAAAAGAAATCTCTGTTATTATTCAGCGCAATGCTGCTGGTGAATCTTACTGCTTGCCAATTGCTGAAAATATTCATAAAAACCATATCCTGCACGAATCAATTGTACCGGCGCGGGTAGATGATGAGGTTTTGGTGAAAGCTGAAAAAGCAGCCACTAAAATCGCCAATCATTTAGAGCTTGTGGGTACGCTTGCAGTAGAAATGTTCGTACTTAGTGATGGCGATATCGTCATTAATGAACTAGCGCCACGTCCGCATAATTCGGGACATTATTCGATAGAAGCTTGTAATATTTCACAGTTTCACCAGCATATTCGAGCGATTTGTGGTTGGCCGCTTCGAAAGCCCAAGCTTTGGGAACCGTGCATTATGGTGAATGTACTTGGAGAGCATGTCGAACCTTTAGAACAAGCTGTTCCAAAGTATCCCGATTGGTCAATCCATTTATATGGAAAAGCAGAAGCGAAATTGCAACGTAAAATGGGGCATATTACAATAATGACGGACAGCATTGAATCGACGCTAAATGAAATTGAATCGACAGGAATTTGGTCTGATTAAACAAAGAAATATTTCAATTCACACAGCATTCATTAATTGAAGTAAATGAAACTTCATTCAGGAGGAACTAACATGACAAAAGTAAATGTATATGTAACACTTCGTGAAAGTGTTGTTGATCCACAAGGTATTGCTACAACAGATGCGCTAAAAAATATGGGCTTTGCTGAAGTAGAAAGTGTTCGAATCGGGAAATTAATTGAACTTAAGATTGATGAGACAACAACGGATATAGATGCGCGTGTGAAAGAGATGTGCGACAAGTTACTTATCAATAAAGTTATTGAAGATTACCGTTATGAAATCGAGGAGGCTTGAATCCAATGAAATTTGCTATTCTTGTTTTTCCTGGTTCAAGTTGCGATGTTGACATGCACCACGCGATTAATGAAGTGCTTGTTGAAAAAGCTGAGTACGTTTGGCATACAGAGGCGGAGTTAGAAAACTTTGATGCGGTAATCATTCCGAGCGGATCATCTTATGGGGATTATCTACGACCGGGCGCACTTGCAAAAGGATCACCTGCAGTGGAAAGCTTGCTTTCATTTGTCGAATCTGGGAAACCTGTATTGGGTGTTGGGAATGGTTTTCAAATCTTAACGGAATTACATCTGTTGCCGGGTGCTTTTCTCCAAAATAAAGAATTGCTATTTAAAACAGGCAATGCAAAATTAAGAGTTGAAAATGCGGACTCCATCTTTACTTCTGAATATGAAGAAGCTCAAGAAATTACAATTCCATTTGCGCAAGCATACGGAAATTATTACGTGGATGAAAATACATTAGCTGAGTTAAATGAAAACGGACAAATCGTATTTACATATAAAGATGAAAACGATAATGGCAGTACTGCTAAAATCGCAGGTGTTTTGAATGAACATGGAAACGTGCTAGGAATCTTGCCGTTGCCCGAGCGTGCAATCGAAGAGATTATCGGTGGTACCGATGGATTGCCTCTATTCAAGTCAATTTTGAAAAGGTGGAATGAAAACAATGTCAGCCAATCATGAACCAAGCGCAGAGCAAATTCAAGATGAAAAATTGTATCGTCAAATGGGAATGACTGATGAAGAATTCGACCTTGCAGTAAAAAGCATGGGTCGCCTACCGAACTATACAGAAACAGGTTTATTTTCGGCTCTTTGGTCCGAACACTGTTCATATAAAAGCTCGAAACCGATTCTAAAGAAGTTCCCGACTAGTGGCGAACGAGTTCTTCAGGGGCCAGGTGAAGGTGCGGGGATTGTTGACATTGGCGATAACCAAGCAGCAGTTTTCAAAATGGAATCCCATAACTCACCATCCGCAATTGAACCGTTTATCGGTGCAGCGACGGGTGCTGGCGGGGTTCTTCGCGATGTGTTTTCAATGGGTGCACGCCCTGTAGCGCTCGTGAACTCGCTTCGTCTCGGGGATTTGACAGAGGAACGTGACCGCTTCTTATTTAAAGAGGCAGTTGCAGGTATTGCTAGTTACGGGAACGGAATCGGAATTCCAACGATTGCAGGGGAAGTGCAATTCGATAATTGCTATTCGAAACGTCCACTTGTCAATGCGATGGCAGTTGGGTTACTTAATCATGAAGATATTCAAAAAGGTGTTGCCGCGGGTGTTGGCAATACCGTTATGTATGCTGGCGCTAAAACAGGTCGCGACGGAATACACGGGGCTACGATGTCTTCATCTGAATTAACGGTTGAGGAAGACGGAGAGCTACCAGTAATGCAAGCTGGCGATCCATTTCTTGAAAAACTTGTGATGGACGCATGTCTTGAACTTGTAAAATCAGATGCGTTAATCGGAATACAAGATATGGGTGCAGCTGGACTTTCTTCTGCTTCTGCCGAAATGGCATCAAGTGCTGGATACGGTGTTGAGATGAACTTGGATCTTGTACCACAGCGTGAAGAAGGCATGACAGCATATGAAATGATGCTATCAGAATCTCAAGAACGTATGTTGATTGTCGTGAAAAAAGGCCGTGAACAAGAAGTAACGGACCTATTTGCTAAATATGGTGTTGAAGCAGTTTCAATCGGAAAAGTAACGGATGATAAAATGCTCCGTCTACTCCATAAAGGTGAAGTAGTTGCGGAAGTATCAGCAGATGCACTCGCTGAAGATGCTCCGGTTTATTATAAAGAATCAGCAGAACCAGATTACTTTAAAGAATTCCAAGCGATGGAAATGTCAGAACCGGTTGTTGACGATTTAAGCGAAACCTTAAAAGCGCTTTTACAACGTCCAACGATTGCTTCGAAAGAATGGGTTTATAACCAATTCGATACGCATGTTCGCCGAAACACAGTTGTCGCGCCGGGTTCATCTGCGGGTGTAATCCGTGTGGATGGTACGAACAAAGGGTTGGCGATGACTTCTGATTGCAACTCGCGTTATGTATATCTGGATCCTGAAACAGGCGGAAAAATTGCAGTTGCGGAAGCGGCAAGAAATATTATTTGTTCTGGCGCTGAACCGATTGCGATTACGGATTGCTTGAACTTTGGAAATCCCGATAAGCCTGAAGTGTTCTGGCAGTTTGAGAAATCGGCGGCTGGAATTTCAGATGCGTGTATCAAGTTAAACGCGCCAGTTATTAGCGGTAACGTTTCGATGTCGAATGAAGTGAACGGTGTAGCAATTTATCCGACGCCTACAATCGGTATGGTTGGGTTGGTACATGATTTAGCTCACGTTACGACAACGGAATTTAAAAACGCTGATGATGTAATTTATTTAATTGGTGAAACTGCGCTTGATTTTGGCGGCAGTGAGCTACAACAAATGCAAGAGGGCAAGATTTCTGGACAAGCTCCATCTATTGATTTAGACGTAGAAGCTTCTAGACAACAAGAGCTTTTAAAAGCAATTCAAAATAATCTTGTTGAATCAGCAACTGACTTGTCAGAAGGTGGATTTGCGGTTGCGCTTTGTGAAAAAGCGTTTGGAGATGAAGGACTCGGTGCTGATGTCACTATTTCTGGGTCGGCTGTCACTGCTTTATTCAGCGAATCACAGTCGCGTTTCCTTGTTTCGGTTAAGAAAGAAAATGCTGAAGCGTTTGAAGCAGCAGTAAAAGATGCGGTGCAAGTTGGTGTCGTTACTGATACGGATCGAATTGTTATTAACGGAGAAGATACGGTATTAATTGACGGGACGGTTGAAGAGTTCCGTTCTGCTTGGAGAGGGGCAATACAATGCTTGCTGAACTCAGAGGCTTAAACGAAGAGTGCGGCGTGTTTGGAATTTGGGGTCATGAGGATGCGGCGCAGATCAGTTATTATGGTCTGCACGCATTGCAACACCGCGGTCAAGAAGGCGCTGGTATTGTTACGAAGGATAGTAAAGGGCTTCATGTTCATAAAGGTGAAGGCCTTGTCAATGAAGTGTTTTCTGGTGATGAAATCCATGATTTAACTGGAAACGCTGCAATTGGACAAGTGCGTTATTCGTCAGAGAATGGTCGTGGAATTGAAAATGTTCAGCCGCTTGTGTTTCGTTCAACGACGGGAAGCCTCTCGGTCGCACATAACGGTAACCTCGTAAATGCGGCAGAACTTCGGGAGCATCTTGAGCGACAAGGCAGTATTTTTCAGACGAATTCGGATACTGAAGTGCTTGCGCATTTAATCAAAAGAAGTAATGGTACGCCGAGACAGCGCGACCGTGTGAAAAAAGCATTGTCGATGTTAAAAGGCGCTTTTGCGTTTGTCATTTTGACGGAAGATGGTTTGCTGATTGCGCAGGATCCAAATGGTCTTCGTCCGTTATCCTTGGGAAAAATGGGCGATGCGTGGGTTGTTGCATCGGAAACATGTGCATTTGATATTATCGGTGCAGAAAGCGTTCGGTCGGTCGAACCTGGCGAATTAATCATTATTAATGACCAAGGTCTTCATTCGGAACGGTTTGCACCAGCTGCAGATTCTGCAATGTGCTCGATGGAATATGTATATTTTGCACGACCTGACTCGGATATCGACGGAATTAATATCCACTCGGCTCGGAAGCGTTGCGGCAAGAGGCTTGCGCGTGAAGTGCAGATTGAAGCGGATGTTGTTACTGGAGTGCCGGATTCAAGTATTTCAGCTGCTATCGGTTTTTCAGAGGAAAGTGGAATTCCGTATGAGCTAGGTCTTATTAAAAGCCGTTATGTAGGGAGAACATTCATCCAACCTTCGCAGGAATTACGTGAGCAAGGCGTCAAAATGAAATTATCTCCCGTGCGTCAAGTTGTTAATGGTAAACGAGTCGTCATGGTGGATGATTCAATTGTTCGCGGTACTACGTCTAGGCGGATTGTGAAAATGTTGAAAGAAGCGGGTGCGACAGAAGTGCATGTTGTCATCGCGTCGCCACCGTTAGTCAGTCCATGTTTTTACGGCGTTGATATTAGCACGGATTCTGAATTGATCGCGACAAATCGTTCAGTTGAAGAAGTTCGCGAATTAATTGAAGCGGATTCACTGACATTTTTATCGCCGGAAGGCATGTTGGAATCAATTGGACGACCTGATAAAACGAAAAACTGCGGACAATGTCTCGCGTGCTTTACTGGCGAGTATCCGACGGAGATTTATGCAGATACAGTTATGCCGCACGAAAAAGAAATTAGCAGATAGGGGGCTTTTCCATGTCGAATGCTTATGAAAAAGCAGGAGTCAATATTGAAGCGGGTTATGAATCGGTTGAGCGTATGAAATCCCATGTTGCGCGTACGGGAAGAAAAGGAGTCGCGGGTACGTTTGGCGGCTTCGGTGGAATGTTCGATTTGTCGGCGCTTGATTATAAAGAGCCGGTATTGATCTCCGGTACGGACGGTGTTGGTACTAAATTGAAATTGGCTTTCATGGCTAATAAACATGATACGATCGGCGTCGATTGTGTCGCTATGTGTGTGAATGATATCGTGGCACAAGGCGCAGAACCATTATATTTTCTTGATTATATCGCGCTTGGAAAAGCAGTGCCTGAAAAAGTTGAAGCGATAGTAAAAGGAATCGCTGATGGTTGTGTTCAATCGGGCGCGGCGTTAATCGGCGGAGAAACGGCCGAGATGCCTGGACTGTACGATGTGAATGAGTATGATCTTGCTGGTTTTGCCGTTGGCGCTTGTGAAAAGAGCGATGTCGTTACCGGCGAAAAAGTAGTCGAAGGCGATGTACTAGTTGGGATTGTTTCAAGTGGAATTCATTCCAACGGATTTTCACTCGTTCGTAAAATCGTTTTTGAAGATGAAGGTTATGAAATCGATAGCTTGATCGCGGGGTATGAGGAGCTTGGAACAGTTGGAAATGCGCTTTTAGAGCCAACCAAAATCTATGCGAAGCCTGTATTGGACATGCATAAGCAACTTGATATCCATTCAATGGGGCATATTACGGGTGGGGGATTCTATGAGAATTTACCGCGCATGTTGCCGGATGGACTTGCTGCAGAAGTCGAACTCGGATCATGGGAAGCTTTGCCGGTATTCAATATGCTAAAAGAAAAAGGCGCGCTTTCGGATAAGGATCTGTACAGCGTATTCAATATGGGCGTTGGATTTATAGTTGCATTGCCAGAAGAGGAAGCTGATAAAGCTCTTCAAATTGCAGCTGAACATGGTGAAAAAGCGTTTAAAATCGGTCGTGTTATTGCGGGAGAAGGCGTCGTGTTTAACGGCGAGCATGACGGGAGCCTGGATTAATGGCACGGAAAACAAAAATTGCTGTATTCGCTTCTGGAAGCGGAAGTAATTTTACAGCAATCGAAGAGGCATGCAGAAACGGCGAGTTAAATGCGGAAATTGCTTTAGTCGTAACAAATAAACCCGAGGCGTATGTAGTAGAACGTGCTGAAAAAGCCGGCATTCCAGTTGCTGCGTTTCGTCCGAAAGACTATGCGTCTAGAGAACTTTATGAGGCGGCAATTCTGGAGTCGCTTCATGAAGTAGAGGCGGAATGGCTTGTGCTTGCAGGCTATATGCGGCTTGTCGGGTCTACGCTTCTGGCTGCATATCCATCTCGGATCGTCAATATTCATCCTTCGCTGCTACCGTCTTTTCCTGGAAAAGATGCAATTGGACAAGCAATCGAGCACGGTGTGAAAGTCACTGGCGTTACCGTTCATCTTGTCGATGAAGGAATGGATACGGGCCCGATACTTGCGCAACATGCAGTGGAAGTTGTTGACGGCGATGTCGAAAAGACGGCGGAGGCAATTCACGCTGTTGAACATTTTTTATATAAAGATACTTTGAGTGAATTGTTTAGTCGGTCGTGAAATAGGATGCGTCAAAAGTCATGACTTGCAAGCAAATGGTTGGGGAGTGCAACCAAATAGCTCCAAACTGCAACCAAACTACAGGAGAGTGCAATCAAACACCCCAAAATTGCAAGCAAAAATTGAAATTACTAATTTAATTTAAAACGGAGGGTTTTATTCGTGAAAAAACGTGCACTGCTAAGCGTGTCGGACAAGAGCGGGATTTTGGAATTTGCAAAAGCGCTAGAAAGTCTCGGCTATGAATTATTATCTACGGGCGGAACGATGAAACATTTGGCGGACAACGGTGTCGCAGTAACGGCTGTTGATGAAGTGACGGGATTCCCTGAAATTATGGAAGGCCGCGTGAAGACGCTTAACCCGTTAATTCACGGGGGACTGCTTGCGAAACAAGATGATCCAACTCATCAAGCGCAAATGGAAGAGCACGGGATTCAACCGATTGATATCGTTTGTGTCAACTTGTATCCGTTCAAAGAGACAATTTCAAAACCTGATGTATCGACTGAGGACGCGATTGAAAATATCGATATCGGCGGTCCGGCAATGCTTCGTGCATCTGCGAAAAACCATGCTTATGTCACGGTGATTGTCGATGCGACTGATTACGACCAAGTTCTTGAGGAATTAAAAGCGGATGGGCAAACGACAAACGAAACGCGCAGACGTCTCGCGGCGAAAGTTTTCCGCCATACAGCGGCTTATGATGCATTGATTGCGAGTTTCTTGACGGATCTTGCAGGTGAAGAGTTCCCGGAGCAAGTGACTTATACATACGAATTAAAACAACCACTTCGTTACGGTGAAAACCCGCATCAAAAAGCAGCGTTTTACAGTCGTCCGCTTGGTTCGGATTTCTCAATCGCATATGCGGATCAGTTACATGGTAAAGAATTATCGTACAACAATATTCAAGACGCCAATGCTGCGATTCAAATCGTGAAAGAATTTGAAGGCGCCGCGGCAGTGGCAGTTAAACATATGAATCCTTGCGGTGTTGGGACTGGCGAAACGATTTTCGATGCGTTCAATAAAGCATACGAAGCGGATCCAGTGTCCATTTTCGGCGGCATTATTGCTTTGAATCGTGAAGTGGATGCGGCAACTGCGGAAAAGTTATCAGGTATATTCCTTGAAATTATCATTGCGCCTTCATTCACAGAAGATGCGATTGAGATTTTAACGAAGAAGAAAAACATTCGTTTACTGACAATTTCATTCGATCAAAACAAACAAGACAACTGGAATACAGTTTCTGTTGAAGGCGGTCTTTTAATGCAAGAGCCTGACTCGTATGGATTTGCGGATGCTGAAATACGTGTCGCGACAGACCGCGAGCCGACGGAAGCTGAGTGGGAAGCGATGAAACTTGGTTGGGCAGTTGTGAAACATGTGAAATCGAACGCGATTGTTGTTTCGGATGATCATATGACGCTTGGCGTCGGTGCGGGGCAGATGAACCGTGTCGGTGCAGCGAATATTGCACTTACTCAAGCAGGCGAACGTGCAAAAGGTGCTGCACTGGCATCTGACGCATTTTTCCCGATGGATGATACAGTCGAAGCGGCTGCGAAAGCGGGCATTACGGCAATTATCCAGCCGGGCGGTTCTGTGAAAGACGAAGATTCGATTAAGAAAGCGAACGAATACGGGATTACGATGGTAATGACCGGCGTTCGTCATTTCAAACACTAAGGAGGATCATACATTGAAGGTACTCATTATCGGGAGCGGCGGTCGTGAGCACGCGATTGCCAGACAGTTCAATGTCTCCCCTTCAGTTAATAAAGTATTTGTTGCACCTGGCAATGATGGCATGAAAGAAGACGCTGAATGTGTAAAAATTAGCGCGACGGATTTCGAAGCACTTGCTTCATTTGCGAAGAAGAATGATATTGCTTTAACATTTGTCGGTCCTGAACAGCCGCTAGCGGAAGGCATCGTGGATTACTTCGCGGAACGCGGATTACAAGCATTCGGTCCGACGAAAGCGGCGGCGCTAATTGAAGGCAGTAAATCATTCGCGAAAGAACTCATGGCGAAATATGATATTCCGACAGCTGGTTACGGAACATTTACAGATGCTGAAGAAGCGAAAGCATTCATCCGCGAAAAAGGCGCGCCGATTGTCATCAAAGCGGACGGACTCGCGGCTGGAAAGGGCGTTATCGTTGCGATGACGCTTGAAGAAGCGTTGGACGCGGTGGATGATATGATTGGCAATCAAAAATTCGGTGAATCTTCATCTCGTGTTGTCGTCGAGGAGTTCTTGGACGGCGAAGAGTTCTCATATATGTCGTTTGTCCACGACGGACAGATTTACCCAATGGTCATCGCGCAAGATCATAAGCGCGCGTATGATGGAGATAGAGGACCGAATACAGGCGGAATGGGCGCGTATTCACCTGTTCCACAAATTTCACAAGAAGTTGTGGATGAAGCTTATGAAAAAGTGGTCGTTCCGACTGTTGAAGCGATGGCGGCGGAAGGGACTCCGTTTACGGGGATTTTGTATGCGGGTTTAATACTCACTGAAGATGGTCCGAAAGTGATTGAATTTAACGCACGCTTCGGGGATCCGGAAGCACAAGTTGTTCTACCGCGTATGGCATCTGATTTTGGTGAATTTATGGCTGCACTTATGGCTAGTAAACCATTCGACTTAAAGTGGAATGATGAAGCAGTGCTTGGGGTTGTCGTAGCTTCTGATGGCTATCCTGAAGCTGTTGTGAAAGGGAGCGTATTACCGAATTTAGATTCGCTTTCAGGGCAAGGGCTGGATGTTTTTCATGCCGGAACAAAATTGCATGACGGAAACTTTGTCGGTAACGGTGGTCGAGTCATTCTAATTGCGGCGAAAGCAGACTCTTTAAAAGAAGCACAGAAAAATGTTTATGAAGGTTTATCGCAGCTGAAATGGGACGGATTTTTCTACCGTACTGATATTGGTTGGCGCACGTTTGAATAAGTAAATGTCCGTTCTCTCGGAAGTTGAGAGAACGGACATTTTTTTATTATAGTGTTCGTACCAGAATATTTGTCGACTTTGTTCCCGTATCGCCGTGTGTTATTCCCGTAACGGACGAGTTTGCTCTCGTATCTCTCTTGTTTATTCCCACATCGTGATTTTGCATAAATTAGTTCTTATGGGAAGGTTTAGAAAATACAGTTGCAGGATTTTCCAGGACAACTATACTTATAAGTAACGCAATAAAGGAAAAGGTGAAGAATAATGGTCCTGAAATTCAATAATGTAGAGAAAAGATTGAGTGATTCACTCGTTTTTCCAGCATTCAACTTGCATATAGTCGGAACTAAAGTGACTGCTATTTATTCTAGCTTGAATGTACGAAATACAATTTTACAAATGTTAACAAAAGAAATTCCTGTAGTAATCGGCGAGATATCTATAGACAACATTGATCTATCAAAAGTAAATCTTTCTGAAATCGGATTTTCATTCCTGAGTGAGGGTTTGTATGAGCGGTTAACTGTTGAAGAACATCTTCGTTTATACAGCGTGCTGTACAGTACAACTGAATCGATTCCTTCAATACTTAGAGAAGTTCATCTTGAGAAGAAGCGAAAGATAAGGGTGAAAAAACTATCTTATTCTGAACAAAAACGAATTTCATTCGCTAAACTTCTCATTCAAAATCCTGAACTGTATATTTTTGAGGAACCAGACCAAAATGTAGACTTTGAGACACAACGCATTTTTATCCTAATCATTGAACGATTGCGAAATGAAGGGAAAAGCGTGCTTATCCTAACGAGTAATCTGGAGAGCGCCATTACGATAGCAAATCGCGTTTTTAAATTAGATGAAAATGGCTTGCAGGAAATTCAAATGGCAAGTGAATCTGAAAAAGAAGAATCCAAAGATAGGCCAAGTGATGAAATACCCCAAGAAGAGATTCAACCCGTACGTTTTGAAAAAATCCCGACAAAAGTGAATGAAAAGATTGTCCTATTCGATCCACCTGAAATTGCTTATATTGAAAGTAATGACGGGCAGACATTTTTACATATTAAGGGGGAAGAATTTCCGACGACGTTTACACTAAATGAGCTCGAAAAACGTCTTCAACATTTCGGCTTTTTCCGTTGTCATCGTTCTTATATTGTGAACCTCCAAAAAGTCCGAGAAGTAATTACATGGACGCGAAATAGTTATAGCCTTATTTTGGATGACGATGAAAAGTCGTCAATTCCTCTTTCAAAATCAAAAATGGGCGAATTAAAAGCAATGTTGGGCCTGAAATAAGCGCCGTTCACCCCTAAAAAGGCTCTTTTCATCGAAAATATGCTGTTATTCCTATAAAAAGCGCTTAATCTGAAGATGCAAGTACAAATCAGAAAAAGCACTTTTCAGGAGGAATGGAAATGGAAAATATCATCGAAGTTGAATCTTTGGAAAAAATATTTGCAAATCAAACCGCACTTGAAGACGTAAATTTCCATGTTAAAAAAGGAGAAATCTTTGGATTTTTAGGTCCGAGCGGTTCTGGAAAAACGACTACTATTAAAATTTTGACGGGACAATTAAACGAGACAAGTGGAAAAGCAACTGTATTTGGAGAACCGGTTTCAGGAATGAAAAAAGGGGAGTCAAGGAAGAAAATCGGCGTACTCACGGATAATAGCGGTTTGTATGGAAGACTATCAATTTACAATAACTTGAAACTATATTGTGAGCTTTATGAAGTACCGCTAAAGCGAATTGACGAAGTATTAGCGATTGTGAATTTGGGAAATGAAAAGAAAAAAGTTGTATCAAAGTTATCGAAAGGAATGCTGCAACGTGTGATTCTTGCACGGACACTTTTACATAAGCCAACGTTGTTATTCCTAGATGAACCGACGTCTGCGCTTGATCCCGTGAATTCACAGCATATTCATAATGGACTGCGTGAATTGAATGCACGCGGAACAACGATTTTTCTTACAACTCATGATATGAATGAAGCAGAACTGCTTTGTGACCGGGTCGCATTTTTAAATAAGGGGAAAATTCGATTGATGGATGAGCCGGGAAAACTTAGAAAACAGTATTCGGATTCAACGGTAACTGTTGAATTGAAAGATGATGAAAAAGTTGTAATAAAGACAACAGCTGAAGGCGCACAGCAAATGTTCGATTATATGTCATCGAATAACGTGGTTGCCATTCATTCAAACGAACCGACATTGGGCGATATTTTTGTTGAAGTGACAGGGAGGAAATTATCATGAACTTTTCAATGAGACGTGTAAATGCGATATTTCAAAAAGACTTCAAGGATATATCAAGAAATTCAGCTGTTTCGATTACAGTGTTGGGCCGCTCATTATGGCTTTTATTTTTGGCAAGATGGGGGCAGATGAAATCGGAACGTATTATATAGCGATTAATTTGACGATGGTCACTGTGGCGGCATTTGTTCAGTGTAGCCTGATTGCTGAAGAGAAAGAGAAAAATACGTTGAGAGGTCTAATGCTTTCCCCTGCTTCGACGTTAGAAATACTTGGTGGGAAAAGCTTATTAAGTTTGGTGGCTACATTGATTATGGTTGTGGTTAGTTTTTTATTAATGGGCTATCAACCAAAGAATACTTTTGTTATAGCTATCGCAATCATTTTGTCTGCTATCTTTTTTATCATCTTAGGGACGCTACTTGGATTACTTTCTAAGTCAGTCATGGAAGCTTCTGTTCTTATTTCACCATTTATGCTGGTATTCGGTTTCGGATCGATGTTCACGGTTTTTGCTGACGAATATCCTATTTTGAAAGTGATGGATTACACACCGAACATTCAGCTTTTAACAATTGCAGAAAAAGTTGAAAGTGGTATTGGTATAGTAGGGGTATCCCAAAACCTTGGGATTATTGCGGTCTGGATAATCGTAATTTCACTTATAACAATTGTCGTTTTCAAAAAACGAATGACAGATTAACCCAATAAAAATAATCCTGAATCTTGGAATTTCAAGACTCAGGATTATTTCAGGTATTTATTCACTAGCATTTTTGAAAGTGTTTATTTTCTTATAAATGATAAATCCAGCCAATCCCAATTGTAATAAAGGAACAATCAGGAGTAATTTCCCGATGGAGGATCCGAAAATATAACAGATTAAAAGTTCAGCAACGGCACCAACGATAAGTGGATATAAATCTTTCTGTACATACCCGATAATTCCCCACGCTGCAGTACCGGTAAATAGTATTAAGAGCACAGGTCCAATGATGTCCCAAAACATTCTCATCCCTCCTTTTATTCAGCTTTACAAATCCAACCGCCAAACATATTCGTTTGATGGAATTTCGCGATACTTCCAAATCCTGCTTCACGTAAGAGTAACTCAATCTCATCTTCTGAAATAAAAGACAGGGATCGGACGCTCTTTTCCATTTCATCGACCTCAACTTCGCTTAAATTTGTCGAGTCAAGCCAATATGCTTTCCACAGCGAGAATAGTGCGTTGAATCCTGAGTCATCCAAATCACCATACATCGTTGCCAAGACGAACGGTGCGTTTGGTTTTAGTCGCTGTCGAATGCTTTTCAACTGCCGCAGTTTTTCATCATTATCTGCAATAAAATGAAGAACGAGTAAGAACGTTGCCGCGTCATAAAGATTTCCATCCGCAACCTCTTCAATCGTGCCTTCTATGAAGTCAACGCGATCTGTCATCTTTAATTGCTCTACTTTAGTTCTCGCCAAATCAAGCATTGGTCGGGCCGGGTCTACGGCTGTGAAGAGCCAATCGGGGTTTGTCGGCCCTAATAAAGCGAGTTCGGTACCCCCTCCTGCTCCAACAATAAGAATGTTCGCGTCCTTTTCTGTATTCGTTCGAAGATAAGCTTGCACAAGTTTAAACATAGAATCATATGACGGAAATGTCCTTCTTATCCCTTTATCATATTCCGTAGCCATTTCCTCGTTAAATTGCATAATATCAAATCCTATCTTATTCAGTTCTACTATATTCGCTATAATTGTATAAAAACCTTCTTTATTAGGGGCTTCACTCACTATTTTTATCACCGCTGCTGTGCTACGATTATAACAAAGAAATAGTAATAAAAGGGGCGAATTTCATGTGGGGGCATAATGAAATACAAGAACAACTACATATCATTGACGGCAAAAAAGCACCGGATCTCGTGATTGTTAACGCTACATATTTGCATTCTATTTTTAAAAAGTGGTTGACCGGGAACATCTGGATCTCGGGAGATAGGATTGTTTACGTCGGGAAAGAAATGCCAGCGATGACAGATAGCGCGGAAATTGTAGATGCAACAGGTAAGATAATCGTTCCTGGCTATATTGAACCGCATGTCCATCCTTTTCAGCTATATAACCCAAGAACATTCGCGGAATACGCGGGCGGTCTTGGAACGACGACGTTTATTGCGGATAATCTTACGCTGTTCATGTCGCTGTCGAATAATACCTCATTTTCACTACTTGACGAATTAAATAAATTGCCGTTTTCATTTTATTGGTGGGCGAGATTTGATTCGCAAACGGTTCTTCAAAATGAGGCAGAGCTTTACAATTTAGCATCGATTAAACAATGGTTAGAACGACCTGAAGTTCTAATGGGTGGCGAATTAACGGGGTGGCCTCGACTCATGGGCGGGGATCCTGCGATGGTGGCTTCTGTACAAGCAGCAAAAAAAGCTAGTAAAAAGATTGAGGGCCATTTACCGGGCGCGTCTGAAAGAACACTTACACGGATGAAACTACTCGGAATCGACGGTGATCACGAAGCGATGACAATCGAAGAGGTTGAAAATAGATTATTGCATGGTTATGCCGTAACGCTTCGTCACTCATCCATTCGTCCGGACCTTCCGAACTTATTAAAGGAAATCGTCGACAAAGAACTGAATGTCTTCGACCATTTAATGATGACGACAGACGGTTCAACCCCATCATTTCATCGTGACGGCGTCATGGATAAATGCATTCGTGCCGCGATAGACTCTGGCGTTCCCCCAATTGATGCGTATTTAATGGCGTCTTATAATGTCGCGCGTTATTACGATATGACGGATCTCCATGGAATTATTGCGACTGGGCGACATGCAACATTAAATTTCTTGACGGACGAACAAAATCCAGTGCCTACAGATGTATTATCGAAAGGTGTTTGGTTGAAACGAGAAGGTGAATGTACAAATGCATTTGCACCCATCGATTGGTCAGTCATTCCGAGTTTTAAACCGGAATTCAATCTAACTGAAGCAGATTTTAGCTTTGACGTATCAATTGGCATTGAAATGGTAAATGATGTAATTACTAAACCATATCAGGTAACGATCGATACCACGGTAGATTGTTTGGATAATAGTCACAATGAGAGTTTTCTAATGTTAATTGATAAAAAAGGGAAATGGCGCGTGAATACGATATTAAAAGGATTCGCGACGCATGTACAAGGATTTGCAACATCCTATTCCAACACAGGAGATATTATTTTGATAGGAAAGGACAAGTCTGCGATGCTTGCTGCATACAATGAAATTAAACGGATAGAAGGCGGGATGGTTCTCACCGAAAATGGACGAGTCCTTTCAACACTTCCACTCCCAATAGGCGGCGGTTTATCGGCGGAACCGATGGAAAAACTGATTGAGCAAGAACTTGAACTTAAATCCGCATTAAAAGAACGCGGCTATCATTTCGCCGATGCAGTGTATACATTTTTATTTTTACAATCAACCCACCTGCCGTATGTTCGAGTTACGCAGGTCGGTGTCTATGACGTAATGAAAAACAAAGTACTCATTCCTGTGACGGAAAGATAGGAGAAAAAGATGAAAAGTAAACAGCGCTTACTCATTTATATTTTACTAGCTATATTACTAGTATCAGCTTGTAGTAAAGACCAAGCCCAGGAACCTGACACGGAGCCGACAGATCCAACTACCAAAGAACCAACCGAGGAGCCAGTTGAAGAACCGGTTTTGTATAAGGCGCCGTTTACGGGTGTCATGTCAGAAGAAGAAAGTTTGCGACGTCCAGTAGCCGTAATGATCAATAATCATCCGCTTGCCAGACCCCAATCCGGATTAAGCGATGCGGATATCGTTTATGAATTAATAACAGAAGGAAATGTCACAAGATTATTAGCTCTATTTCAAAGTGAATTACCTGAACAAATCGGCCCCGTTCGAAGCGCGCGGGATTATTTTATCCATATTGCGAAGGGACTGGATGCATTTTATGTCGCTCATGGATATAGTCCGGATGCACTCGACTTATTAAATTCGGGTTATGTCGACCATGTAAACGGAATGCGTTATGATGGCACTTTATTCAAGCGGTCATCGGATCGAAAGGCCCCGCATAATTCATATATTTCAAATGACAGCATCAAAACAGCTGAAGAAACGACAAACTCTTCAATGGAGATAAATAAAATGCCGTCGCTTTCTTTCCATGAATCTATTGAAAGTGCTAAAATAGGAGATAACGCTACATCTATCGTTGTTCAAAACGGCAAGCATCCAGATTATACGAGTACGTATTCGTACAACGAAGAAAATGGGACATACGATCGAACGGTCAATGGTATAGTAACCATCGATAAAACAAATGACGAACCACTCGCACTTTCAAACGTACTTGTGTTTGAGGCAGAACATCAGACAATCGATAATGAAGGTAGACAAACTATTGATCTTGAGTTAGGTGGCAAGGCTCTTTTATTTCAAGCAGGCATTGTAAAAGAGATTGAATGGGTAAACCTGGACGGCATCTTAACGCCTTTTGAAAACGGTGATCCAGCAAATCTCGTCCCCGGTAAAACATGGATCCATGTCATTAAGACAAACCCAGGGATTGGGACAAATGTTTCGTATAACCTTGGTCAATAATGATCACTAAATAAATACAAAGAAGATCTGATTTAGTGCGCAGTCGTGAAGACTCCCGCGGAATCAGCGCTCACCCGCAGGAAAGCGAACGACGGAGCACTAAATCATGTACAATGACAGAGACTATATTTAACCAGACTTTTTTCAGTACCCTTGGCGAATAGATTGGAAGAGAGGGAAATCGTATGCAACTAAACAAAATACGCGGGCATCAAACAGACCAACTATTTAAAGCAATCCTTGAATTAGAAACAATTGAGGAATGCTATGAGTTTTTTGATGATCTTTGTACAATCAGCGAGATGCAATCACTTTCACAAAGACTTGATGTCGCACAAATGCTAAATATGAAGAAGACGTACGATACGATTCAAAACGACACGGGCGCAAGCACCGCAACAATTTCACGCGTTCGACGTTGCGTTGACTACGGCTCCGGCGGTTACAATAAAATACTAAGTCGTCTTTATCCAATAAACGATGAAGAAAACTAAATAGTGAAACTTGGGCAATCAACCGGGCAGAGAAAGAATCTGTCTGGTTTTTTTGCTATAATAGAAGAACGAACATAAATGGTTAGGTGGTTAATAATGGACATCACTTCATGGCGTCATGCCTTTAAATTAGATCCCGCTAAAACAATAACGAATGAAGAACTTGAACTTCTTGCAGAATCTGGAACAGACGGTATCATCGTCGGCGGAACGGACGGCGTAACGCTTGATAATGTACTGGACTTGCTCGTTCGGATTAGACGTTATTCAGTTCCACTTGCCCTCGAAGTGTCGACTGTAGAATCGGTTACACCAGGGTTCGATTATTATTTCATTCCAACGGTGTTAAACTCTACGAAAACTGAGTGGATTAACGGTATTCATCACGAAGCGCTTCGTGAATATGGCCATATGATGGATTGGGACGAAATCATAACAGAAGGCTACTGCATTTTAAATCCTGACTGCAAAGCTGCGCAGTTGACAGGCGTAACGAAAGTTCCTGATGAGGAAGATATTATTGCTTATGCGCGAATGACGGAACATCTTTTTAAATTACCCGTCTTTTATATGGAATACAGCGGCATGTACGGTGATCCGGAAATCGTCCGGGCGGCAGCACGAATTCTTGAAAACACAAAGTTATTTTACGGCGGCGGCATTCAAAATGCGCGCGATGCCGAGGAAATGGCTCAAATTGCCGACACGGTTATTGTTGGAAACGTGATCTATGAGAATTTCAAACATGCACTATCAACGGTCAAAGCCGTTAAATCAGTTTCCATCACTGAACAATAAGTGTACAATGTAAAGAACAAATGTTCCGAAAGGACGATGTGAAAAATGAAAACAATTGCAGAGAATTTACTGACGGGCATGAACCCCGAACAAATAAAAGCAGTCAAGAAAACAGAAGGTCCGCTACTGATTATGGCGGGTGCCGGTTCGGGAAAGACCCGAGTTTTGACGCACAGAATCGCTTATCTTGTCGTGGAAAAAAGCGTTTATCCATCGAATATTTTAGCGATAACCTTTACCAATAAAGCAGCGCGAGAAATGCGGGAAAGAATTGATAATCTTCTCGGTTCAGGTACAGGTGAACGGATGTGGGTATCGACGTTTCACTCCATGTGTGTGCGTATACTGCGCCGAAACATTGACCAGTTAGGTTATTCGAAATCCTTTTCGATTTTGGATTCAGCTGATCAACTGACTGTTATTAAAAATGTATTAAAAGAACTAAATTTAGACCCGAAACAAAATGACGCGAGAATGTTATTGAATTCAATCAGCAATGCTAAAAACGAATGCATCGATGCAAAAATGTATCGCGAGCAAATGAATAAATTCAATCCGTATGAAAAAACGATTGCAGATGTGTATGACAGCTATTCAAGACGTCTGCGCCAAAATCAGTCGCTCGATTTTGATGACTTGATCATGTTGACGATTGAGTTATTCAAGCGTGTCCCTGATGTTTTGGAGTTTTACCAAAGTAAATTTCAATACATTCACGTAGATGAGTATCAAGATACGAACAATGCGCAGTATCAACTTGTGAACATGCTCGCGGCGAAATTTAATAATTTATGCGTCGTCGGCGACTCCGACCAGTCGATTTATAGATGGCGCGGCGCCGATATCGGGAACATTCTTTCTTTTGAAAAAGACTATAAAGACGCCGAAGTGATAATGCTTGAACAAAACTACCGTTCAACACAACGGGTGTTGCAAGCAGCGAATGACGTCATTTCCAATAACCGGACACGGTATGATAAAAATTTGCATACGGAGAATACAGAAGGCGATCCGATTTATGTGTATAAGGCAAGCGATGAGAAAGATGAATCGCAATTTGTCGTCGGAAAAATTCTTGAATTGCAACAGGAAGAAAATTTAAAACTTGACCAATTTGCCATTTTATACCGAACGAATGCCCAATCACGGGTGATTGAAGAATTTCTCGTTAAATCGAATCTCGATTATACAATTGTCGGCGGCACGAAGTTCTATGATCGAAAAGAGATTAAGGACTTGCTTTCCTATTTGCGATTAATAGCCAATAACGAAGATGATCTTGCACTGGCACGTATTATTAATGAACCGAAACGTGGAATCGGTGCGACTTCATTTGAAAAAATGGCACGTTTTTCATTCATGCATGACCGTTCAATTTTCGACTCTCTACAAGAAGTGGATTTTATGGGCATAACGCCACGTGCAGCGAATGAAGTGGCAAAGTTTCGAGATATGATTCTTGCCTTCAAAAAAATGGCTGAATTTCTACCGGTTTCAGAACTCGTTGAAGAAGTTCTTGATAAATCGGGTTATCGTGAAATGTTGAAAAGCGAAAAATCGATTGAAGCAGAAAGCCGACTTGAAAATATTGAGGAATTTCTGTCTGTTACGAAATCTTTTGAAGAACAATCGGAAGATGAAGATAAATCACTAGTTGCGTTTTTGACAGACTTAGCTTTAATTGCAGATATTGATTCTCTTGATGAAGAAGAGAACAAAAATGCTGAGAAAGTCGTCTTAATGACGATGCACGGAGCGAAAGGTCTTGAATATCCTGTCGTCTTTATTATCGGCATGGAAGAAAACGTATTTCCGCATTCCCGTTCAATGGGGGATGACGAGGAAATGGAAGAAGAAAGACGTCTCGCGTACGTTGGAATCACACGTGCGGAGCAGAAACTTTACTTGACATCGGCGCGTTACCGAACGCTTTACGGACGTGCGAGTTATAATAATCCATCCCGGTTTATCGCGGAAATTTCGGAAGACATTACGGAAGAGTTATCCGAGAAAAGTGCTTTTTCTATCGGAAGCAGCCCGCGAAATCGAATGGGCGCGTCAGCTAGACGTGCTGCTGTAACCAGACCTGCTTATCAAGCAAGCGGCGGCGAGAAAATGGGCTGGAACGTTGGCGATAAAGCGAGCCATAAAGTATGGGGCACAGGCATGGTTGTCAGTGTGAAAGGATCTGCTGACGACATCGAACTTGATATCGCTTTTCCAAATCCAGTCGGCGTTAAACGATTATTAGCCAAATTTGCTCCGATTGAAAAGGTATGAATTGCCAAGGAGGAAACCAAATGAAAGACAAAATTGAACTGGAAAAGCGAGTGGAAGAGCTAAATAGCCTCCTCCATAAATACGGCCATGCTTATTATGTACTCGATAAACCGCTCGTAACTGACGCAGTCTATGATGAGTATTTCGGGGAATTGTTGAAAATCGAAATCGAAAATCCTGATTTAAGGTTCCCGGATTCGCCCACGCAGCGGGTCGGCGGCGAGATTCTTTCGGGTTTCGGAAAAGTGACTCATGAAAACCCGATGCTTAGCTTATCGAATGCATTTAATGAAGACGACTTACGTGATTTCGACCGAAGAGTCCAAGAAGCGACAGGCTCTGAAGTTTCCTATATTTGTGAATTGAAAATCGATGGCCTCGCGATTTCATTGCGCTACGTTGATGGGCGTTTTGTTCAAGGCGCGACCCGGGGCGACGGAACGGTCGGAGAAGATATTACCGCAAACTTAAGAACGATAAGGTCCATTCCGCTTCGTTTGCATGAACCAGTTTCTATCGAAGTTCGGGGCGAAGCGTATATGCCTAAAAAATCTTTCGTGAAATTGAATGAATCCCGGGATGAAGCGGGTGAAGAACCGTTTGCGAATCCTCGAAATGCGGCAGCGGGATCTTTGCGTCAACTTGACACCAAAATTGCTGCTAGCCGAAACCTTGCTATATTTATATACGGGATTGGCGGAGACGGCAGCGAATTCGGCGTTGACAGCCATTCCGACGCACTAAATTATGCGGATGCGCTAGGGTTTGAGACGAATAAAGAAAGACGTCGTTGTAAATCGATTGACGAAGTCATTGCCTATATCGATAAATGGGCTGACGCGAAATCTGATTTGGATTACGACATTGACGGTATCGTGGTGAAGGTGGATTTATTCGAAGACCAAGAACAACTAGGGTTCACAGCGCGCAGTCCAAGATGGGCGACGGCTTTTAAGTTTCCAGCCGAAGAAGTGATAACCAAACTGATCGATGTTGAGCTTAGCGTTGGACGGACAGGCGTTGTGACGCCGACAGCGATTCTTGAGCCCGTTCTCGTCGCCGGATCGACAGTGGGGAGAGCGACACTTCATAATGAAGATTTAATCAAAGAAAAAGATATTCGGATCGGGGATACTGTGATCATCCGGAAAGCGGGTGATATCATTCCGGAAGTTGTCGCGCCTATTGTGGAAAAGCGTTCGGGAGATGAAGTTCCGTTTGAAATGCCGGAAAACTGTCCTGAATGCGATTCTGAATTAGTTCGACTTGAGGAAGAAGTTGCGCTCCGTTGTGTAAACCCGAAATGTCCTGCGCAAATGAAGGAAGCGATTATTCATTTCGTATCAAGGAACGCGATGAATATTGAGGGCATCGGTGAACGGGTCGTTGAACAATTATACCTTGCGGAACTCGTACGCGATGTTTCTGATTTGTATACGTTAACGAGAGAGCAATTGATCGATTTAGAACGGATGGGTGAGAAATCCGTTTCGAATTTATTGACAGCGATTGAGAACTCAAAAGAGAATTCATTGGAAAAAGTATTGTTCGGTCTCGGTATTCGTCATGTCGGGGAAAAGGCGGCGCGAATTCTAGCTGAAGAATTCGGAACGCTCGAGGCGCTGATGAAAGCCGATGCGGAGAAACTGGTGACCATCCATGAAATTGGCGATAAAGTCGCGGAATCGATTACAACTTATTTTGCCAATGAAGATGTGGTCGAAGTCTTGCGAAAACTTGAGCACTACGGGGTTAACTTAACATATAAAGGTCAAAGCAGGCAGGATGTCCCGACTGAAGGGCCTTTTGCCGGTAAAACAGTCGTACTGACGGGGAAGCTTTTTGAAATGACCCGCGGGGAAGCGAAAAAAGAAATTGAAGCGCTTGGTGGAAAAGTAACGGGAAGTGTCAGTAAAAACACGGATCTTGTCGTTGCCGGAGAAGCTGCGGGTTCTAAACTTGTTCGAGCAGAAGAGCTTGAAATCCTAGTTTGGAATGAAGCGCAGCTGATTGAAGCACTCGGTGCAAAGGAGTAAACTTATGAAAAGATTTTTATTAATTCCTGGACTCGTTCTGCTGCTTCTAGTCGGAGGGTGTATCCCATCTCTTGGCGGTGAAGATGAGGAACTAATCCAGGATACTGAGGAAAGTGTTGAAGAAACGGTTATTATTCCTGACGTCCAATTGAAAGATGAATATTACCAAACGCTATTGCCGTTTAAGAAAAGCGCGAGTCGCGGCTTGGTTGCTGAAGACCGTGCCGGAACGAAATATGACATTAAAGAAGTGGAAGAAGGTCTATTGCGCCTTTCCACCCAACATTTTGACCCGAAAGATTATTACTTTCAAGAAGGTCAATATATTGACGAGAAAACCGCCGCGTCATGGGTAAAAAGGAAAGGCGATGGTAAAATAGGCAAGGATGAAGTAGACCCAGGCCTCAATCCAAAACGACCGCCTGAAGGAACATCGGATGCCGATATAGCGAAAACAGCGCCGGATTATCTTTCGCATATCGTTGAACAAAACTATCTGGTCATGACAAAAGATAAAAAGGTAAAGCTTGAAGGCATATCGATCGGTCTTGCGTTAAAGTCGTATTACTACAATGTCAGCGGGCGTGAGATAGCAGAAATACCGGATAAGCAGATTGAAGAACAAGGCATGTTGATGGCAGAAGAAGTTGTCAAACGTCTTCGCGCCCAAGAAGGTCTCGAAAACATTCCGATTGTTGTCGGTCTGTTCAAACAAAACCGTAAATCTGCGATCGTGCCGGGTAACTATTTCGCAACGGCTGTTGCGGATAAAGGAAAAGGCTTGGCAGGTTGGAAACGCATCAATGAGAAATACGTCGTGTTCCCGACACCGACAAATGATGAAAAATATCGTGATACGAATACTTCTTTCAAAAACTTCAAACAAGCGATAGATGATTATTTTCCAAGCTTCGTCAATGTTATCGGGCGAGGGTTCCATAAGGAAGGGAAACTGGACTCTTTAACCATTGAAATTCCGATTCAATTTTATGGAACAAGTGAAACGATTGGTTTTATTCAATACTTGGTCAGTATCATGCCGAAATATCTTCCGAATGTCTATACTGAAGTAAGCATTACATCAATTAATGGACCGGAAGCGTTAATTATCAAAAAACCTGGCGAGGATGAACCGTTCGTTCATATTTATGGCTACTGACCCTGTTTAGTTGAAGCCGACTATTTTTATGTATAAGAAGATTGGTGTTATGATAAAGAGTATGAGTGGATCTAAAGGAGGAATATAAATGACGAAAGTAACAAAAGAAGAATTACTTGCAGTTGCAGATCGTGCAATGCTTGAGTTGACAGATGAAGAAGCAGATGTTTTTACGGAAGATTTAGCGACATTCATCGGATTTGCCGATAAACTAAACGAATTGGATTTGGAAAACGTTGTTCCGATGACACATGCGCTTCAACAAATCAACGTGATGCGAGAAGACGTAGAACGAGACGTTTTGGACCGCGATGAAATGCTGAAAAGCGTGAAAGAACATCAGAACGGCGAGATTAAGGTACCAACAATCCTTTCATAAAAGTACAAGGAGGAAATCCAATGACATTACTTAATAAGACGACGGCGGAACTTCAGTCGCTGTTACATAATAAAGAAATAACCATTAAAGAACTCACTGAAGAAACATTTGCTCGCGTTGCTAAGACGGACGAGAAGGTACAAGCTTTCATTTCTACGAACGAAGAGCAAGCTTTGAAAAGAGCCGAGCAGCTGGATAGCGAACCGGTTGAAAACCGCGGGCCTCTATTCGGATTACCAGTGGGCATCAAAGATAATATTGTTACAAAAGAAGTTACTACAACGGCAGCAAGTCGTATGTTGGAAGATTTCATGCCTGTTTACGATGCAACCGTGGTTGAAAAATTAAAAGATGCAGGGATGGTTTCAATCGGGAAACTGAATCTTGACGAGTTTGCGATGGGTTCGACAACAGAAACATCTGCGTTCAAAACGACGCACAATCCATGGAACCTTGACCATGTCCCTGGTGGTTCGTCAGGCGGTTCCGCGGCAGCAGTTGCAGCGGGTGAAGTTCCTTTTTCATTAGGTACTGATACGGGCGGATCGATTCGCCAACCAGCGGCGTTCTGTGGTGTTGTCGGCATGAAACCGACTTATGGACGAGTATCTCGTTATGGACTTATCGCACTTGCATCTTCATTGGATCAAATCGGACCCATTACGCGCACTGTTGAAGATAATGCACTCCTTTTACAAGCAATCGCTGGACATGATGAAAAGGATTCGTCGTCATCTTCGAAAGAAGTGCCTAATTACAAAGAGCATTTAACAGGCGATATTCGCGGGATGAAAATAGGCGTTCCAAAAGAATACATGGGCGAAGGTGTTAGCGAAGACGCGAAAAATGCTGTACTTGAAGCCCTCAAAGTCCTAGAATCGCTTGGCGCAGAGTGGGAAGAAGTTTCACTTCCGCATACAACATATGCACTCCCAGCGTACTATTTTATTTCTTCCGCTGAAGCATCATCCAATCTTTCCCGATATGACGGGGTACATTTTGGATATCGGTCTGAAAATGCAAAAAACCTCGATGAAATATACAGAAAGTCACGGGCAGAAAGCTTTGGACTTAACGTGAAACGACGTATTTTATTAGGGACGTATACGTTAAGTGCTGGCCATTACGATGACTATTATAAAAAGGCGCAAAAAGCAAGAATGTTAGTGGCGCAAGACTTTGCAAATGTCTTTTCTAAATATGATGTGATTATTAGTGCTGCAGCCCCGACAACAGCTTATAAAATCGACGGGGAACCAGAAGATATCGTCACGAAATATATGGCTGATATTTTGACGACGCCTATAAACCTTGCGGGCGTTCCGGCAATTTCAGTTCCTTGCGGATTTTCAAACGGACTTCCGTTAGGCTTGCAGATCATCGGAAATCACTTCGATGAGGCGACAATTTATAAAGTGGCACATGCGTATGAACAAGCGACCGATTTCCATACACGCACTCCGGCCATATGGGAGGGGAAGTAACATGAATTTTGAAATCATAATCGGACTTGAAGTTCACGTCGAATTAAAAACAAACACGAAAATATTTTCTTCTGCACCATCCCATTTCGGGGCAGAACCGAATAAAAACATTCACGTAACCGACTTGGCCTATCCTGGCGTCATGCCTGTATTGAATAAATCGGTCGTCGATTTTGGCATGAAAGCGGCAATGGCACTGAATTGTGATATTGCAGACGTGATGCATTTCGATCGCAAGCATTATTTTTACCCGGATAATCCGAAAGCCTACCAGATTTCTCAAGAAGATCGTCCTATCGGCGTAGGCGGTTACGTGGAAATTGAAGTGGATGGCAAAAAGAAAAAAATCAGATTGAACCGTATCCATCTTGAAGAAGACGCGGGTAAACTGACGCATACAGATCACGGATATTCACTCGTCGATTTGAACAGACAAGGAACACCGCTTATTGAAATCGTTTCTGAAGCGGATATTCGATCGGCAGATGAGGCGTACGCTTTTCTTGAAAAGTTAAAAGCAATTATCGAATACACAGGCGTGTCAGATTGCCGCATGGAGGAAGGTTCACTTCGTTGTGACGCTAACATTTCGTTACGTCCAGTCGGCCAAAAAGAATTTGGCACGAAGACGGAATTGAAAAACTTGAACTCCTTTAACTTCGTTCGAAGAGGAATTATTAACGAAGTGGAACGTCAAAAGAAAATCTTGCTATCGGGCGGCGTAATTGAACAAGAAACACGTCGTTATGATGAGTCAACTGGCGAAACCGTTCTAATGCGTATCAAAGGTTCAGCGGATGATTACCGTTTCATCAATGATCCCGACTTACCGGAAGTGCATATCGATGAGGACTGGAAAGCTCGTATTCGCGCTGAAATTCCAGAACTTCCGGATGCGCGTAAAGAACGTTATATCAATGAACTCGACCTTCCTGCGTATGATGCAATGGTTTTAACATTGACGAAAGAAATGTCCGACTTCTATGAAGCGACAGTTGAAGCTGGTGCAGATCCGAAATTGGCTTCTAACTGGCTAATGGGCGAAGTGTCGGCATATCTGAATGCTGAACAAAAAGAACTTGCAGAAACGAAACTGACGCCTGAAGGACTCACGAGCATGATCAAGCTCATAAAAGACGGAACGATTTCTACGAAAATCGCGAAGAAAGTCTTTAAGGAATTGATTGAAAAAGGCGGTATCGCTGACGATATCGTGAAGGCGAAAGGGCTTGTCCAAATTTCGGATGAAGGCACGCTTCGCACGATGGTCGCCGAAACGCTAGCTGCAAATCCTCAATCAATCGTCGATTATAAAGACGGAAAAGGCCGCGCACTCGGCTTCCTGGTAGGACAAATAATGAAGGCATCAAAAGGACAAGCGAATCCGCAACTTGTCAATAAAATCCTTCTTGAGGAAATCGAGAAACATTAATTACAACCAGACGTCCTATGAACTAGTCGTTCATAGGACGTTTTTTAGTTTTCAACCTTGCCAGCCGAACCGTTGAAGTTGATTCGGACTTGCGGAAAACGTACAATTGATGGAAAGGAGTGATTGTCCAATGAAAACTGAAAAACAATACTTCGATGAAGCAATTTCACTCAAAACGTATATGGATCAAATGGAAAGTCACAAAGAAAATTCACAGCGTATTTATGAGCAATTCGAATGCCCGAAAGACGATGAATTTATTGAACTCTTGAAGACTGTAAAACCCGAAATTCTAGTCATTACAGAGGATTGGTGCGGGGACGCAATGATGAACAATGCGATTCTTCGAAAGATTGCCGAGGCAGCGGATTTGGATGTGCGCGCAGTCTATCGGGACGAGGATACATCGTTAATCGATCGGCATTTAACGAATGGCGGCCGATCTATTCCGAAGTATTTACTGCTTGGAAACGATGGAGAAGTCGCAGCAAAATGGGGTCCGCGCGCAGAACAATTGCAAGACTATGTTTTAAAACTCAAAGAGTCATTGCCTTCAGAGGATGCACCTGATTATAATGAAAAACAAAAAGAATTTATTTCGCGAATTACTGCAGAATACACGACGAAACCTGAATATTGGCTAGCTGTTTACGAAGATATTCGTAAAACTTTCTTACCAGTATTACAAAACGTGTAAACAATACCTTAAATGTATAGAAAGAAAGGGAATACTCGGATGAAACGTGCCCGTATTATATATAATCCAACATCTGGTCGCGAGGTCTTTCGAAAACATCTCGGTGATGTGCTCGAACAACTTGAAATCGCAGGTTATGAAGCTTCCTGTCATGCAACGACTGGAGAAGGCGATGCAACAGAGGCGGCCAAAGTAGCAGTAGAACGAGGCTTCGACCTTATTATTTGTGCAGGTGGCGATGGGACGCTAAACGAAGTTGTGGCAGGTGTGAGCCCATTTGAAAAACGTCCCAAAATCGGACTCATTCCAATGGGAACAACAAACGACTTTTCGCGCGCCTTGCGAATTCCGCGCGATATTGGCGGTGCACTCGAGGTCATTCTAAAGGGAGATACAATTCCCGTTGACGTCGGGTTGATGAATGACCGCCATTTTATAAATATTGCCGGCGGCGGAAGAATGACTGAACTTACGTATGATGTACCGAGCCGTTTGAAAACTGTACTCGGTCAGCTGGCCTATTATTTAAAAGGCATTGAAATGCTGCCATCGATTAAATCTTCTCATGTAAGAATTGAATATGACGGGGAAGTCTTTGACGATGAAGCGATGATGTTTCTTGTTGGATTAACAAACTCGGTCGGCGGCTTCGAAAAACTTGCGCCTGATTCAAGTTTGAATGACGGTAAATTTACATTGCTTATTTTAAAGAAATGTAATATTGCCGAATTTATTCGCATCGTTTCTCTTGCTATACGCGGAGAACATATTGATGACCCGCTCGTTATATCGAGCAAAGCGGAAAAAATCGTCGTCACATCATCAGAAGAGGTTCTTCTTAATTTGGACGGGGAATATGGTGGGTTATTACCAGCGACATTTAACAACCTATACCGCCACGTAGAAATGTTTGCGCCATTAGAAGAATTAAGAGAACAGGATTTAGTATAAACGCAAAAAAGTTGTATGCACAGTCAATGATTGACTTGCATACAACTTTTTTATGTTAAAAAATTAATCGCTTCGTCTTGATTTCCTGCAAGTTCGGGAATTTGATCGACAGGAACAAATCGATGACAAAATGTCATGCCCTCGTCTTTTCCATCCCCTTTGACAATATATTCCCATTTTTCATCGTTGTCGCCGATGTAAGACAGATGGAAAATTGTGCGTTCATAAATCTTGTTTTTATGTTCGGGAAAGTACTTATTTTTTATGACTTTGCCCTTCAGCTCGAGGTTTTCGCGCGTAATTCCAGTTTCCTCTTCGATTTCACGGTATAACGCGTCGATGATCAATTCATCGCTCTCGATTGTCCCGCCTGGAACTTGAATGCCGGCTTCGGGGTTGTCTTTTTGTTGAAAAACGAGAATTTCCCAATCCGGTTCTTCGCCTCTCGTAATGTAAGCTAGTACTTTTCTTCTGGTTTTCATTTGTCTTCACCTCTTGGGCTTATTCTTCCATTATACCTAAGATTCATACTATTCACAAGTGTTTGTTGCTGAATTGTCAAATTTTAGACATGGAAGTTTCACTATTTGCAATTAATAATGGCGTAAAGAAAGCGTATAGCGGGTATAAGATATAGGGAAGAATGATATTGAAAGGTCGTGCCTGGATGTATAAAAAACATGAAAAACGTTTGATTTGGCTTGTGTTCATTATCGCAGGAATTATGCTCCTCTCAATCGTCGGTCGAATTTTTGGGAGTTAAAGGAGGTTACTTGATTGGGAAATGAAGAAGCTGTATTTTTTTCGCGCGTTTTAACAGAAACCACATTATCATTCCACATTATATACGCCACAATCGGTGTAGGCGTACCGTTAATGATTATGATTGCCCAATGGGTCGGCATAAAAAAAAATGATGAGCATTACATTTTGCTGGCAAGGCGATGGGCGAGAGGATTCATCATTACCGTCGCGGTCGGAGTTGTAACCGGAACGGCAATTGGTTTGCAGTTGTCGTTATTGTGGCCGAATTTCATGGAGCTTGCAGGAAATGTCATCGCGCTTCCGTTGTTTATGGAAACGTTCGCGTTCTTTTTTGAAGCAATTTTCCTCGGTATCTATTTATACACCTGGGATCGGTTTGAAAACCAGAAAAAACATTTGCTTTTGCTTATTCCAGTTGCAATCGGCGCATCATTTTCAGCTGTATTTATCACGATGGTAAACGCATTTATGAACGCGCCGCGTGGATTTGACATCGTGAATGGGGAATTAATCAATATTAACCCGCTTATCGCCATGTTTAACCCGGCGATGCCGACGAAAGTGGCACATGTTGTTGTGACAGCTTATATGACGGCAGCTTTCGTCCTAGCGGCAATCGCGGCTTTCCGCTTATTAAAAGGCTCCAATCATGAATATCACAAAAAGGCTCTTTATCTAACGATGAAAATCGGACTGATCTTTGCAATCGCGACAGCCGTCATCGGGGATTTCTCCGGGAAGTATTTAGCTGAATACCAGCCTGAAAAACTTGCCGCGGCTGAATGGCATTTTGAAACAGAGGGAAATGCGCCACTTATCTTATACGGTGTCCTTGATGATGGAGAAGTGAAGTATGCGATTAAGATTCCGTATGCATTAAGTATTCTCGCCCATAGCGTACCGTCAGCAGAAGTGATCGGGCTTGACCAGTTTCCGGAAGATGAAATTCCACCGCTCTACATCCATTACTTATTCGACATCATGGTGACCATCGGCATGTGGATGGTGTTGTTAGCGGCCGTATTCTGGATCGGCACGAAACGACGTTGGAAAATGGTCACGACAAAATGGTTCCGTTGGCTAATCGTACTCGGCGGACCGTTATCGATCATCGCGATTGAAGCGGGTTGGTGGCTGGCCGAAGTCGGTCGACAGCCGTGGGTTCTTCGCAGAATCATGCGCACGCAAGATGCTGCGACAACAAGTGCCCATGTAGATACGATGCTTATCTTGTTCTGTTTGCTGTATCTCATACTCGGCGTCGGAAGCGTTGTCGTCTTAAGAAGGATGTTCCGAAAAAATCCAGTAGAACAAGAAATCGAAGACCGGAATATGGAGAAGGGCGGTGACATGCGATGAGCTTAGAGATAATCGGCATATCGGTCCTGTGGACATTTCTGTTCGGTTATATACTAATCGGCGCGATAGACTTCGGTGCAGGGTTCTTTAATGCTTATAGTTTGCTCACCGGCAAGAAACATATTTTAACAAATATCATTCAACGCTATTTATCTCCGGTGTGGGAAGTGACGAATGTGTTTCTCGTCTTCTTCTTCGTCGGGATCATCGGATTCTTTCCGAAAACAGCCTTTTATTACGGCACGACGTTATTAGTTCCAGTTAGTATCGGGATTATTTTACTCGCGATTCGGGGTTCGTATTATGCGTTTGAAACGTATGGGTCGCGCGGACATAAGGGTTATTCGTTTATGTACGGACTTAGCGGAATATTGCTTCCCGCATCGTTGTCAATCGTCCTGACGATTTCAGAAGGTGGTTTCGTCGAGATGGTGGACGGGAATCCCGTGCTCGATTATTGGTTATTGTTCACGAGTCGATTGACTTGGTCCATCGTCGTCCTGAGCATTGCGGCGACACTCTATATTTCCGCCGTATTTTTAACGTGGTATGCCAATAAAGCGCGTTACTTCGAAGCCGCAGCACTCTTGCGGAAATACGCGCTCATTTGGGCATTGCCGACAATCATTACGGCAGGCGGAATTATTTTCGAATTAAGAAACCATAACCCAGAACATTACGCCAATATCCAAAACTTTTGGCCGATGTTTCTAATCTCATTTTTCATGTTCATCGGGACCGTCTGGCTATTATGGAGACGTCGTAATTATGGGCTGGCGTTCATCTTGTTGGCAGGGCAATTCATATTTGCCTTCTTCGGATACGGCGCCTCCCATTACCCGTATTTGCTCTACCCGTACTTGACGATTTACGACAGCTTCACGAATCCGGCGATGGCAATATCATTGATTGTCGTGTTCATACTGGGACTCGGATTGTTGATCCCGTCCTTGTACTTGCTCATGAGGTTGTTCTTGTTCGATAAAGACTATGTCCGTGGTAAAAGTAAGCATCATGTGTAAAGGGGAGGATTTGGTGTGAATAGTTTTTTGATGTTTTATGCCCCGTTTATTGTGCTCATCGGCGCGCTTGTTCTTGCATTTGTTGTGGCGCCGATGGACGATGCGGTGAGGCGGCAGATTGATGAGGAAGAATAAGTAAGGGGCAGACGTCGTTATGGCGTCTGTTTTTTTATCGTGGGTAAAGTAGCGATATATATCGCGATACCTCATCTACGTGTTAAACTATAGGCATATGAATTTTGGAGGAATAGTAATGTCTTTTACTGTAAATAAAAATGATCGCCTCAACGTCTATGTGGAAGATTTAACACATGATGGATCGGGTGTAGCAAAAGTGGAAGGATACCCGCTTTTCATCCCCGGTGCGCTTCCAGGTGAAGAGGCTGAAATACAAGTGATGAAAACGATGAAACGGTACGGTTTCGCGAAGTTGCTAAACGTGACAAAAGAGTCGCCAGACCGCGTTATACCACCTTGCCATGTGTTTTGGGAATGCGGCGGTTGCCAATTACAGCATTTATCATACGAAGCACAGCTACTGCAGAAACAAAAAACGGTACGCGATGTCATGGAGCGCATCGGAAAAATTCCACATGTGCCCGTACATCCAGTAAAAGGAATGGACGACCCATGGCGCTATCGCAATAAATCCCAAATACCATTCAGTGAACGAAACGGGGAAGTAGTTTCGGGTTTTTACCGATCGCGAACCCATCATATCGTCGACACGGATGTCTGCATTATTCAAGGCGAAGAAGCAGATGAAATCATGTCCACATTGAAACATGAAATGCACAGCATGGGGATTGAAGCATACGACGAACGAACAAACCGCGGCATGCTGCGCCACCTGATTGTTCGGAAAGCACGTGCAACGGGCGAATTAATGGTCGTTCTCGTGACACGTTCGAAGAAGTTTCCTCAAAAGGATGCTGCTATTGAACTCATTAAACGCGTCGTTCCCGATGTGACATCCATTATGCAGAACGTCAACAGCGAAAAAACGAACGTCATTTTTGGGAATAAAACCTTTTTACTCTACGGAAAACCATTCATCGTTGATACAATTGGTGATATCAAATTCGAAATATCCGCACGTTCATTTTACCAAGTGAATTCAGAGCAAACGGAAGTGTTGTACGAGCAAGCACTCGAGTACGCACAGCTCACAGGAACTGAGTCTGTCATCGATGCCTATTGCGGTATCGGCTCAATTTCACTGTTCCTCGCGCAAAATGCAAAAGAAGTATACGGCGTCGAAATCGTTCCGCAAGCAATTGAAGACGCCAAGCGCAATGCTGAATTGAACGGCATCGACAACGCTCACTTTGAGGCGGGTCCAGCTGAAGAGGTAATTCCGAAGTGGTACGCTGAAGGTAAACGATTTGACGTGCTTGTCGTCGATCCTCCGCGTAAAGGCTGCGACGAGAAATTGTTGGATACGATCTTGGAATATAAACCGAAACGTATTGTTTATGTGTCTTGTGATCCAGCGACATTGGCGCGGGATTTACGTATTTTAGAAGATGGCGGGTATCGTACTCAGGAAGTACAGCCGGTGGATATGTTTCCGCAAAGTAGTCATATCGAAGTTGTGACTTGGTTGGAGTTGGATTTGTCACGTTAAAATAAACACTTATTACGAATAATAAACTCTTACGATTTTCATCCCGTTTCCGTTAAAATAAACTTTTATTATTTCCGAATATACTCCAATAAAATCCCGGGTTTGATCCAATACAACTCGGGGTTTTTCTATGTGGAAAGCCACAGAATTCTGTTAGAACCCCAGCAGCAATCCAATAGAACTCCGGGTATCAACTCTGCTAGAATCCTTGCTACGCTTGACTCCACCCCTACAATCCAATAAGTAATTCAATAAGAATCCAATCGTTTTATTCGAAAATCTAAACCATCCAATATTTCTTTTTCTATCTTTCCTCCAAACTCTTTTCTCCATTATTTCTTCTCTCCATTATCGTAAGACTTTATTTTAACACCCAAAAAAACATGAAAAAACACGTGAAAAACAAGGGGAAAACGGCAATTATTTTCACGAAAAGTGATGAAAAAGGGAATTTATCGTAAGACTTTATTTTAACAGGAAATGAAGAATGGCGTAGTGGCGGGGTCGGAATAATTGAAGATCATTTTAACAGTACATAGTAGAGAGAAAAATTTAGTTTGGTTTGTAATATTTCATCCATAAAGTGGGGTATGGGAGAGAAGAAGAGAGATAAAAAAATGAATATTGATTTAGAATTGCCGTTAAAATATTTTGAATATATGGTAAAATGTATGTAGGTTTGCAAGATTTATGTATTAGAGTTCCTAAACTTAGGGGTTGCTAAAAGCAGTTCTTTTTTCATGAAAACAGCTAGTTTTTAAAGGGATTTACGCTTTTTGGAATTACTATATAAAATAGGTAATGGGGTGTGAAAATGAAATTTAGAAGAGCGATAATAGATGATGCAGCAGGTATTGCAAAAGTTCACGTGGATAGTTGGAGAACAACTTATAATGGCATTATCCCAAATGACTTTTTAAACAAATTAACTTATGAACAACGTACAGAACTGTGGAAGGCGAATATTGCAAGAGAAGAAAATTATGTTGTTATTGCAGAAAACAATGAAGCTCAAATTATAGGTTTTGCAGATGCTTGGAAGAGAGAAAACAACGTAGTGGAAAACTCAGGTGATCTGACTTCAATTTACCTACTTGAAGAATATCAAGGAAAAGGAATCGGAAAAAGGTTGTTTAAAGAACTTTTTAAGCATTTTAAAAAAATGGATTATGAAAAAGTATTTGTGGAGGTCCTTGAGGATAACAAAACCCGGTATTTTTATGAATATTATGGTGCGAAATTAGTTAAAATAGTTCAGATTAAAATTGGTGGAAAAATCTTAAATGAACTAATTTATGAATGGAACAATGTTGACGAAGTTTTGGACAAAATATAGTTCGGCTCTGATAAACTTATAAATTATTTATTAGACGGGGGAATAGTATATGGATTTAGTTTATGCTAATTTTAATTCGATTCCTGATAACAAGATAATGGAGGGCATTATAAAACTACATTATAGCATTTTTGGTGATTCTGATAGTTTAGTTAACCAAATGAAAAGTAAACCCCAAATGCTAATAGATGTTGCAATGGAAGGGGAAAAAGTGATTGCATATAAGATTGGATATGCACTTGATAATGCTAAGTTTTATAGTTGGTTAGGTGGAGTGGATGCCGATTATAGAAATTATGGTGTCGCTTCTAAATTGATGGATAAACAGCATCAACATTTAATAATGAATGGATATAAGATTGTTCAAACCAAAACAATGAATAAATGGCGTAGTATGCTAATCTTGAATATTAAAAATGGCTTCGATGTCATCGGTACTTATAACGAAGATAATGGAGAAACAAAAATTATTCTCGAAAAGAAGCTATTCAACTAAAGGGCAGTTAAGTTAATGAAAGTATTTGTTACGGAAATCAAGAATTAAAATAGCAATCAAGAGAAAAAAGGTCGGGTGTTTATGATAAGTATGCGAATAATGACGGGGGCTTATCTTTTTAATGATAATAAACTTTTGATGCTGAAACGTTCAACAGAAAGAGCATTAGCCTCTAATTTATGGACTGGAATTGGCGGACATGTGGAAGCCAATGAACACAATAGTCCTGAAGAGTCTTGTTTAAGAGAGATTTTAGAAGAGACGGGTATAAGGCGTAATGAAATAGAGCGTCTTAAACTCCGTTATATATTAATACGAAGAAGCAAAAATGAGATTCGTCAACATTATATTTATTTTGGAAATACATCAATGGAATGGTCTTGTTTGATTGATTAACCTTATTAAAGCTAACCGGGGCTTTCGTGAAGGGTCATGGGGCTGCTAAGGCAACTCTTCTTTCTGGTTGAACTAACGTGTATTTAGTGGAAGAAGGAATTTCATTAAAAAGGTAGAACAATAAAGGTGGATGGAATATGGGGTATTGGATACATACGCTTCTTCATTTTGTAGTAGGTGGTAGTATCATATATTTGCTTTGCAACAAAGACTTCGAATCAAAAATGAAACGTTGTGTGCTGATTCTATTTGGTGGGCTGGCTGGTATTTCACCAGATTTCACAAAATACTTTGGAGATATATTAGGTCATTCTGTTTTGAGTGCACCAGTGTTTGGATTATTATTTGGGATTGGTTATTTTGCAATGCAAAAGGAAATATCATTTATGAAAGCATGGTTTATGTTCACCCTTACTGTGTTAATTGGGCATCTCTTTATTGATTACATTGGGAATGGTGTTGCTTTATTTTATCCAATGATACAAAAAGAATTTGGTTTCAGTATCGTGGGAAGTAATGATAGTTTTATTTTATTTACACTTCTTATTACTATAATTATTGGGATTTTTTATCGGAAAGGAAAATTGGTTGTATTAACGGGAATACTTGTTGTGTCCTTATATCTTGGGGGCTTATCATTTTCAAAGATTCAACTCCAACAGACATTAGAAAAACAATATGAGAATGATAATATTAATCTTCTATTAACTTTTCCAAGTCATCGTTTCTTAAATTGGGAGTTCATGGTGAAAACAGATAAATCCAATATCAGCGGATATTCACCAATCTTGGGTGGTGAAATTAAAGTTTATCGGGAGAAAATAAATAAATGAATCGGAAGGAGAAACCTCTAAGTAAAATAAAGTAGTGGGAATGCGTGGAAAATTGTTAAAACTGGGCTTGGAAATGACTAAATTGAAGTTTCGGGGATAAACGAATATACTTGTATACATAAAAAAGGGCTGCTCAATATTAAGTGAAAATATGAACAGCCCTTTCATTATGATGATTAATCCCACTAACCTTGTTTAGGCATCAAGGTTTTATCTAATTTGATTTTTCTTATCATGGGGTTGTCCTTTGAATAGACCTGAATAATCGCTGTTGTCCAATTAGCTTTTTCATCGTGCTGACGTAAGCCAAATACCCAAAGGTTGAGTTTCTCTAATGTTTTAATTTGCTCATCTAATGTATTTTCCAAGTCGAATCTTTGCCCTATTTCAACCATACTCCAAATATCAATTACATCGGCAACATTTGTTAAAAAGGATTGCACTTCCTCTATTTTCTCTTTTGTTTCGCAGTCATGGTAATCGAAACCATATTGGTGTGAGTCTGCAATAATTCGTACAAGGTTTCTTCCATCTTCAATTCTTTGAAGGAACTGCAATGATTCTTGCTTTTTAGTTTCATTAGTTTCATCCCCGTCTACAGATCCTTCAGATAAAGTGGGGCTTTCAAGTTCTTGCAATGTGGTATCAAGTGCATTCAAAACTGAAAGTAAAGTTGCACTTTCAACATTTTTTCCTGCTTCTAACCTTCCAATAGTTCGTACATTTACCCCTGAAATTTCCGATAACTGCTCTTGTGTCCAAAGTTTTACGTTTCTCAGTTCCTTGATTTTTAATCCAACTTGTTTTTGCATTTTTTCGTCCTCCTTAACTATTATGATTACATTATATAATGAGAAACAGAAGGTTGTAAGGTCTACAAGAGGACAATTACAGGACAACATTAGGACAGTGATGAGGATTGCTATAACGAGGAGATTACAAAGGTTCAGAAGGAATGGCAACAACTTCCTAAAATATTTTATGAAGTGATATTGATCTGACGTGCAAAATACGGAGGGGTTAAGATGGAGTCTTTTTTGTAATAAACTATCATTGAAGTATTAATAAACATCGCAAATTCCCGTAAAATGATAATGTCTTGAAAATTACATCCGGAATCTTTGGCTGAAAGTACAATTCCTTTTAGTTTTTATATTGTTCTCTTTCAAAATCATCTTCTAGCTCTCCTGTTACTGCGTTGAACATTAAATAAATCATATTTTCCTTGGCATGATCCCAACCGATAACCATCACAATTGGAACGTTTTTTTGCAGGTCTTTAGTGAAACCAAAATTATATCCCTTAGCAAAAGTGTCTCCTGGATATATTTTGGTTATTTTTTGTGCCCTTTTTAGTAATTCAGGTGTATCATACTTAAATTCTTCAACTTTAGAAGTAAAATGACTTTTAGGCATAGCGTCCATTTCATTAGGAACATGTACTTTATCTAGTACCTTTCCGTCTCGGATAGTTACTAGATAATAGTCTGTTTCACCCGGTATACCAAATTCGATGTTCCAGTGCTTTCTTCTGCCTTCCATTCCTGTTGGAGCTTTATCCCTGTCAACACTAGTTCCACTAAATAACATTGCTTCTTTACTCCATTTAAGTGCTTCTTCATGGGCAATTTCAAGTGCTTCTTTTAATGTTAAGCCCATTTCTATGTCAGGGAGAAAAGCAACTTCGGATTTTATGTTCGAATCCATCGTTTCTTGGTTCGTACTTTGTTGACAACTAACTAAAAATACACAAATGAAGAGAAGTAAAAGATTTTTTTTCATTAATTCCTCTCTCCAAGGGACAGTATAAAAACGATTAACATCTTTTTCATTTCTTCAATACACCTCTTTGCGACTTTATCGAATTGATTGTATTGTTACCTTTTTTGAATAAAGTATGTGCTTATTCAACTAACGGGGGCTTCACTTGCAGATCATTGAGCTGCTAAGACGGCTCTTTTCTTGTACAACTAAAGGGGTTAGTTATTTCGTTCGGTTTTAACGTTCTGCTTTCGATATCAATAGCCCGCCACTCAATACTATTTTTATTACTGAAAGTGATAGTAACTAAATCAAATGGGAAATCGTGAGCACCTTCAAATGTTGTTAGCTGCACGGTGACATTAAAGTGGGCGGGTTCTACCTTCTTTTCGATTTGGAGAATTTGTTCGCAATAATACTGTTTTGGTTCGCCGAAATGTTCTTCGAGTGCTTTGTAGGTGGATAGAAAAAGCAAATCGAGGATCACCTCATCACGAAGCTGTATTTCATTTTCAGTTGTGGTTTTGGCTAGAACGTGCGAATAAGAAAAAAGAGTCAAGAAGGCAATTGAAACAATAATTGTTACTAAAGGCAATACTTTCTTCATTTATTATCTCTCCTTTACCGTTAGTTTGTGCAGTATAACCCATTTAATGTGGTTCATCGTAAAGTCAGTTTCTTGTGAAAAAAACTGCATATGTGGCTCTTTTTCTTTATCGAACTAACGGGGCAGTTTAGACAAGTATCCAAGTTTTACTCCATATATAAATTGATTAAGTCATTCGCTACTATTTCTTCACCTATTGCTTGAATATGTAAATGGTCAAGTAGATCCGGCTTATCAATATTCCAAGTCAAAGAAAAGTTACTGTCATTTTGATTTTCTCGAATGTCATATCCCATGAGTTTTCTTTCTGTCCATGTTTATGTTCCTGTTGGAATTAACCAAAATAATACAGTTTCTGCATTTTCCGCTTCAACATGAAATGTAATTTTCTTTGTCCCTTTTGGTATGGATACCCAAATTCCGTCCGTCTTTAGGATAGTCTGTATATATATTTTTAATTTCGGGTTTGGATGATGTAATAGGACTTTCTTGATTAATAAAAGGCTGAAATACTGTTAGGATATTTAAAGCAAGAAATAATTTCAATATCATTAATTTCACCTCAAAAGTAGTATTCATCTTTTAAGGGTTTATATGTGTTATTCAACTAAAGGAGCAGGTTAGTTGAAGAAGGATAATAATTCTTTTCTAACTGGAGATAGTAATTAGAAAAGAGGTGAATTTATCTTGAAAAAACTGTATGCACTAATATTAATCATATCTTTATTCACTTTGGTGTCATTTGAAGTTTTTGCACAGCCGCCTAAAAAATGTCCTGTATTAAGTGAATTAGAGAAAACATCGCTTAAGGAAAAAAAAGAGGTAATAGAGGCGTTAAATACTTTAATACCAAAAACTTATGGAACTGGATTAGATGATTTTCCTGACATGTATACTAAGTGGAATGTAGTAACTGCCAAACCTTTTCTCGATACAGTTGGTAATCAAGAAGAAGAAGGCTATTTTGGAATGGCAAAAACCTTTTGTGGCAAAGAAATTGCTGAAAAGTCATGGCTTGTACGTTTAGATTTCCCAAAAGCACCTGGAGCTGATTTAGCCCAGGGTCAAATATTTTTAGCTAAAAGCAAGGAAAAAGGATGGTTTGTTTGGTTTCAATACCATTAAACTGCTATTCCTTATTGAACTAACGGGTGCGCGCGACAAGTTCTGTGATAAACGCCTCCTGGCGTGAAACACAGGAAGTTTTGAAATAAGCTTTAACTTTACAACGGAGGATAGGAATGATGAAACCACGTTTTCGGAAACTATCCCATTAAGATTCCTGCGTGCTTCATGAATGACAGTTCATTGTGGTACGAAGCTCAGGTAAAGTCGGCAGAAGGAAGGCTAAAGCCACTCCTATGGAGAAGGTACGTTAACTGATATGCCGGATGGCTGAAAAACTAGATACGGTGAGAATGTTCCACTCTAAAGGAACTGACAAATTTTCCGAATGTACGGGTCTAAAGTTAGAACATAGTGTAAAGCTATGGCCCATCTTACGATGGGGCGAGTGGTGTAAAGTAAAATTGCGCCCTCTGAAATATGCTATACCGAACAATGGCGGTATCCAGCTCGCAGGCTTAAAGGAAGCACCTACGTCTAGAACGGATAGCTACGTTGTAAGGGACTTGGGAATCAAGGGACGTTGAAACAAGGGCTGTCATCCGAAACGTTTGCTATAAGGTTAGAACCGAAATGCACTTGCTCTTGTGAAGGTAGGGGTACGACCTGTGAAACTCCTGTAATGGGAGTGGAGGAACAGCCCCAAGTCTAACGATTTAGAACGATTATTTTCTTCACGTGAATGACACCGATCGGGTAGGAATGTGGGAACACCACTCATTGGGAGGGATGCCACAGTGTCAACTTTGAGATATTGGGATTACTACAATATGACGGAAACTTTTACCGATTTATACGAAAAGTCTTGTAATAAGGATACGTTCAGTCATCTTTACGACATCATCGTATCGAGAGAAAACATTCTTTTGGCTTTTCGTACAATCAAATCGAATAAAGGTTCCAAAACACCAGGTACAGATGGCAAAACCATCAATGACATCAAAGAGCTTTCGGAAAATGAATTGGTGAAAACCATCCAAACAAAACTGGAAAATTATCGACCCAAGAAAGTCAGAAGAAAATGGATTGAAAAGGAAAGTGGTGGACAAAGACCCCTTGGAATCCCTTGTATGCTTGACCGGATTATTCAACAATGTTTTAAACAAGTTCTTGAGCCAATTGCTGAAGCCCATTTCTATAATCATAGTTATGGCTTCAGACCGTTAAGGTCTGCCCATCATGCTATAGCGAGAATACAATTTCTTATCAACCACTCGCAGCTACATTATGTGGTTGATATCGATATAAAGAGTTTCTTTGATAATGTGAATCACGCACTTCTCATCAAACAATTATGGAACTTAGGCATTCATGATAGAAAAGTACTTACTTGCATATCTAAAATGCTAAAAGCCGAGATTGACACTGAAGGTGTGCCGTCCAAAGGCGTTCCGCAGGGCGGGTTGCTATCAACTCTATTATCGAACATAGTATTAAACGACTTAGACCAATGGGTAGCTGATCAATGGGAGCTTTTCCCTCTTTCGAAAAATTACAAATCAAGAGTTGGAGAAAGATACGCTAAGAAGCGTACTAACCTCAAAGAAGGATATCTCGTCCGTTATGCGGATGACTTTAAAATCCTTTGTCGAGATGGGAAAACTGCTCAAAAGTGGTACCATGCGGTCAAGCTATACCTCAAAGAACGGTTAAAACTAGATATATCTCCAGAAAAATCGCAAATCGTAAATTTGCGAAAGAGAGAATCCGAGTTCTTGGGATTTACGATTAAAGCGAATGCAAAGAGAACCAAAAGAGTTGCCCATACGGGCATTAAAAAGAAGAAACAAGAGAAATTAAAAGAACAGACTAAACTTCATATCCAAAGGATAAAGAAGTCGCCTACCACTCAAAATGCATTACGTTTCAACAGTTTTGTTTTAGGTATTCACAATTACTTTAACCGAGCTACTCATGTAAACCTGGAGTTCTCACGTCTCGCCTATGAATTAAAATCCTTTCTGTATAACCGCCTTCGTCCTGTAGGAAAATATGGGCATCCAATCAATCCTAGCCCGGCATATAAAAAGTTCTATAGCACGAAAGTGAAAACGTTCAAAATCGCAGGAGTCCACTTATTCCCGATTGGAGATGTTAAAACTGTAAATGCCATGAACTTTAGCCGTAAGCTTTCTCTTTATACGGAGGAAGGCAGAAAGAGAATTTACGATAAATTAAAGCCGAATGTCATTTTAGAAATCAGCAGATTAATGAAAGCAAAGCTTCCAGACAGAACGGTTGAATATATGGATAACCGCCTTAGCCGTTTCAGTATGAAAATGGGTAAATGCGAAATCACAGGTTGGAGTTTAACCGCTCACGAAGTTCACTGCCATCATTATACACCAACACATCTTGGAGGAACGGATAAGTTCAATAACTTAAGAGTTCTCCATAAAGACATACACCGACTGATACATCGTAAAAATACAGGAATTATCTCGTCAGAGATACAGAAATTCGGTTTAACTGCTTCTATGATAAAGAAACTGAATCAATATCGAATGGAATGTAGGCTTGAAACGGTAGATTAATCTCACGTCTAATAGTAACGAAGAACTTATAATCTAGTATACATCGGTAGATGGACCGCGAAGTGCGGGGAAACTCGCATGCTTCGTGCGGAGCAGGGGAAAAACTGGAGATAATTTCAAAGGTTTACCTATTGCAAACTTTACTTGAAGATCATTGAGCTGCATATGTGGCTCTTTTCTTTATTGAACTAACGATGCAGCGCGACAAGTTTTGTTATAAACACTAATGTGTGAAAAAACAAGGGATTTCTTCGGAAATCCTAACTTTATAACCGAGGATAGGAATGACAAAACCATGTATTTTGAAACTATCCCATTAAGATTCCTGCATGCGTCATAATGGACAGATTATGGGGTCTGAAGCTCAGGTAAAGTCGGCAGAACAAAGGCTGAAGCCACTCCTCACGGAAAAGGTATGCCAATGGATATGCCGGATGGCTGAAAAACTAAATATGGTGAGAATTTTCTTGTGGAAAAGAACAGACGAACTTCCGGATGTACGGGTCTAAAGTTAGAGCATAAGGAAACTTGTGTACCATCCAACGATGGGGTGAGTGACGTGGAGTAAAAATTGCTTCTATGAAACACGTTATACCGAACAATGGCGATATCCAGCTCACAGGCTTACAGGAAGCACCTAAGTTTAGAAAAAGATAGCTAGGTTATAAGGGACTTGGAAAACATGGAACGTTGATACAAGGGCTGTCACCCGAAACGGTTGCTATAAGCTATATGGCGAAATGCATTTATCCTTATGAGGGTAGGGGTACGACCAGTGAAACCTTTGTAATCGAGGTGGAGGAACAGCCCCAAGTCTAGCGATAAGTAATAATTATTTTTCAACTGTGCATTGCACCGGTCGGGTAAGAACGTGGGAACATCACTTCAAAGAGGAATGATGCCACAGTGCAAGCTCTACGATATTGGGATTATTACGGGATGACAGACACCTTTACCGACTTACATCAACGATCCAAAAATAAAGAATCGTTCCATCAGCTATACGACATCATCACGTCGAGGAACAATATTTTATTAGCGTATCGAACAATCAAGTCAAACAAAGGGTCGAAGACCCCTGGAACAGACGGTAAAACTATTGTAGACATAGAGAAACGTTCGGAGAACGAATTAGTAGAAGAAATACAAAGTAAGCTCAAAAATTATCGCCCAAAGAAAGTTAGACGTAAACTTATCGAAAAAGATAATGGCAAGATGCGACCATTGGGTATTCCATGCATCCTCGATCGAATCATTCAACAATGCTTTAAACAAGTGTTAGAGCCAATTGCGGAAGCTCATTTTTATAATCATAACTATGGATTCAGACCATTACGCTCTACTCATCATGCTATGGCAAGAGTTCAATTTCTAGTTAATCAATCAAAACTTCATTACGTTGTAGATATTGATATCAAAGGCTTCTTTGACAATATCAATCATACATTGCTTATGAAGCAGCTATGGAATTTAGGTATTCGAGATAGGCAGGTTTTAGCCTGTATAGCGAAAATGTTGAAAGCTGAAGTGGATGGAGAAGGTATTCCGACAAAAGGTTCTCCGCAAGGTGGTTTGCTCTCGCCATTATTGTCTAATATTGTACTTAATGAATTGGACCAATGGTTAGCGAATCAATGGGAACTATTCCCTCTTCATAAATCACTTAAGACTAGAGAAGGTCAGCTTCTTGCAAAGAAGCGCACAGAGTTAAAAGAGGGCTATATAGTTCGTTATGCTGATGATTTTAAAATTTTATGTCGAGATTGGAAAACTGCTGAAAAGTGGTACCATGCTGTTAAACTTTATTTGAAAGAACGCCTGAAACTTGATATTTCACCAGAAAAATCGAAGATTATTAATCTGCGTAAGCAAGAGTCCGCTTTTCTTGGCTTCACAATACGTGCTAATCGTAAAGGAAAGAAGCGAGTTGCACATACGTTTGTCAAAGCTGAGAAAATACAGAAAATCAAAGCTGATGCAAAGAAACGAATTGAAATTCTCCGAACATCGCCAACGGCTCAAAACGCTTTGCGTTTTAATAGTTTTGTCTTAGGGTTACACAATTACTTTAACAGAGCTACTCACGTCAACTTAGCGTTCTCACGACTTGCCTTCGAAATAGGTGCATCTATGTACAATCGCCTTAAACCTATCGGTAAATATGAACATCCTGACAACCCTCCACCTGTCTATAAAAAGTTCTATGGCTTAGGCTCTAAAACGTATAAAATCGCCGGGATATACCTCTTCCCTCTCGGGATCATCAAGACTAAAAATGTGATTGCTTTTACCCAAAGTATAACCCCATTTACCGAAGAAGGTCGAGTACAAATATCTACACGGTTGAGTAAAGATATTAGACAGGAAATAGTATTGTTAATGGATTCAAACATACCGACACGAAGTGTCGAATATATGGATAATCGAATTAGTAGATACAGTATGAAAAAAGGAAAATGTGAAATAACTGGCATGTTCCTACAAGCAGAAAACGTATACTGCCACCATTATATACCAAAATATCTTGGTGGCAGCGACAAATTCAATAATTTACGTATTCTTCAAAAAGAAGTACATGAATTAATCCATATGACCGACAAGATTAAGGCGAACAAACTCATAAAGATTTTGGGCATCACAGAGTCGATGTTGGAAAAAGTTAATAAATATCGAGTAAAATGTGAGCTAGAAATAATCAAATAACCCAAATTAAAAAGAGTAACTTGAAACTTATAATTAATAATACCATCGCTAGATGGAACGCGGAATGCTTGGAAACTGGCACGTTCCGTGTGGAGTAGGGGAAAAGCTGGAGATAACTTCAAATGCTTACCTATTACTAACGTTTAGTTCAATAGTGAACATAATTTTCAGAATGAAAAAAAATTAGAGGTGGTGTTTTCATTGAACAAAGATAAAGAAGGCCCTGAAGAAATAAGAGAAAGATTGAGACAAGCAGAATTAAAAGGAAACCCTACAGGAAGTATTCATGGTGGAGGACTTCAAGATTTAGTTGGGGGTCTAGGTTGGAAAGGTACAGGAATATTCATTCTTTTAATAATAGTTGGTACCCTAATCTATTTAGCTTTCTTCAACTAATGGGGCAGGATTCTTGAAGAAGTATTTGTCTCGGTAAAAGCTAAAAGGGGGAAATAAAATGAAAAGGTTTTTTATAATAGTAGCTTTGCTGGTATTTGTTTTAAGTGCCTGTGTTACTAACAATGCGAAATCAAATACTATTTCTGCTGTTGGATTAACAGAGAGAGAGAATGCAATACTTTCGACTACTTCAGATATTTCGTTTGTTTTTGATTTCAATACTGACAGTGAGTATAAAGAAGTATCTGTATGGATTGAAAAATATGAATTGGGTAAATTGGTTGATGATAAAATAAGTATATAACAACACAGGTGGAAGAAAATGGTTCTATTATTTTTGCAACCTCAAAAGCAGATGACAGTCGAATGCAACATACATTTAATATTGGGATTAGTAGTAATGATAGCATGGCTTCTATTAGTCACATCGAGACAAATTTAGATGATTTAGATGCTATGTCAAGTGTTTGGGACAACATCCAAGAAGAGAACAATTCAATTGAAGGAGAAGTACTATTAGCAAGTATCTGCTATTCAAGTGATGGTCGTATGAGTAGTCTTACTACTGATTTTTATAAAGATGTTGATGGTCATATGAATGAGTTAGAAGATTATGACGTTGTTTATCTTCTGAAAGCTGAGTTTAATAAGTGAGGATTTGTTCGTTTAGCACTTTACGCTCTGCTCTTATCTCAAAAAATCCTCTCTTCACTATGTCTAACAATAATTAACTCTTATTACGAATAATAAACTCTTACGATTTTCATCCATTTCCAGCCCGAATCCGTTAAAATAAACTCTTATTATTTCCGAATATATCTCAATAAAATCCCGGGTTTGATCCAATACAACTCGGGGTTTTTCTATGTGGAAAGCCACAGGACTCTGTTAGAGCTCCAGTACTAATCCAATAGAGCTTCCGGGTGTTCGCCCTGCTAGAAGCCTTGCTACGCTTGACTCCGACCCCACAATCCAGCCAGACTTTCAATAACAATCCAATCGTATTATCGAAAATCTAAACCATCCAATATTTCTTTTTCTATCTTATCTTTAAAAATCTTTTCTCTGGTATTTCTTCATTCCATTCTATAATAGAACTTTATTTTAACACCCAAAAAAACGTGAAAAAACACGTGGAAAACAGGCGGAAAACGTGCATGATTTTCTCCCGAAAGTGGGAAAAAGACGGTTTTATCGTAAGACTTTATTATAACTGGAAGTGAAGAATGGCTTGGTGGCGGGGTTGGAATAACGGGAGTTTTTTTTAAGAGCACAGGATTTGTCTAGCGATAATTAACTCTTATTACGAATAATAAACTCTTACGATTTTCATCCATTTCCATGCTGATTCCGTTAAAATAAACACTTATTATTTCCGAATATATTTCAATGAAATCCCGGGTTTGATTCAATAAAACTCGGGGTTTTTCTATGTGGAAAGCCACAGGACCCTGTTAGAACTCCAGTAATAATCCATTAGAATTCCGGGTATCCACTCTGCTAGAAGCCTTGCTACGCTTGACTCCGACCCTATAATCCAATAAGTTATTCAATAATAATCCAATCAAATTTTTCGGGAATCTAAACCATCCAGTCATTCTTTTTTCTTTCTTTCATCCAAACTCTTTTTTCCTCTATTTCTTCATTCCTCTGTAATTGGACTTTATTTTAACACCGAAAAAAACATGAAAAAAACAGGCGGAAAACAGGCGGAAAACGGACCGAATATTCCACAAAAACGGGGAAAAATCAGCTTTTCTCGTAAGACTTTATTTTAACTGGAAGTGAAGAATGGCTTGGTGGCGGGGTTGGAAAAATAGGAGTTTTTTTTAACATATCAGGATTTGTAGCAAAATAATAAACATCACCGACAGATAATATACTTTACCGATTTCCAGTTCAACTTTTCTTGTTTCAATTATAATAAACATTTCCGAATCTCATGTTTATTTCAATAGTATCCCGGATTTTCTCAATTCAATAGGAATTCCGGGGTTTTTTCATACTCAAAACCACCAGATCCCTCTCTTCTATCTAATACTCTTTTCTCTGTTATCCCTTGTGGTTCCTGACTTTATCCAATAATCCTATCATAACAGTTCGAAGAACTCCTAGATCATTCCAGTGGTCTTTTCTGATGTTTTTATTCTTCTTTCCATACCTCTTTTCTCCAATACTTCTTCCTTCCTTTATCGGAGAACTTTATTCCAACTTCGAAAAAACAGTGATAAAACGTGTGAAAAACAGGCGAAAAAGAGGTGTTTTTGGTGCTGAAAAGTGTGGAAAACGGGGTTCGGTCGGAGAACTATATTAATTTTGAAACGAAGGAATGCGGGTTTAGGCGATGGAAAATCCGAGAAGTAAAAAAGGGTTACACATAGTAGAGAAAAGAATTTAGTTTGGTTTGTAATACTTCATCCATAATATGGAGTTTGAGAGGAGAAGGGGAAATAATACAAACATTGTAATGTTATACTATATAGAGGGGAAATACCTGTGCAGGGTGTATTTCATTTAGTTTTTATAGTAAATAGTGAAATAAGAAATAATCATGCTTAGGGGGCATCTATATGGGTAATTGTGTAAGGGATATAAATGAGTTGAAACAACAAGTAAAACAATTAATAGTGGAAAATAATCATAAAGAAGTTACGCTACAAACTAAATACAAATCCTCTGGTATATACATGATTTATATAGATAATTTTACTGATGATAAAGTTGTTCCCATATATATTGGGCAGTCAATAGACATACAAAGAAGATATAAACAACATTATTCAGAAATACTTGCGTTGAATAGACTTACGTATGATGAGTACGAACGTTATTTCTTTTCAAAAGGTTCCTCTTTTTATGAGGGGAGCCTTAAATCCTGTAAGATATTCAAATATATGATAGAGAATAAATGTACTTTAAAAGACTTTCATATGGTTATTTTAGATGAGATAGAAATTGATAAACTAGAAGAAAAGGAACAGGAATATTTCAGGAGATTGCTATCCTCATTTTTCGGTTTTAATCAATTTAATTCCTTTTTAAAGAGCCTCCCATTTCGTTTTTCAAACATACAAATGAATGAAAAGGAAATCAATGATTATTTGGATTTATTTAAGGAAGACATTCAAGGGATTCATGATTATTATAATTATGGGTTTACTAAATTTAATTTCGAACATTCAATGCCTACACCTAGAGATATTGATTATTTATTGAAAGGAAAAGGACAATGGAGAAAAGAAACTCTATTCAAATTTGAGAAAGTGAAATCAGATCTTTATGACCAGAATAAAAAATACAAACCCGATTATGATGAAATGAGGCCATTTCTTGATAAGAAAGATAAATTATATGGGGATTATGTAGTCGCAAGATTTGAATTTAATAGAGCATTAGACGCTTTTAAAAGCGACATAAATAAGGAGTTTAGGAAACAGAAACTATATAGTGAGAAAGCAAAGGATAATTTTATTAATAGTGTAATTCATGAAGATAACTCGAAGCATAAAGAGCAATTCCAAGATTACATAAAATCTAGGAAGTGCGAAATAGACTTATATAGAACTTTTCAAAACCATATAGATAAAGTACAAAATAATTATGAAATTAAAAATAACAAAAATAAACCTTATCAAGAGATTGCTAATAAAATCCTGGATTGGGAAGTTCAAAATAGAAGTGAAAGATACAAAATGATTTTTCCAGCATGCCAATTCGAGCCTTTTGCTTTAGGTGATAATATTAAAGATCTTCCAATGAAAATAAGCATGGATGATGACTTATTTAACACTTGTCATATCAATATTTACATATCAAATAATGCACTAAGTAGAAGTTATATTAGAAAAGACCCTGATATTCTCAGGATAGATTATTGTTACATAAATGATGAAGGAAAAAAATACGAAAAACAGTATTATATTGAAAATGAGACAACAAAAAATTGTTCATATGGAATTGGATATTATGAACAAGACTTTTACAGTATGTTTGCTTTCAGACCAGAAAAATTTAAAATTACTAGCTTAATAGATGATGAACAAGATAACTCTTTTATTTCAATACTAGCTGAATATAAGCATGGAATTAATGATTACACAATTAAAGATAAAGAATTAGTTCAATTAACTGCTGTATTCAACGAAATCCACCATTTAATTAATGATGAAACAAGATTTGAAGTTGAAGTTTCAGAATCATATCCTTGCCTAGGGAAGTGTCTGAATGAGGATCTACACAACAACCCGTTTGTCAAAAGGTTATTATCAAGAAAACTACCTAAAATTAGTAAGGGGCGGAAATCAAAATCTACTTCTAAGAAAGTGGTAGTACAAAACAATAAATCACTTAAAACTAGAGCAGAAAAATACCAAGAGAAAATAAAAGTGAGATCGAATAATAAAATTACTACATTCAATTATATCTCAAGCAAAGAAAAAGTATTGGCTAAATGCAACAATTGTTCATATGAGTGGGAAAAACGTAGTGATCACTTATTGGCAAGGCCGTTCTGTCCATTATGCGAGAAATCTCAATAAGTAATTCTTGTTTTTCTCCAAAAACAACCTCCGATGTATGCGGGTCAGTACAAATCATTTGGCTGATAGCATCCTGATATTCCAAACAAAGTTGCCATGTTGTATCAAGATGAGTGTTGTTATGTAAAGAAACATGGCAAAGAGATTTGCTGTAGAGATCGACCTTGTTGTTTTTCACACTGTTTTATGTAGCTGTCTTATTCCTCTTCCCTTTGCTAAAAGTCGGTACCTACTGCTTTATAGTTGGGTTCCAAACGGCAAAGAAATCCGGAAAAGCAGCGGGAAGTCCTTTATGTATTCAATGAGATTCATCAGATATCCTTGAAAGGACGCTTGAACGTGAAATATTTGAAGAGGTTGGGATAAAGGTTAAAGACCTTGAATATGTAAATAGCTCTTCATTTGTTACGGACACAGGACTTAATGTGGTAGATATTGTTTTTCTATGTGAACATGAATCAGGTGAGGCTTTCGAAAAAAGTCCTGATTAGGTTGATGGTGTAATTTGGTTGAGCACAGATCAAATAATATCTCACCCTGAATTACCAGTGTATTTGAGAAGGAATATTGAACTTGCGGAGTCGTTATTAAGAACAAGGCTCACATTATAGTTTTATAGAGAATATTACACAATTCCAATATTTGAGGCAGGGGAAATCATGAGTATTGATAAAGATAGACTTTTTTTAGAAATGGCATTGGAAGAGGCAGAGTTAGCATTAGAGGAAAATACATACCCAGTAGGTGCAGTAATTGTTGATGAAAACTATAACTTAATCTCAAGAGGAAGAAATAGGGTGCATCCATCAAATGATGCAACTGCCCACGCTGAGATCGATGCCATAAGAAATGCGGGTCAAGCAATTTTTAAAGCAAAAATTAAAAGAGAAAAATTCACGATATACACTTCATTAGAGCCTTGTCCTATGTGTACGGGTGGGATTTTATTTTCAAATATCAAAAGAGTAGTTTGGCTACTAAATGATGACTTAGGATTTGGTGGTTATAGAAAAATAAAAGATGCTAAGGTCTTCGATGAAAGATTTAATGTAGTAGAAATGATTGAACAACCATATGAAGACTTAAAGAATAGGCAAAAAGAACTTATGAGTAAATGGGAAATTAATGCGAATAATGTTATAAACTTACGAAATGCAATAAAATAAAAATGATTCTGATAGGGGGTTAAACTTGTGACAACACCGAAGCACTTTGTTTCAGCGGCGACAATTGTGCTGAACGATAAAAATGAAATTTTATTAATAAAAGGACCACTAAGGGGATGGGAGATGCCAGGTGGAATAGTAGAAGAGGGAGAATCACTGAAGGCAGCGGCAATAAGAGAAACAAAAGAAGAATCAGGTATAGATATAGAGGTTGTCAAATTTTGTGGGATCTTTCAAAATGTAGAGCGAGCTATTTGTAATACCTTGTTTTTAGCTAAAGCAATCGGAGGAGAAACTACTACGAGTTCTGAAAGTTTAGAAGTAGGTTTTTTCCCAATAAAGGAAGCATTAGAAATGGTAACTATCAAGAATTTTAGACAGAGAATTGAATATTGTTTAAACGAAAATACCCATCCCTTTTATGTTGAATTTTAAAATCAATTTACGTCTCGAGTGCTTTACTTCAATTAGGAGTAAAGCAGTTTTCTTATTCAAGTAACTGGTAGGCTTTGTTAAACGAGAAGTTGGAGGGGTATGATGAAAAAATGGTATGGTTCCGCAGCGATTTGTATTAATGAGGAGAAGGAAGTTTTAATGGTAAAAAGCATTAACTCTGAATCTTGGGCTATTCCTTCGGGTGGTATTGAAGAAGGAGAAACACCAGAAGAATGTTGTATTAGAGAAGTTAAAGAAGAAACGGGATATGACATTGTCATAGAGGATAATCTGTTTATTAAAGAAACTAAAACTAAAGGTTATAAAGTAAAAACTTATTACTTCAAAGTGAAAAAAACTGGAGAAAGTGAAGGGATTAACGATCCTGATAACATTATAGTAGATGCTGCTTGGAAGTCACTTAGAGATATACAAAAAATGAAACATGCATATCCAGAGGACTTGGAAGTTTTAGAAGGTTTGTTGAAGAGTTCTAAAGCTAACCAATACCATACTTAAAGTGGGAAATCTATTGTTTCTCTTGGATTAGAGAATTAGCATAGTTTAAAAGACTAAATAGTCACTTACTATAGTGAAAGGGGTTATACATTGGCAGAAGTAAATCATATTCCATATGGAAATCACTCGTCTCAAATCGGTGAACTACGTATCCCCGATTATCCAGGTCCTAACCCGGTTGTTATCACGATTCACGGTGGTTTCTGGCAATCGAAATACGGACTTGAAGAAAATGTTCCGCTAGCTGAAGATTTGACGAGTCGTGGTTATGCTACTTGGAATATTGAGTATCGGCGAGTAGGAGAAGACGGCGGAGGTTGGCCAGGAACATTTATTGATGTCATAGACGCTGTAAATCACCTCACCCAAATTGAGGAACGTTTTCAGCTCGATCTCTCTCGAGTGGTTATTCTTGGGCATTCAGCAGGAGGACACTTGGCTTTATGGTTGGCATCCCGAATGAACCAAGTTCAAATGGACGAAATCAATAAAACGCTGCATGTACCTATACAGAGCGTGATAAGTTTGGCAGGGGTTTCCGATTTGAAGAAAATGTGGGAGATCCATGAAGAACAAGGAATAAGTAGTCACGTAGCTTCATTTATGGGTGGATCACCTCAAGAAGTATCCGGGCGTTATTGGATTGCTTCACCGATAGAATTGTTGCCTTTGAATGTAGAGCAAATTTTAATTCATGGCGAAGTAGACCGTCATGTCCCGGTTGAAATGAGTATTGAGTATCATCGAAGGGCTATTGAACAGGGCGATAAGGTTCGTTTGATAGTACTTCCAGAGGTGGAACATTTTATGGTTATCGACCCGTCTTCATCCGCATGGAAATCAGTGACTAATGCGTTGGAAATTTCAAGATAACTCAAATACCTACCAAGATTAACAAGGAATTATTGATGATTTGTAGAAATAATTATTACATTATCTTCTGAAAGGGATACTTGGATGAGACAAATAATAGCTCTTGGTGGTGGCGGTTTTTCAATGGAACCGGATAATCCATTGCTAGATTTATATATATATTGAAACAAGTCGAGAAAACTAATCCTAAAATTTGCTTTATCCCTACTGCAAGCGGAGATTCTGATAATTACATATCGAGGTATTATAATTTTTTTTATCAACAAAATTGTAATCCATCCCATCTTTCTTTATTTGAACCTCCGACAAGGGATCTTGAAAGTTTTATTTTGGAGAAAGACATTGTTTATGTTGGTGGGGGAAATACTAAAAATCTTTTAGCTTTGTGGAAAGAATGGGGTTTAGACGATATTTTAAGAGAAGCGTGGAATCAAGGGGTTATTTTAGCTGGGGTGAGTGCAGGTTCCATTTGTTGGTTTGAAGATGGAGTGACTGATTCATTTGGAGAAGGACTTGACCCAATAAAATGTCTTGGCTTCCTTAAGGGGAGTAATTGTCCTCATTACGATGGTGAAATAGAGAGAAAGCCTTCATATCACAAGCTTATTGAATCTGAAAAAATACAAACAGGAATTGCAGCAGATGATGGCGTTGCTATTCATTATAAGGAACAAGAAATTTTTAAAGTAGTTAGCTCGAGACCTTCTGCCAAAGCCTATCGCGTTACTTTCGAAAAGAAGGTTATAGAAACAGAACTTGAGATAGAATTTTTAGGTTCTTATTGATAATCAAGGTGGCCCCATTTTAGATGTTGCCTGTGGGGCGGGTAGATTCACGATTCCTTTAGCGGAGCACGGTTTTGATATTACAGGTCTGGATATCGTAAAAGTAAAGAAACACATTTCGCCAGAAGAAACCGAAAAACAATGTCGGTGTTTGATTAAATATAGTTTTTACGAAAGGGGTGTTTCTTTTTTAGAAGGGAACGCTTCTTTTTATTTTGCGAAAGATCAATTTGAGGGTCTAACATTCCTTAACTTTTTATCTCTGCCGTTATTTAAGATATAGTATTCATATCTCAATATTATAGGTGATGTTATGAAAAATACAAACAATCGTTACGTAGGGATTATTTTTGTCATTTTAGGTGCAAGTTTTTGGGGAATTGGCGGAACAGCAGCTGGTTATTTGTTTGAAATGGCGAATATCAATGTGAATTGGTATGTATCAACAAGGCTCATTATTAGTGGCTTGCTATTGTTGGGCGTACAAGTGATGCTTACAGGTAGAAAAAAGGTTTTTACCATATGGAAAGATTCCAAAAAAAGAATACCGCTAATTATCTTTAGTCTTTTCGGGATGTTATTGGTTCAATATTCATATATGGCTTCCATTGAAGCAGGGAACGCTGCTGTCGCTACATTATTACAATATTTAGCGCCTGTATATATTATTCTATGGCTGATTTTTAGAGGTCTGCAAAGATTACAAGTATTAGATATTATAGCGATATTCCTAACGGTTCTTGGGACGTTGCTTTTATTGACGAATGGTTCATTTAACGGGTTGTCCGTTTCTGGTATAGCTATTGTTTGGGGGATTATCTCTGGAATATCATTGACTTTCTATACACTCTATGCCCGTAATTTGCTCGGTTTTTATTCGTCCGTAACTGTTGTTGGATGGGCGATGCTCATCGCTGGGGTATGTATGAATATCGTGCATCCTGTATGGAGAGTTGAAACGCATGATTGGTCTTTATCCACCTTCATCGTATTAGGCTTTACAATCATATTCGGTACAACCCTAGCATTTTGGATGTTTATCAAAAGTTTAGAGTATTTGGAAGCAAAAGAGACCACATTATTAGGGACAGTCGAGCCTTTAACCGCAGTAGTCAGTAGTGTAATCTGGTTAAATCTCCCTTTTGGTACTTGGCAAGTCGTAGGAATGATCTTGATATTGGTTCTAGTTGTTTGTTTATCGCTAACAAAAAAAGAATTATAAAGTCGAGTGGGATGAGTACAATTGCAATCGGAGGTGTTTTGATGTCGAATCATATTGACGACTATCTTCAACAAGGAATCCATGGTCCAAGGGGTCCGAAACCGGATGAGAGACGGAGATTTCTTGGAACGTATCGCGAACGGATCGTCATTGCGCTTACACAAGCACAAATTAGAGAGAAAGGCATTTATAAACAAGTTGAGGTTGCTATAAAGAAAAATAGAAAAGCTCGCCTATATTTGAATGGCAATATGAATTATGGGCTGCTGACAAAATATACGAGGATTGCCGCCAAGTATCAGATGAATTTTACAATGGTCACAAATAGAGAACATGATACCGAAATTGGCCTTGTCCTCGCATATGACTATGCAATTGATAAAGAAGAAATTTACGTGAAAAAGCAAATTCCGAAAGCGAAAAAAGAAAAAAGTAACAGGAATGGCCTGTTTGCCAATCTTTTTAAAAGGAAATAACAGGTACCGTTACTTTCGTATTATTTGTAAAGGCAGTGCTTATACGGTATGCTTTTATAGTTTTGAAAAATAATACGGAGGAATCAAAATGGCAAACGAAAACATTCAATCGACTATTGCAAATCCAGCTCCACTGGGGCTTTTCTCATTTGGCGTGACGACTGTGCTCTTGAACTTACATAATGCGGATATCATACCGCTATCAATTGTAATTGTTGCAATGGGTTTCGCGCTTGGCGGGGCTGCACAAATCATAGCCGGAATCATGGAGTTTAAGAAAAATAACGTATTTGGCGCAACTGCCTTTACTGCTTATGGCTTTTTCTGGTGGTCCTTAATCCTGATATGGATCAATCCATTTAATGAAATTGCAGCTGCAGATGATAAGAGCATGGGGTTCTATCTCCTGCTTTGGGGTATCTTTACATTAATGATGTTTGTAGGTACATTGAAGCTTACCCGCTCATTACAGCTTGTATTTCTGACTTTGACGATTTTGTTTTTACTTTTATCCATTGCAGATTTTACAGGCATTCACGGGGTACAGATTGCAGGCGGCTGGATTGGAATCGTATGCGGGATTTCAGCTATGTATACAGGCCTAGCACAGGTTATCAATCACGAATTTGGTAAAACGATATTACCACTTTAATTTAACAGGGAATCAATTATCCTGGGTTTCTTCATAGGAATCCGGGTTTTTTCTTGTTCAACTCACGAAGTGCTTCATATCGCCACATCCTATCCGATTTTCTTTGAACTTTTTCAATGTAAATATCACAGTATATACTAATTGAATGTTACTTAGAGGAAAGGGAAGCGGCCTCGATAACTTTGACTTATAGAATGATGAAAATACAGAGTAAGAGCGGAATTACCATATGAAATCGTCCAACAAATTGGGCGATTTTTTTGTATGCGCTTTTATGTGCAATATGAAAAGGGTTGTTTCGGCAACGGCCTGAGTTACACACTAAAGATTCAGAAAGTATATTGTATTCTGGGAAGGTTTGTGTTAAATTAGTTTATAATCAATAATGAAGTCCAAACTTCATTTGTTGAAATAAAAATTCCTACACTTCAAATGGTGATTAATTATGAAATTAAAAGAGCTCGTGCAAGCGCATTTCCATAAGCTGTCGAAAAGTCAAAAGCTAGTCGCCGCCTACGTATTGGATCATCCCCGGAATGTTGCTGTGTCTTCGGCACAGGAAATCGGCTTGATGATCGGGGTGAGTGAAACGACGGTCATCCGCTTTTGTTATAGTCTTGGACTTTCCGGTTATTCCGAATTGCAAAAGACCATCCGAGAGCAACTGTTATTCCAAGAAAGCAGTTTGCATACTTATCAGCAATCCAAGCTTGAACTGGAACAAGCACCCCATTTTTATGAACAAGTGATGGAACAGGATTGTCGTACCATTTCGGAAACAATCAAGCAGATCAATGAGACAGATTACGAAACAGCAATTACACATTTATCAAAAGCAGAAACGGTTTATATTTTGGGGCTTCGTTCATCCTACGCCGCGGCAAATTGGCTCACCTATACACTTGGGCTAGTCAGGCATGACGTCCGGCTCATTCGGATAGAGGCGGAAGATGTTATTCGAACGATTAGTACCATGAATGACCAATCTGTATTAGTCGCCATTTCTTTTCATCGCTATCTAAAAGAAACAATCCGGATTGCTGAGTTGGCCAGTGATCAGCAAGCCTATGTCATTGCGATTACAGACTCGTTATTGGCGCCTATTCAAGCGCATAGTGATGTGTTATTTCCCATTCATTCACCGAATAAATCCACACTGGACGCGACGACTGCTTTGTTTTCGTTTATGAATGCGATGGTTGCCGGGGTGTCCGTGAAGGAAAAGGATAACTTCGAAAAGCGTCAAGAGACCTATCAATCTTTAAAAAGTGATTTTTTATTTGTGGAAGGGACGGAGAAACAATGAAATAGACATTGCGTTGGGCTCCGTACAGATATCGATGGAAAAAAAGGACGTGAATACATGAATGTAAACATTACAACGCGAAAATTGGAGACGATTGAAGATATGCGTCTCATGCAATCTCTTGAAAAAACAGTATGGGGATCGGAGTCGATTCCGATCCATCAAACCTATACAGCAGTCACAAATGGAGGCCTAATGCTAGGCGCTTTCGACGGCGAGAAAATCGTCGGATTCTCATACGGTTTTACTGGATTTGCAAATGGAAAAACGTATTTATGTTCTCATATGCTCGGAATCCATCCCGATTACCAGCTGATGGGAATCGGCAAAATGTTGAAGGAAAATCAACGCAAGTTCGCCATAGATATGGGTTATGACTTGATAACATGGACATTCGATCCGTTGGAAAGCAGAAACGCGTATTTGAATTTGTCGAAGTTATATGGGGTATGCGATATTTATTTAGAAAATTGGTACGGTGAAATGGAAGACGGTTTGAACAAAGGATTACCCACGGATCGTTTTAAAATTGAATGGTGGATTACGAGCGACAGGGTCGAAGAAAGCTGGATTCCGACAATTGATCGCTTTGACCGTCCGTTTACGGTGGGAAGCTCCGAACAGGGAAACCCAATTCTAGCATGGGATGAACAGGATATTCCGACCAACAGCGCCGGAATTGAAATTCCAATACCCGAGAATTTTCAGTTGATTAAACAAAATGAGCCGCAGCTTGCACTGGATTGGCGACTGAAAATCAGGACAATCTTCCAAACGCTTTTCCGTGATGGGTATGCATTGGTAAGCGTCAATCGAACGACACTTGGCATCCACTATTACCAAGTGGTCAAAAGAAATACAATCCCATTGAATACGAATGAAAGAGGAGAAATCGAATGATCATTCAAGAAATCACCATCCGTAAAATGAAAATGATGATGAAGCATCCGTTTACAACAAGTTTCGGTACCTTACATGAAAAGGATTTTCTATTGTTAGAGGCAAAAGATGAGCAGGGCAATAGCGGTTGGGGAGAGTCTGTTGCATTCAGCGCGCCTTGGTATAATGAAGAGACGCTTGAAACGAATTTGCATATAATAGAAGACTTTCTGATCCCACTCCTATTAGGAAAAGAAATCGGACATCCTGATGAAGTGAGTGAAATTTTCAGCGCTATCCGTCAAAACAACATGGCGAAATCGACCGTTGAAGGGGCTATTTGGGACTTGTATGCCAAACGGAATCAGATGACATTGGCGCAAGCATTAGGTGGAGAGCGCGACAAAATTGAAGTCGGAATCAGCATTGGAATCCATGAAAATGTCGAAGATTTGATTTCAACTGTCCGTGCCTTTGTAGAGGAAGGTTATAAACGTATCAAAGTGAAAATCAAACCGGGATACGACGTCGAAGTGATGCGCGAGCTCCGGAAGCACTTCCCGGACGTACCGCTCATGGCGGACGCCAACTCGGCTTATACACTAGATGATATCGAACTATTGAAACAGCTTGACGCATTTGACTTGACCATGATCGAACAACCACTTGCGTCAGATGATATTATCGACCATGCGACATTGCAGAAACAAATGACTACTCCGATTTGTTTGGATGAAAGTATTCATTCCCTTGAAGATACGCGGAAAGCATTGGAACTCGGAAGCACAAAAATCATCAATATTAAAATCGGCCGAGTCGGTGGCTTAACGGAAGCCAAGAAAATACATGATTATTGCATGGAACGGGACATCCCAGTTTGGTGTGGAGGCATGCTGGAATCGGGAATCGGCCGTGCCCATAACGTCGCGCTGACGACATTGTCGAACTTCGTCTTGCCAGGCGATACTGCCGGTTCCTCACGTTATTGGGAAGAAGATGTTATTACGCCGGAAGTTGTCGTGGAAGACGGCTATATTACCGTACCGACCGCATATGGCATCGGCTATGAACCGAATTTCAATGCAATGGACAAGTTTACAGTCGAAACTTACCAATTTAAAGCTGAATAATAAAGGTCATGTGGATAAACAAGCGTCCACATGATTTCTTTCGGAACATGAATTCTGAAGATTCCATCAAACTGAAACGAGAACAATTAGCGGGGGGAACGTTTATGAGAAAGAGTTTTCAAATCGGTGCAGCCTTTATCGGTGTCATTGTCGGTGCTGGGTTTGCATCAGGGCAAGAAATTCTACAATTTTTCACAAGTTTCGGTGCAATCGGTATTTCCGGTTCAATCGTTGCAACGCTGTTGTTCGCATTTATTGGGATGAATTTGACGCAGCTTGGGAGCCGTTTACAAACAACTTCTCATCAAAAAGTCATTTATCATATTTGTGGACGACATTTAGGGATTATTGTCGACACCATTATTACGTTTTTCCTGTTCGGTGTGACAGTCGTCATGTTTTCAGGAGCTGGAGCCATTTTCGAACAGCAATTTGGCGTACCAAGTGTCATTGGAAGTATACTCATGGCAGTCGTAACGATTCTCTCCGTTACATTAAGTGTTCAAAAAGTGATTTCGATCATTAGCGCGTTCACGCCTTTTTTATTGTTGATTGTCATTGTGATTACCGTATATTCAGTTATCAATTTTGACTTTACATCAGCGGATCTGCAAGCTGTCACAGCCAGTCAAAGTCGGGGTGCTTCTCACTGGCTATTAGGGGCAATTTTATATGTATCGTATAATATTGCTGCCGGTGCAGCGATGCTGACCGTCATGGGCGGGACAGTCAAGGATGAGAAAGTTGCGGCATGGGGGGGCATTATCGGAGGACTGGGTCTCGGCCTTCTAATCATCCTCATTAATGTTTCCATGCTGACGCAATTGAAGGAAATTGCGTCCTTACCAATGCCGATGTTGGCGTTGGCAAATAGCATGAGCCCTGTCATGAGTACGATTTTTTCTATTATTTTACTTGGTATGGTCTACAATACCGCTGTCGGTATGCTTTATGCATTTACGGCGCGTACTGTGAAGCCGGAAACAAAAAAATTCAAAGGTGCCGTTGTGATTTTCGGGGTAGCCGCATTTGGAGCGAGTTTTGTCGGGTTTATCACACTTGTTGGAACGGTCTATCCGGCAATGGGCTACCTGGGCTTCACGCTGATTGGGGCAATTGTCTTGGCTTGGATCATGAAAAAAAGAGAACAGAAACATGTGGGAGAGAACTGAGACAGTGAAAGACTTAATGACGTTATATTTGTTGGATTGTGACAAGAAGACTTCTAAAAGAGCATCGCATTAGGTACACTACAGGGACAAACTACTTGGAGGAATTGCGATGAAGGTTATAATCGAATGGAGTTACCGAACACCTAAAGGAACGGAAACCGTCTTCCACTCGCATGAAATGAATGCAGCTCATGCAATGCTCATTGCGGAAGATTTGGAGAAGACGGGACGTACAAAAAGTTTGAAGTTTATCGATCGACATGAAAACACGTGGACGGTCAAGCAAATGAAAAGCTATTTAAAAGAAATTGTAACAGAGCCGCATAATATTACAGTCTATTTTGATGGAGGATTCGATTTGACTACAAGGGCATCTGGATTGGGGTGCGTCATTTATTATGATCAAAACGGGAAATCGTACAGGCTCAGACATAACGCATCCGTTCTGGAACTCACATCAAATAACGAGGCGGAATATGCAGCGCTTCATCTTTGCATTAAGGAACTTGAAAATTTGAATGTCCACCATCTTCCGGTTAGAATTATTGGAGATTCTCGGGTTGTCATCAATCACTTAACCGAGGAGTGGCCCGCAATAGAAGAGAACCTGTACACTTGGGCCGACCGAATCGAAGCCAAAATGAAAACCCTTGGGATAACACCGGAATATGAGTTGGTATCTCGAAAAGGGAATACAGAAGCAGACAGGCTAGCTACACAGGCATTGAATGGGATCGAGATTACAGCAACGACTGAAATACTTTAAATGAAGGGACATGTCTAAACCACATGTCATAATCACTCTCTCACTTTCCTTGTGTCATCCCAAATGGCGCATAGAAATGGGAGATTTTATTTGGAATAAAGTAAGAGGTATTTCCTGAACAGCTGTAATGCATGAATGATAGTGGATCGGAACTGACAGTCGTCCCTCTATCATCTTTCTTTTATATTAAACATTACGGATTTTCATATCTAACTCAATAGTATCCCGGTTTACCAAAAGGATTCCGGTTTTTTATTGTCTGAAATAATCAGGTCCCCTCATCTTTTTGAATATCTTTTTTCCAAACGATGGTACAGTGTTTGGAAAAAAGATAAACAGGAAATCAGTGCATCGTATTCATTGACTACGCGCTGCGGGGAAAAAAACAAACCTCCCCCATAATACTGGTTGAAAATATTCACTCACTGCGAATAACATGTTTTTCCACATAACCAGGGCTTGCCCGTGTATCTTGTCATACTTGTCCTGCTGAATATTGGGAACTTCGCGCTACTGAATAACTTTTTCGTCAGTACATTTGCTACAGTGAGTGAAAATCCATTCATAACTCCCTCCTCCTATAACGCATAATTATTGATGCGTCAATACATCTTCTATTAAAAAGGCCATATACAAATTGGTTTTTGTAAAAGGGTTGGTGGCGTCCATATCTAATAGCCGTTCTACCTTTTTGATTTTATATAGGACGGTGTTGCGATGAATGAATAGACGCTCACTAATTTTACTCGTACTGCCGTTTTCTTCAAGGAAAATACGTAAAAATGACACGTAATCAGTGTTGCGCAAATCATCATATCGATAAAGCTGTCCAAGCATATTCTGTCTAAAGGATTCAATTAATGTCCGATTTTGCACGCCCATAATAATCTTATAGGCGCCAATTTCTTTATATTTGTATAAGAATCGGTTGTTGTGCAGTTGTGCTAATTGAATGACAGTAAGTGATTCCTCGTAGCTCTTATGGATATTTTCGTAGTCTTCATAAAAGTTTCCTTTGGCGATAATGACATTTAAGCTGCCGTTTTTCTGGGTGATTTTGTCGTAGATGTCTTCAACTGTTTTTGAGAAAGGACTATTGGAGGTAGTGATTTGTGTTCGGTTGATGAGAAAAATAAGGTGATTTTTGTGCTTGATTCTTAAAAAACGTTTATATCTATTTTGGAATGCGAATTGAATGAGGTTCTCATAACTATCAATACTGCTGCGTGCATCTGTTGTTGTACAAGTGATGATGGCCAATTCTGCGCTTTGTGGAAATCCGAGTTGCATTAAACTTTTCCTTGTGGAATCGGCGTGCCTTTTGTAGTGAAACAGTAAGTTGTAAAGAACTTGGTCTTCGGTGGAGTGTTTTTGCTCATGACTGGAGATAAATTGAAATGTCGTTTTTAAAAGATCGGCTACACGGCAATCCCAAGACATTTGAAAAATGGGCAATTCATGCTCATTTGCAAACGAGATGACCGATTCAGGAATGTCAGGAATATAAGGTCCCGTATTTACGATAAAACCAGCTATTTTTTTAGTGTACGCCAGTTTAACGAGTTGTTCTAAGGATGTATTTTGGTGTGGAAAGTTAATGCCTGTTGTCACAACTAATTCATTTGGTCGGCAAAACATGATTAAATCAATGCTTTCTACTACGTTAATACCTCTAACTTTTCGATGCATACCGCTTTGTCCAGCTACTAATGTCAGCATCGGGAATAGAGCCCCCTCTACGATTTTGCCAATCGTCCCCATAACAGCGCCCCCCTTACTATATAAATAACGTACCATAAAACATGTGCACTTGCACATGTTTTTTTAGCCTTTTATCCATATCTTTTGAATCTTTTCTATTTTATAATTTCATATAGACAACCACTTTTAGATAACTATTAATTTTGAATCTTCACAAGAAAATACTTTTCGATAACTGTGAAAGAGAGGACTTGCATATGTATAAATGTAATAGTAGTCGATTGCAGGGTTTAATTGAACAGTTTAGTCAATTTGGTGCAACTATCAATGGAGGCGTAACCCGTTTGTCTCTTTCAAAGGAGGATGTATTAGCGAGAGACTATTTTTGTGAAATATGTAAGGAGTTGGGCATGGATATCCAAGTAGATGATATGGCAAATATCTATGCGACTCTACCAGGAAAAAAAGAATGCCCGCCAATTGTAATGGGATCACATTTAGATTCAGTTGAAAAAGGTGGCAGGTTTGATGGCGTCTTAGGTATTTTAACAGCAATAGAGGCGATACGAACGTTAAAGGAAAACGACATTGAGCTAGAGATTCCATTAATGCTAGTGAATTTTACGAATGAAGAAGGCGCGCGCTTTGATCCGGCGATGATGAGTTCGGGTGTCATTGCTTCAAAATTCACTAAAGAGAAAATGCAGGAGTCTCTCGATAAAAATGGCATTACTTTTCAAGAAGCATTACAGGCAAGTGGTTACGAGGGGGAGCAAGAAAACCGTTTAACAGAAGCCCTTGCTTATATTGAGTTGCATATTGAACAAGGACCGGTATTAGCAGCGAAGCAACGTGAAATCGGGGTGGTCGAAGGCGTTTTAGGCATGGTGTGCTATGAAATTACCGTGACAGGTGAATCAAATCACGCTGGCACAACGCCGATGTCGATGCGTAAAGATCCGATGGTTGTGGCATCTCGTATAATTTCGTCTTTGCATGAGCAGCTGAGCAAAATCGATGAAGAGCTCGTGTTCACATTTGGGCGTATGCACGTGGCACCTAATATTCATACAGTCATCCCGAACGAAGTAGTGTTTACCGTGGATTCACGTCATCAAAATCCAGCGGTGATGCGCAAAGTGGAGAAGTTATTGAGAGGCTTAGCTTCAGAGGAAAACGGTTGCCACATTCGCCCGATCAAGCTATGGGGGCGGGAGACGGTATTTTTTGATGCAGCTATTTGCAATGAAGTGGAAAAATCATGCCGTGACTTTGGTTATTCCTTCCATCGAATGTTCAGTGGGGCGGGGCACGATGCACAGTATATTTCAAGTTTCATCCCCTCAGCAATGATTTTTGTTCCAAGTATCAAGGGGAAAAGTCATTGCGAGGAGGAAGAAACGACATTTGAAGACTGTGCAAAGGGGGCAGACGTGTTACTAGAAACCGTGTTGACACTGCAAACGAAGTTCAGCATGGGTGAAAAATACACACTAAACTCATGATGAGTGCAGACTAGAATACTATAATTCGCTAGCACATTGGTTCATCACTAAAAGTTAGGGATGACGCTTGATTAAAGTGCCTATCAAACTTCCCGTCATGGCGATGAGCCATCATATTTAACAGATCTCGACAAATTTTACATTCATAAACGAAGGGTGAGGGTAGTGTGAAAAAAGTGATTACAGGTGGACTTATTGCGACAGCTTCAGATATGTATGAGGCAGATATTTTAATAGAGAACGGCAAAATCGTGCAAATCGGCAAAAATTTATCAGCCAACGGAGCGGAAATTGTAGATGCAACGGGTAAATACGTGATGCCTGGGGGAATTGATCCGCATACGCATTTGGATATGCCGTTCAACAACACGGTGACAGACGATGATTGGAAGTCGGGTACAATTGCGGCTGCCTTCGGTGGGACGACGACCATTTTAGATTTTTGCTTATCTGCGGGTGAAGAAAAACTTGCGACGGCTGTGGAAAAGTGGCATGAAAAAGCAAGGGGTAAATCAGCTATTGACTACGGTTTTCATTTAATGATTAGTGATTTAACGCCTGAAACAGAGGCCGAGTTACCATTGTTACTAGAGCGGGAAGGGATTACGTCTGTCAAGGTGTTCATGGCTTATGCGAAAGAATTCCAGGCGTCAGATCGTACGCTGTTCAAAGCCTTTAAAATCGCAAAAGACATAGGTGCTGTTGTCATGGTGCACTGTGAAAATGGCTCGGTCATCGACGAATTAGTAACGGAGGCGAAGCAAGCTGGTCAGACGGCGCCAATTTATCACGCGCTGACGCGTCCCGCAGAATTAGAGGGTGAGGCGACGAAACGGGCCATTGAATTAGCGCGTATCGCAGGCGCCAAGCTTTATGTTGTACATGTGACGTGTAAAGAGGCACTGGATGAAATTATCGCAGCGCGTGAAAAGGGCTATGACGTTTATGGAGAAACATGTCCACCTTATTTAACGCTCGATCAGTCAGCGTTAGCACAGCCAGGATTCGAGGGGGCGAAATATGTTTGGTCACCACCACTTCGCCCGAAATATCATCAAGAGCATTTGTGGAATGCGTTAAAAGCCAAGCAACTGCAAACAATTGGCTCGGACCAATGTTCATTTAGCTTTAACGGGAAAAAGAAATTAGGGTTAAATGACTTTTCTAAAATTCCAAATGGTGGACCGTTTATCGAGGATCGTTTCAGCATTTTATTTTCTGAAGGTGTGGCGAAAGGGCGAATTTCCATCTATGACTTCGTCGATATGATTTCGACAAGTGCCGCAAAAATTTTCGGCTTATATCCACAAAAAGGAACGATTGCTATTGGTTCTGACGCGGATATCGTAATTTTTGATCCTACGGTAAAACGTGAAATTTCAGCGAACACCCACCATATGAATGTCGACTACAACCCGTATGAGGGCTGGGAAGTAACGGGAGAGCCTATCAGTGTACTTGTGCGTGGTGAATACGTTATTAAGAACAAACAATTTGTAGGAGCATTAGGCAGCGGCCAATATATTAAGCGTGCACTACAGCCGACGACTGCTCAAACAGTCAACGTGTAAACATCAATCCATGAGGGGGAATGTTTCAATGACTTCGCAACTCGAACGAAATTTTGTGGAAATGAATAGCAGGATGACAAAAAATGAAGCACTAGAAGAGGCGAATCGCTGTCTGTACTGCTATGACGCACCTTGTATTACAGCATGTCCCACAAGTATTCAAATCCCGAATTTCATTAAAAAAATTGCTTCTAGTAATATGAAAGGTTCGGCCATGACGATTATGGAGGCCAATCCAGTTGGTGCAAGCTGTGCACGAGTATGCCCGACCGAGGAATTATGTGAAGGGGCATGTGTGTTACATTCCTCCACAAAGCCTATTAAAATCGGTCACTTGCAACGTTATGCAACAGATTGGGCAATGGAATCAGACGTCGAACTATTTAAAAAGGGCCAAACAAACGGACAAACGGTAGCGATTGTTGGCTCTGGTCCAGCTGGTTTATCGGCAGCGCGTGAGCTTAGTCGCTTCGGCTATAGTGTCACAATTTTTGAAGCTGAAGAAAAGGCGGGTGGCTTGGGCAGCTACGGAATCGTATCATTTCGATTGCCGAATGATGTAGTGGATTGGGAAGTTGCGCAAGTTGCAAAGCTTGGTGTGGACATTAAAACAAATACAACCGTAGGCGTAGATATTTCACCTGAGGAAATTTTAGCGCAATATGACAGCGTTATTTTAGCGGTTGGTATGGGGACTGTTCCTAACCTTGGCATTAAAGGTGAGGAACTAGTAGGCGTTCATGATGCCATTGAGTTTGTAAAGCACACGAAAATGGGTGCACTGACAGAAGACTTAATCGGTAAACGTGTTGCGGTCATCGGTGCCGGTAACACAGCCATTGATGGTGCAACCTGTGCTGTGCGACTAGGTGCGGAGCAAGTGGACATTCTTTATAGAAGAACAGAAAAAGAGATGACAGCCTACCAATTTGAATATGAATTTGCCAAGCAGGATGGCGTTGGATTTAAGTGGCTGACCGCGCCGAAACAAATTATCGGTGATGATGCAGGGAAAGTAGTGGGACTTGAATGCGTCAAAATGAAACTTGGAGAGGCGGGTGCAGACGGCAGGCAACGACCTGAAGTAATAGAGGGATCCGAGTTTGTTATAGAGGTGGACGCTGTCATTAAAGCAATTGGACAAACACGCTTTGTCTCGCTTATTGAAGCGTTTGGATTACAGCATACGGACGGGGTAGTAGACATTGACGAAACGACAATGCAAACATCGAATGACAAAGTGTTTGCCTGTGGGGATGTCGTGTTCGGCAATGGCCAAGGGGAAGCAATGGTGGTAACAGCTGCACAGCAAGGTAAAGATGCTGCTTACATCATTCACGAGCGTTTAAGAAAACCGAGCGGAATCGCATAGGGGGGAATGTAGCATGGCAGACTTACGAATTGACTTAGCGGGGATTAAATCATCAAATCCATTTTGGTTAGCATCTGCACCACCGACTAATTCGGGCTATCAAGTGCAACGTGCATTTGAAGCGGGCTGGGGCGGGGCAGTTTGGAAAACATTGGGCGAACCAATTTTAAATGTTTCATCGCGCTTTGCGGCTGTTAGCTTTAACGGACAGAGAGTAGCGGGCTTTAATAATATTGAACTCATTACGGATCGTCCATTAGAGGTTAATTTACAGGAAATTCTTGAAACGAAAAAAAGGTTTCCTGATCATGCCATTATCGCTTCATTAATGGTGGAGCCACAGCAGGAAAAGTGGCATGAGATTGTCAAAAAAGTAGAAGCTGTCGGGGTTGACGGTCTTGAGCTTAATTTTGGTTGTCCACATGGGATGGCGGAACGAGGAATGGGGGCTGCTTCAGGTCAAGTCCCTGAATTGGTAGAAAAGCAAACGCACTGGGTGAAGGAAGTTGCACGTACACCTGTGATCGTCAAGCTAACACCAAACATTACGGATATTACGATGACGGCGGAAGCGGCAGTGCGTGGAGGGGCAGATGCCGTTAGTATGATTAATACGATCAACAGCTTAGCGGGAGTCGATTTAGATTCATGGAATACGGTACCGCATGTTGGCGGGAAGGGAGCACATGGCGGATATTCTGGGCCTGCTGTCAAGCCGATTGCACTAAATATGGTAGCAGAATGTGCGCGAAATCCTTTCGTCAATATACCAATTTCAGGCATTGGCGGGATTTCAAATTGGCAGGATGCTGCGGAATTTATGCTGATGGGTGCAACAGGCGTACAAGTCTGTACAGCAGCAATGCACCATGGATTTAGTATTGTCGAAGATATGATTGATGGGCTTAATAATTATCTGGATGAGAAGGGCATTGCCTCAGCGATGGATATGGTCGGTCAGTCGGTCCAACGTTATTCTGACTGGGGTGACTTAGATTTAAACTACAATATTGCTGCTGAAATTAATAATGATGTTTGTATTAATTGCAATAAGTGCTATATTGCGTGTGAAGATACGGCACATCAATGTATTGACCTGTACACAGAGAGTGGTCGTCCGATGCTAAAGGTACGTGAACAAGATTGTGTAGGCTGTAATTTATGCGCGATTGTGTGCCCGGTAGACGGTGCGATTTCAATGGTCGAAAAAGTGTCCACTATTGCACCAATGACTTGGAACGAACGTCAATCACTGATCAGTAATTTTGCTCGATAAAAAAAGTAGGGTAGATTTCCTATCCGGCTGTGCGTTTTCGGGGGGGAGCTTCCGATGAGTTGCTTCGGAAAATCCTCGCTGCATGGCCCCATCTGGGGACGCTAATTCCCTAGGAGTCGCACAGCCTTCACTTCGAGCAACAAGCAATATAAAACTATGCAGCATCCATACAAATGCCGAATAAAAAAAGTTCATATGTAGTGACTATGCACTCAAGTACAGATTTTGGTGTAGAGCCATAAAAAAGAGGTCAATTTTTTGTTCGTTAACTGGAAATCTACTATAAGGGAGAGACATGAATGGCGAATGGTGGCGATTATTTAAAATCACCAGATTTACTTCCAGTGACACATCAACAAAGAAATATCGGGACATTTGGTTTTGCAGTGATTTGGGTGGGAATGGCCATCGTATTAGCCGCCTTTGCAATTGGCGGAACAGCCATTATGAGTTTGTCATTGCCGATGGTAATTTTAGCGACAATGATAGGTTCAATTTTAATCGGCGTATTTATGACGTTAATCGGTGATATTGGCATTGAGCACGGCTTGTCCTTCCCGGTTTATATGCGTGCCCCATTTGGCACATTTGGCACGCATATACCATCGATTGTTCGCGGGGTGACAGCTTCTTGTTGGTTCGGGCTTAACACCTATTTTGGTGCATTGGCCATCAATGGGATTTTGAATTTATTATTTGGCTTTAATAATTGGTTTTTATGTTTCCTTGTTTTTGCAGCATTACAGTTATTTAACACATCGCTTGGCATTAAATCCATTGAGCGTTTTGCGGATTTTGCTGCGCCGGTTATCATTTTAATATCGTGCTGGATGTACATTACGCTTGCCGATCATGCAACCGCTGAAGGAAAAGATGTGTGGACTTGGGTAGAATCACCGACAACAGGGATGGCGGCTTTTACAGCGTTCATGGTCGTGATTATGGCGAACATGGGGTTCTGGGCAACGTTAGCAGCTGATATGCCAACACTATCGCGTTTCTTTAAAGCGCCTAAAAATGAACGCAATTGGTTCAAACGCAATAAGACGCAGTTAGTTGGCTCCTTAATCGTAATGCCGCTTACCAATACATTTATCGTAACCATAGGTGCGGTGGCTTATATGGCAGTGGCATCTGCTGATCCGATAAATGCCTTGCAGCAAAGTGCAAGTGGAATTGTGTTAGGGGTTTTATTGTTGATGATTGTGTTAGCGCAATGGTCGACCAATACATCAGCAAACGTTATTCCTGCGGCAACGATTTTCTCTAACATTGGTGGTCCAAAAGTGCCGTTCTGGGCTGCTGTTATAATCGCGGGGATTATTGGGATTATAGCACAGCCGTGGAGCCTGTTTGGCATCTTAGTCAATGCGCTATTAATCATTGGCGGTATTTTAACAGCTATTGTGGGAATATTATTCGCGGATTATTATTTAATCCGTAAACGCCGTGTGAACGTAAAAGATCTTTACGAGTTAAACGGCCAATATAAGTATATGAATGGCTTTAACTTGGCGGGGTTAATCGCTTGGTTGATTGGTGGTATCATAGCGAATATGTTCCCGACGTATTCTTCATTGGTGGGCTTTTTCGTGGGGGCACTCGTGTACTTTGTCTTGGCGAAATATTGGTGGTTCAAAAAGTACCCGCAAGCCGAACTAGACGATCCTAGTGACGCCAGGTATTTAGGGATTACAGCTGGTCACGATTGGGATGATATCATCGAGCAAGAAATCGTCGAGCAAGAAATTGAAGAACAAAGTGCTTAATAAGAGAAGCGAGGTGTGCGTATGTCGGATCATTTACTAAGCATCGACGAAATGAAACAAGTAGATGATTATTTAGACAGGGGCTATAAAGTCCATTATGTGTATGAAAATTTAAGCGGGATGTTTGTCCAGTTTGAACGGCAGGAAGAAGTTCGTTTGCAGATTCTGACCGCCGAAGCGCGTAAATATTTAGCGGCAATGCTCCATGAACAAACGCTGTTGTAAGAAGGTGTGTCAATTTAATATGAAGTGGTGAAAGGGGCTATCCATAAGTCCCCAAAATAAAACAGGTGGAGAAAAACGAGTCGTTTTTCTTCACCTGTTTTTTCTTAAGTAATGATTTGCGGATATACTCGAGTATTTGTCGGATAAAGACATGAAATATGCGGATATCCCCCTCAATGCGTCGGATATATATCACGATTCATTATTTCCGTGTTAAACTGTAAACTTACAAACGGTTATGGTTTGTATGCTTGTATATAAGCGTGTATTATCGTGAATGTTTGTAACACGAGTAACGCTGAAAAAATATCCTGAGATGATGTGTAGATTTTAACATTGGTTTGAATTATTTCGCATACATATATCAAAAACCATTAAGTAGAGGTATGAATCGTATGAATGAAGAGTTACTAAAAAATGCAAATGCATGCTATCGATTGGCTGAGCAGGAGGCTGCTCATTATTTTGAATCACTTTCCGTACAACTTTTGCAAAAAGCGTATGTCGCACCCCTGATAAAAGATATTCAGTCATGGAAAATGTACCATATTCGTTCAAATCCATTCGTATCCTTTTTTTCGAATGGAAAGGGAAAATCTGATTCCATAGGGTATCACAATTACATCCAATGGCTGGATTACTCGGGTAAACTAGATAATTATCTGGACCGGAGCATTTCTTATATTTACATGCGAGATTTGGGCAAAGCTTTAGACTCACCCAACACACAGTCCAGCATTCGACGTACGGTAGATAGTCTGAAAAATTACTTGACTGACTCCAATCCTACAGATTCTGTAGGCAAAATGGAGACGTTTAGCATGGCTGGGTTATATCGACTGGCCCAAAAGGAAGGCGTTGAATCCACCACGATCTGGGTGATGGAAAAATTAAAGTTGGTTTCCTCCAATATTCCAAAGGGGATGGATGCTGAGGAAGCCAAGCGAAAACTTATCAAAATCATAGCGGGGGTAATCCTGCATGTGGTCGAAGAGATGGACGCTGAGATTTCTCCGGAAGAGCGTACCCAGAAACTTGATGAAGCGATTAGGTTAGGGTATTCCTATGGTCTGACATATCCATTCATTGACGATATTTTGGATGCCAACGTTTTAACCGATCAAGAGAAAAAACGATATTCTGAATTAATACGTACCGCACTTATCACAGGATCTGTTCCTGAATTGGGCGTATGGACTGGAATAAACGCTGAACTCATCCGATTTATTCATTCGGAACTTCGAGATGCCTTTGAATATATTAAAGTCCTTCAGCAGCCAGAGACACAAAAATATTTTTTCGAGCAGTCCTATGTGTTTTTTAATTCCCAGGAAGTGGATCGTGAAAAAGACCTGTCCAATGCTAATTACACCAATGAAGAGCTTTATATACCTATCATTTTAAAATCCTCTTCTTCACGTTTGATTACTCGTTCGGTAATAAGTGCCCCTGTGGATGAAGGTTTTGATAACCGAACATTCGTATATGGCATTTATAACCAGTTAGCGGATGATTTTGCAGATATGTTTGATGACTTAAAGGAAGGAAGGGTAACACCTTATACCTATTATCTAACCTATCATGAAAAGCGTTCGGATCTCATTAATCCTTTTGAATTGTACTGGACGGTCATCTTCAATTTGATCCATAATGTGTATAACTCAGATAGCAAGACTTGTGAAGTGATACTTAATCGTGCAATAAACGGGCTGAAACGATTTAAAAAACGAATGGGAACTAAAAAATACAACGAAATTATGACTTTATTTGCTTCCGGAAATCCTGCATTCAATAAAGTCATCCAGTATATGGTTCGAAAAGCGGATGATGTGGATTTCTTTGATAAACTGCTTCGGGATCATATGATTACAATTTTGAAGAGTGAACGGAAGGAAAGGGAAGACTTTTTAGAGACAATCGAAACCGTACGCAGTCAAATCAACGATGTCTTAACTATTCCTGAAATTGAAAATGGATTATTGACACGAGAGTCGATAATCGATGCTGCAAATTACAGTTTGGAGAGCGATGGCAAGCGATTAAGGCCAATCATGACTTGGGTCATGGGGGTTAACGAATATGGATTAAATAAATTGTCAATCGTACCGCTTCTTAGATCACTGGAATATATGCATACGGCATCCTTAATCTTTGATGATCTGCCATCTCAAGATAATGCGCCCACTCGCAGGGGGCGTCAAACATTACATGAGGTGTATGACGTTGCCATAGCAGAATTAACCGGTCTTTTTCTAACCCAAAAAGCGGTTGAAGAACAAACATCCCTTGACCAGTTCGATTCGAAAACGGTGCTAAACTTGATTCAATATTCGTCCCGGATAGTAGGGGATATGTGTAGGGGCCAGGCGATGGACTTGGATTCAAGAGGGAACCAATTGACGCTGGAACAATTAAATCGGATGTGCTTTTATAAGACTGGTATCGCATTCGAAGCTTCTCTCATAATGCCCGCAATTCTCGCCCATGCAGATGAGTTAGAAATGAATGTTTTGAAAAGATTCGCTCGTCATGCCGGCATTGCATTTCAGATTAAGGATGACCTACTCGATGTTGAAGGTGATCTGAACATACTCGGAAAACCGATTGGAGTAGATGCTGAAAATAATAATGCAACATTTGTGTCAATCCTGGGTGTAGCTGATGCAAAAAAAGCGATGTGGGAACATTATTGTCTTGCAATGGAAATGTTGCAAGAAATACCACGTAATACCGCTTTTTTGAAGCATTTATTGAATTATATAGTGAATCGTGATCGATGAGTTTTTGACGTAATGGGGATGATCGCAACTTGGATGATGCCGCTTGGGATGCTAATATTCGGTCCAATTGCGGATTTTATCAAAATTGAATGGCTGCTAGTAGGAACTGGAATATTCATTATCGTACTAGCCGTTTTCCTAGGCCGGAATAAAGATTTAATTGAAGCTGGAAAACCTGCATTGAAGGAATCTTAAAGTAAAGAACGAGGGGCAATTGCCTTTCGTTCTTTTCTTAATAATAGAAGCTTTTCCTCACTTAGGGTTCCAATATCATCAAAAAAAGTGTTGACTCTGTGGTGTACCCTACAGTTTATTATAGTAGTGGGAGGTATGGAATTGTATAAGATTAGTGATTTCTCCGAGATGACTGGGTTAAGTAAAGAAACATTACGATACTATGCAGAAGTTAAATTACTTGAACCTGCCTATATTGATCCAAATAACAACTATCGATATTACGATGATGGAAGTTACTTTTTGGCAATACTCCTCGGAAAGTTGAGAAGGTTTGGTTTTAAGATTCAGGAAATGATTTCTGTAATGGAGGATGAATCTTTTGCAAATTTAGAAGGATTGTTATTACAAAAAAGAAATAATATACAGATGCAGATAGAGGATCTTCTAATTCAAGTTGAAGAGATAGATGATTTTCTTGAATCTGGGAAGGAGGAAAACGAATGATTCAATGGAAAGAAGAAACTATTATTGAGACAAATATTGAAAATGTATGGAGCTTATTTTTGGATAAAAACATCAAGAAAATTATGCCTAAAGTGGAGGAACATACATTAATTGAAAAGACGGAAGAGGAAGTTGGGGCAAAACATCAACAAAAGTATCGTGAAGGAAAACGCATTGAAACCTACATTGTAGAAACATTAGCGTATGAAAACCTTGAAGACAAAAAACATAAGAAAATAAGTTTTGTTTTAGGAAAAGCCTTTGAAATCACTCTTTCTTTTAAATTGCTTAAAATTAGTGATACACAGACGAAATTTATTTATGAAGGAAGAAACAGGGGAGTTAATTTTGTAGGAAGGGCAATGTTGAAGCTAGGCAGTGAGAAAAGCAATAATAAAGTTGTAAAAGAGTTTATGCAAAAAGTGAAAGAGGAAGCAATGAAAATTTCAAAGAGTGTAATATAATCTGTGTAAGTGAGAGAGCATACGTTGGGCTCTTACTTACACAGTTTTTTATAGGTAGAATAATAAAATTTGAATTAAATAGCTTAATGTTGGGTGCCCACTAGTATTGTATGAAACTTTTATCATCGTTAACGATTTCTGGGTGTTTTTCGTGCAAGTCCTTGTCTTATCTGTTTTTTATCGACTTTCCATTCTTTCATTATCAGAAATACTTTATTATTCCAACTTATATAGAATCTTTCGAATATATGGTAAAATATATGTATATGTTTATGAAATAGTAATCTTAAACAACGGAGTAGGATAGTGATTCTAAAGGAGATATTAATTATGGGATATATAAAAGATTTAAGAGAAGTAGTTGGACATAGACCTTTGATATTTGTAGGTTCTGTAACAGTTATTGTTGATGAAATGGGAAGGTTGTTATTACAACAACGAAAGTTTCCGCATGGTGCTTGGGGAATTACAGGCGGACTAATGGAATTAGGAGAATCTACTGAAGATGTCGCTAGACGTGAAATAATGGAAGAGACTGGTCTAAAGGTTGATAAGCTGAACCTAATAAACGTCTATTCAGGACCACAGAATTATATAAAAGCGGAAAATGGTGACGAGTTCTATGTTGTTACAGTTGCTTATTACTCAGAGGGTTTTGAAGGGGATTTAATCATAGATAAATCTGAATCCATAACATTTGATTTCTTTTACCCTAATGAATTACCGAAAAACATTGTTAAAAGTCATAGAGTTATTTTAGATGAATTCTTAGCTAAGCATTATTCATATGAAGGGAAAACAAATTTATACTCTTATTAAGCTAACGGGGCTAATTTAACAGCGATCTCGTCTTTTAAACAATAATAAACGCTATGTACAGATGATAAGCCTTACGGTTTCCGGCTAGGTTAGGGTCTTTTTAACTGGTGCAATTATTTAAAACAACAACCTAATTGAATCATTGTTGCCCTTTTGCATTCTAAAAATATTGGGTGGAGGTAATAAAATGATTATCGTAAATGTGGAAGGTGCAATTTATAAGAATGGAAAGTGGCTATTAATAGAACGGAGTTTAAAAGAGGAGCATGCAGGAGGAACTCTTTCATTAGTTGGCGGTAAAGTTGAATTTGAAGGAGATTCATCAGATATCCTTGAAAGGACGCTTGAGCGTGAAATACTTGAAGAGGTTGGGATTAAGGTTAAAGACCTTGAATATGTAAATAGCTCTTCATTTGTTACGGATTCAGGACTGAATGTGGTAGATATAGTTTTTCTTTGTGAACATGAATCAGGTGAGGCTTATGCAAAAAGTCCTGATGAGGTTGATGGTGTTATTTGGTTTAGTACAGATCAAATAATATCTCACTCTGAATTACCAGTGTATTTGAAAAGGAATATTGAACTTGCGGAGTTGTCATTGAGGAGAAGACTCTCATTGAAGTAGTTTGAAGGGGGTAATTAGGGTGGAAACAAGCATCTATTTGATTAGGCATTGTGAATCAGAGGGACAATCCTCTGATTCACCATTAACAGAAAGAGGATTAATCCAAGCAAGTGAACTGTCTGACTTTTTATCTGATATAAAGGTTGATAGAGTCATTTCCAGTCCATTCTTGCGAGCTATTCAAACGATAAAGCCTTTTGCGGAGAATAAGAAGATAGAAATTGAGACGGATAACCGATTAACCGAACGTGAACTAAGTTCCATCTTTTTCACAGATTGGATGGAAAAATTAGAGGCAACATTCATCGATATGGATATAAAGTATGAAGATGGAGAATCCAGTAACGAAGCCATGAATCGAATTGTAGAGGTTGTAAATGATATTGTGGAAAGTTATTCTGAAAATACGATTATCGTGGCCCACGGAGGGATTATCTCCTTATTATTAAATCACTATGATAAGAATTTTGCTTTTGAGCAATGGAAAAGTTTGAGTAATCCAGACGTGTATCTATTGAAAATTTCTCGAAACAATGTTCAATATAAACGTTTATGGAAATAGTAATAAAGGATTTTCAATATTTTGAGGACCTTACATAGATATTCAAAGAAAATGGGGAAAAGCCTGATGACAAGTAGTCAGAATTGCTATGAAGATTATTGAAGGGTGAGTGAAATTATGGGGTCAAGAATCATGCACTTGGTTATTGCTAATAGAATTGCAGAATGTCTGTCGATAGAAGATAGAACAGCATTTTTATTTGGGGGCATTGCTCCAGATGCTGTCAGAACTAAAGACTCGTCGCATTTCTTTATAGGTGAAGTACAAGATTATTCAAGAAGCGTTGATTATAAAGGATTTTTGCATAAATATAGTTCGCACGTAGAAAGTCATTACATATTGGGGTACTTTACACATTTAATAGCTGATGATATATGGCTGAAAGGCTTTTATCTTCCTTGGTTGAAAAACAGGATAGAAGCTAATAATGAAACGCTTAATTTATACCATAATGATTTTCAATTACTGAATGGAAAGTTATTAGAACACTACGGTTTTACAGATGAATTAAGAAAAATGCTCAGTTCTCTTCCTACAATTTTGGATTTGCAAGAGGTTAAGTCCAAAGATGTTGAAAAATTCATTCCTTATGTATTATGCGATATGGAGTACGATCAGGAAGTTATTAATGAACAACTTAATGTATTTACGTTTAATCAGATAGTTGGTTATATAGAGACATCAGTTGATAATGGATTATTGAATATAAAACCACTACTTACTTGATACGTTTTTAAGGTAAAATTCTTTTTGCTATTCTTCATACACTAATAGTTAGGAGGGGGAGAGATGTGGTACTTTTGAATGAAGTCGTAAATAAATTAAATAAAGAATTAAATATTAAATCGTTTGGTAAAGACCCTGCTTTTAGTCGATTTGTTCCTAGTGTCTATGATCCGATTCATTTTGATTGGAAAACTGCTTTTGAAAAGGAGTTTACGGACTTGTTTAATGGGCTTATGATCCGAGGTGGCGAAGAGGTAGAACGTATTTTTCTAGCGGTATTTCCTACCGACCAGGTTTTGGAACGATTTATCGACGAAAGTAATTCAGGTGACTTATTATTTATGCACCACCCATTACTAATGGAATGTGGAGATCCCAATGGAAAATGGGGTAGGGGTTTTGTCCCAATAAAAGAAGAGTACATAAATAAAATAAAAGATAAAAAGTTATCTGTTTATACTTGCCATACACCTTTGGATTATCACAAACAATTAGGCACAAGCGTTTCAATTGCTAAATCATTAAATGCTAAAATTATTGACGGTTTTTTGCAAAATGAAAATGGTGATAGTCTTGTTTTAATTTGTAATATTAAAAAGACGAATACTGATAATTTAGAACATGATTTGAAGGAAATCTTTGAACTTCCTTATATTGATTTTGAAGGGCAACGTTTAAATCATATTGATAAAGTTGCTATTGTTGCTGGTTGTGGAGATAAAGTAGATTGGATGAAAGAAGCAGAAGGAAAAGGAGTTCAAGCATACATTACAGGTGAAATTCATTGCCATATTGATAATAATTATGGGAAAGTAAAATATGAAAAGATGATGGATTACGCCAAGGTCACAACGATGTCACTCATTGGTGTGTCACATTCCGCATCAGAATATCTTGTAAAAAAGACACAAATAAAAGATTGGTTTGAAGGTAATTTCGGGCTGAAATCTATTTTAATTCCACAAGAAAAATGGTGGTTATAGAAAGTTAAGGATTTTTTAATGTAAAATAATGTACTTAAAGAAACCTGTGCTTGTATCAGATGGCTCTATTTTTATATTCAATAAATAGGGAAGGTAGTGAATAAAGTAAAATGGGGGAAGAGAAATGATATATGTGATTAGACACGGACAAACAGATTTAAATAAAGAAAGAAGAATGCAAGGACGATTGGGGCTGCCTCTCAATGAATATGGCATTGAACAAGCGAAGAATTTGAGAGAGAGAATTAAAGATATTAAGTTTGATTATGTTTTTTCCTCTCCGCAAGAAAGAGCTATCCAAACAGCGGAAATAGCGACTATTAATCGGAATGAAACACCATCTAAACTGAATTTTTGTGTATAGTTCATGTAGAACCTCCAAACGATTTTTCGTAACAAACTCATTCGTGTACTCTTTTGAACATACCTTTAATTAAACACCAAAAAGGTGTTCTTATCTTTCTAAGTTATCTTTTAAAACTTTCTGTACAGAATAAGGAGGGGATGCGTATGTTTTATTATCAAATATGAAAAGCTTAACTAAATGTACTTTTTTCATACTTATTGAATCAGTGTAAAAAAACTTGAAAAGAGAACATTTAGGAGGATTTAATATGAGAAAAAATTTAATGAATAGTATAGATAAAATCCAGGTGGATATAGGGTTTTCTGGAACGTTTTACGCAAAATCAAAAGAAAACATTTTGACAGGAAGTTATGGTTTTGCGAATCGTTCTGAGAAAATTAAAAACCAAACAAACACTCGATATGCAATTGCTTCTGGATGTAAAATATTCACATCTGTTGCGATTTGCCAACTTGTTGAGGACGGAAACATTACTTTCAATACGAAAGTAAAAGAGTGTTTGGATATCAACTTTCCTTATTTTGATGAAGAAGTGACAATTCACCATCTCCTCACCCATACATCTGGCATACCAGATTATTTCGATGAAGATGAGATGGGTGATTACGAAGAACTTTGGGTGTCTACGCCTATGTATCATATCCGTAAGTTGAAGGATTTCCTGCCATTGTTTCAAAATATGAAAATGAAAGCAGACGTAGGTGGCTCTTTTCACTATAATAATTCAGCCTATATTGTTTTAGGTCTGATTGTGGAGCAAGTGAGTGACCTTGAGTTTGGTGACTATATTGAAAAATATATCTTTCAAAAGATTGGAATGACTGAATCTGGATATTTTGAAATGGATGAATTACCTGAAGGAGTTGCGCTTGGTTATATTGAAAAGCCCGACGGTAGTTGGAAAACTAATATCTATTCCCTTCCAGTAAAATCTGCCTCTGATGGTGGGGCCTACGTGACGGCAAATGATATGATAGTTTTTTGGGACGCATTAACGACTCATCAACTTTTAACAAAAGAAATGACTCGAACATTACTGACACCCCGTACAGAGGTTGTGGAAGATATTTATTATGGCTACGGCGGATATATGGAAACGAATCAGAATAGTGTTGTGAAGTATATCTTAATGGGGTACGATCCAGGTGTAAACTTTCGAGCAGTCCATTATCCAGAAACACAACTAACCATTGTGGTATGCTCAAATGAATCTGACGGTGCTTATGAAATGATTAAAGGAATTGAAAAAGTAATTTTATAATGTAAAACTGGAGAAGGGCGAATAATAGCTCCTTTTCTTAATTGTCATGTGCCTGATTTAAGTACCCTGAATTTGTATAGAGTGTTTTAATAGATTAGGCGGAATGATATCATTTGACCCTGTACTTAGGTACAGGGTTTATACTATCTATGAGGTGAAGCAGATGCAATTTCATACAGGGGAAATTTGGTTAGGTACCTTTGTCCCGGAAAATCTGTACGCTTCCAAAAACTTTCAATTAGATGGACTTTTTCAATGCCCATACTCATCGACAGACCATGGCTATGATTTGTGCTACTATTTTATATTAGAAGAAAAGGAAAATCGGATTGCCTGTAGAATTCATTTAGATTCCATATCTAATTCATTTCGTTCATTTTTACTTCCTGCTTATCATTCCTTACCTGATCCATTAAATAATTGACGAAAGCATCGTCACGTACAAGCCATGCTTCATAGTTTCTTTTCAGGAAACTTTCCCCTTCCTCAAAACTTGTAAAGGCTTGTTCCAAATTTGTGTTATTCTGTTCAATCGCCCAGACTTGCTCATTTACGGGATAGAGAAAAAAGATCTCTTCCATTCGGTTCTTATACAGGGAACCGAACGAGGAATGCTTCAAATTATATCGATTTCGTCGCGCATCTTCCCTTAGCGGCTCCAAGTGGAACGTGTCCATCACAAACTTTTGAAAAGCCTCATTGTTTAAAGAGCAACCAGATGCTTTTGCATGCCCGCCTCCACCGAATTGGCCGGCCACTTCAGACACGTCAACATGATCGTGGATTGTTCGAAAACCGGCTCGTTTTCCTCCAATATTTAGTATCGTAATGTAATCAAGATGCGGATATTCTTTGCCAAGTTCATTGCCTAACTCTGAATGGTAAGATTCCGCATACACGATTCCCGCAAAATAATCGCCTGCTTTCGTCTGAACGAGTTCTCGTCTCTTCCTGCGAATATAGCGTTCGATTTTATCCTCTTCCATATCCAATATTTTCTTTTCGAATTCATCGAATTGGAAATGTTCGTTTACATGAAGTCGACTGATCATTTTTTCTTCAAATTCTTCAATGGTCATTAAGAAAAATAGGGCGTTGAGTCGTTGCGCATGATGATTGTCATTTTTCTCCCATTCCCATGTATCATATTGCCTGACGAGCTCGACAAATTCGGCTAATGCCTCTGATGGTTCCATCAGTTGATGTTTCACAAGGTATTCATAAAATAGTGAAGTCGCTGAAGTTAATTTTCCTTCGTCATCCTCCACCACGACATGGCCCCACTCATAATCATTAAAATGCAGCGCAGTTTTATGGTGATCAAGCAGTTGGACCTTTCCGCCATCTTGATAAAACGCATCAAGTCTCTTCTCATTTTCCTCATTTACCGATAAATCTGTAATAAACAAAAATGTATCGCTATCTTCATTTTCCAAAAACCATTCTACTTCCCGATTAAGACCTGAAATGGAATTGTAGCGCACTTTGACCTGCTTACCAAAAGCAATCTTCGCTAAAATACCGCATCCAACACCATCCAAATCATTATGGGATAACAATTTATACATGTTCTTCACTCCTCGAAAGCCAGTATAGACAATTTGCGTGGGTGACAGTCAACTACAGCAAAATCTTAGGTTACTGCGATTGACTCAGAGATGGTTGGACTTTGACAGATGAAGAAGATTTCTTTTTGTTTTCATTGTTTGATGAAGGCATTGCGTAAAACTTACCAGGATCAACAAGGGATTATTTATTATTTGTAGAACTTATTACTTAATGTTATTTTCTGAAAGAAATATCTTGATGAGACAAATAATGGCTCTTGGTGGTGGCGGTTTTTCAATGGAACCAGATAATCCATTGTTGGATTTATATATATTGAAACTATAAGGAACAGGAAATCAGTAAAATAGTTAGCTCAAGACCTTCTGCTAAGGCATATAGAGTTTCTTTTGAAAAGAAGGTTATAGAGACGGAACTTCAAACAGAACTGTTATGTTTTTCTTAAACTACCGGGAACATTACTTGAACAGGGGTGCTCCTCTTCTTCAAGTGAAAGTCAGGTTAGTTTAGTAAAGTGTTGGATTATGAAGACTATATTTATATTGGGAGGATTACCATGAATAATACATTAAACCAGTTCGAACAAACTGTTGATCAAATTTTAAGATTAAATGACGTTCAAGCATATCTGTTACTTGAACCCATTAATTTAGGTAAATGGTCAATTAGAGAGATAGTTGGTCATTTGTATTATTGGGATAAGTTCAATCTAGAAAAAATGGTTCCTAAAATGGTTGATGGAGGGAATTTGCCACCATTCCCAAATCACGATCGTCATAATGAGGAAGCAATATCATATCTAAAAGACCAATCAGTGGCATCTATTATAAATGATTTTGTGAATACAAGAAAAGAACTCATTACCGGAATCTCCGAAATAGGTGATGATGTGAGATTTACAATTGGAAAAGGTAAACGAAAATTCTCTGGTGAAAGTTTTATAAAAATCTTTGTAAAACACGATATTCACCACATACAACAAATAAATAAGAAATTAAGTAATTAGCGACAGTATCCGTTCCTCTTTTGACGTAACTGGTCAAATGATTTTTGGTGGAAATGATGAGGAATAGTGTTGAATAGGACGTGAACATAAATAAGGGGGGGGGTGTATATGGTTGGCTTGCTTAATCTCGGCAGCCTCGTGCTTGGACTAATTGCTTGGATACTTCCTGTTGTTAGTCTTATGAAATATAATCATAGGAATTGGGCCACACTTTCTGTTATGAGTCTCAGTGCTTGCGCTATTTCGCTATGTTTCCAGATTTTCTATAACTATCATTTGGTAAAGATCGAGGATTGGTCCGCTCTCATGGACACAACACGTGCTGTGGCATTCGCCGCGGCAGTTCTTCTCATTGTAACCATCTTATTAAATGGAATTACCCTAATTGTATATCGTGAAAAAAAGTAGGATATAGAAATAAGGGAATTCATTCGTGAGCATATGAGGGGTGATGACAATATTTTGGAAGTTTGTAGCCATTGAAAACAATTGACAAATATCAGGAGGCGTTAAGAGTGTCAATAAAAGAAGTTCTTATAAGAAAGTTTATAGTAGGATTATTGTTCTTAGTGCTATCATCTACATTTTTTTACTGAGTGGCTTACTAATTGGAATTGAACCCACATTTTCATTTTATGTAGGATTATTTTCAGTTCCCATTTTATTGTTCTATGCGCCGATATGGTCTACGTTGTCTGAAATACTTGTAAACAGGATAAGCAAAGAGAAAAAGAAAGATACCCTGACTTTTTTACATATAATCGGTGGGTTTATACTACCATATATTCTTATAGCTATATTTAACCCAGAAGACTTTGTTGCATTTCTAAGTAGTAGTTCTTCATTGTATATAACAATTCCAGGAATTATAGTTTCTATATTCTATTTGTTACTTGATCGTTGGTGTTTAGAAAGAATTCAAAAGAATGTGTTATCTTAATTTTACCAATCAATAGCCTAAGGAGGCGGTTTGTGTGTATCATCTTATATTTGGAAATGCTGCAATAGGCGGCCTAAAACATGCTTTTCGTAAGAAAAGTCATAAGGTTATTGGATTCCCTATCGATTTTTCTGTTGGACCTATCACAAATATTCATAAGGAAAGTGGCATCACTCGTCATTTTGATTGGTTGAGATCTTCATTCCGCACAGATTTGAATGGGGGAGATTTTGATGATCAAACAGCTTATTGCGAGTCCTTACAAAAGTTATTGGAAATAAAAGATGGTGAGCAGGTAATAATTTGGACTTGTGAAAATGCAGCAGAGCAAATTGGCCTTCGAATTAGCTACTATTTGTTGAAAGACAAAGAAGTCGAACTGAGTGTTGTCAACACATTCACAGCAATGCATGAGTATATGAAGCACAAGGATGTCCAATTTGATATTCGTCATTCGGCTGAATGTGATGCCGAGCAGCTTGCTCATTTTTATATGCATTCTACTCGCCCAATTTCAAAGGAAGTGAAAAGAGAATATGCACAAAGTGGGGAAAAATTGCTTAGCAGTGAAAGCATTGTTCGTTCCTGGCAACACGGAGAAGTGATTGATGATTTGGCAACAAGAGATGATCCATTTATTTTGGAATGTGCCGAAAGTCTACATAATGAAATGCCTGAATTAGAATTTATTAATGCACCAAGAGTTATTGGGGAAGTGTTGGGTCATTCAACTCACTCATTATCTGACACATGGATTGAATATAGACTTCGTTCGCTCATTAATTCCAATAAACTTGCATATAAAGGTAATCTTCAATCAATGCGTATGTATGAAATAAAAGTTATCCAATAATCTGCTGTTCAAGAGCAAGGGAGACTTCGTAATAGGTTTTGGAAGGGAGTATTAAATATGAAAAGATTTTTTCTATTATTCCTAACACCCATAATTCTTTTAGGATGTAATCAGATTGCAAAGAATAAAGCGAGTTCGATGTATTTAGATGGGAAGTTAATTGTTGATAATGAAGAATACAATTTGATACTTGGATACTATGCATACAAGGATGATAAGGTTGAAATTAATAAATTAGATCCTTTCTCGCCAATGGAAGCAGCAGACGAATTCGAAACTTTAGCGGTTGCAAAGAATAGTAAAATAGAAATTACACTCGAAGATCAATCGGCTAATATAACCCTTCGTCAATGGAGTGAAAATGGTGAAATTGAAGAAATTCTATTAGACGGGAATCTATTAACAGTTCCCGCAGAAGAAGGCTATTATGTATATGAAGTAGTAGGGAAATGGAGAAATGGTGAAACTACTTTGGTATTTGATATTGATGTTAAATAAAAGCATCGGCTATAAATACCGATGCTGTTTTAGTCATTAAAGTTAAAGAAGGAAAAATCCACCCCCACAATTAATTAACGAGGTTGTGAAATTTTTGTAAAGACGCCGAGCTTATCAAGCGTGAATGCATAAAGTTCCGCGGCTTCTTTCAAGTGGTTGAAGCGGCCAGACTTGCCGAAATGACCGGCCCCCATATTCGTTTTCAGTACGAGCGTATTGCTATCGGTTTTAAGCGCTCTTAAGCGTGCAACCCATTTGGCTGGCTCCCAATAACCGACACGCGGATCGTTGATGCCAGTTGTAATATACATATGCGGATAATCCTTCACTTCTACATTGTCATATGGGCTATATGATTTGATATAAAAATAATCTTCACGTTTTCGTGGGTCTCCCCATTCATCCCACTCTAAGGTGGTAAGTGGAATCGTAGTGTCGAGCATCGTTGAAACGACATCGACAAATGGCACTGCAGGAATAACAACTTCAAACAGTTCGCCGGCCATATTGGCAACCGCACCTATAAGTAGTCCGCCCGCACTCCCGCCGCGCGCCGCCATTTGGCTCTTAGTTGTGTAGCCCTGCTCAATCAGAAATTTTGCAGCAGTGATAAAGTCGGTGAACGTGTTACGCTTATATTGCATCTTTCCGTCCTCATACCAACCTCGTCCCATTTTGGAACCACCGCGTACTTGTGCCGTGACAAATACAATTCCCTTTTCCAACATTGGCAGGCTATATGGGCTGAAGTAGGGATCGCTGTTGGCTCCATATGATCCGTACCCGTTTAAAACCAACGGAGCAGGCCCATTTTCAAGTGCGCCTTTCAGATAGACCATAGTCATCGGTACTTTGACGCCATCCTCGGCTACCGCCCATAATTGTTTTTGAATGAAACGAGCAGGATCAAATTCGCCGCTGACAGGCGCAACCTGCAAACAATATTTTTCTCCAGTCAAAAGATCCAACCCGTATGTTGTTTTGGGAGTGAGATGTGATTCATAATTGATTAATACTTCTGTCGTCTCGTAGCTTTGATCGGATAAAATCGACACGGTGTAGAGCGGTTCGTCCCAACTAATTTGCTTCAATTCATCGTTTTCTAATGACCAAATCTGTGTCAGGCCATTCTCGCGTCCAACGACGAGCAACTTATCTTGAAATGGGTAAACGCTTTGAAGGTAGCGTTCCTCGCGATACGCTACGACGTTCTCCCTTGATTGGAGATCATTGATAGGGCAACGGAACAACTGGAAATTCAAAGCCTCTTCGTTTGTCAGGATCAGCAGGTCATCTCCCCAATGCTCGACATCATACAAGATCCCCTCACGCCGCGCGTCTACTAGCTTCAAAGGAGAAAGCGGAGAATCTGCGTCTAGCAGACGGATTTCGCTCGTCATTTTTGAACTTGAATGCACAAAAATAAACTTCCCGCTTTGTGATTTCGTCACGAATAAAGTGAACGTCGTGTCGTTTTCTTCAAAGACTAACTCATCGCTCTCATTCCCAGTACCCAAGCGATGCCGCCAAAGCTGGCATGGACGCTGATTCTCATCGACTCTGATGTAAAAAATATAGTCGCCGCATCGGCTCCATTCCATGCTGCCATACAAAAAGACATCGGGAATCCGGTCAGGTAGAAGCTTGCCCGTATCCATGTCCTTGACGTAAATTGTATATCGGTCGGTGCCGTCCCGGTTCTCCAAATAGGCAAGACGGGTATGGTCGGTGGATATACGCTGTGCCGTTACGCTTAAATACTCGTCTTCTTCAGCCAATTCATTCAAATTGAGCACGATTTCCTCGGTCGTTTTTGCCAAAAGCTCGCGGTTTGCTGCCCGCTTACGTGCATAAACCGGATACTGCTTGTCTTTGTCTTGGCGAGAATAATAGAAGAATGGCCCGCGTTGGACCGGCACATTTACTTCAGTTTCGGGAACACGGTCAATCATGCTTTGATAAAGTTCTTCGGTTTGTTCTTTAAGTGGATGCATAATTTCATCGAAATAATGATTTTCTGCTTCAAGATAATGGATGACTTCTGGGTTTTCGCGGTCCTTCAACCAATAAAAGTCGTCCTCGCGCACATCGCCATGCAATTCATGGGGATGGGGAATGCGTTTTGCTATAGGTGGTTTCATAAAGATCCTCCTTTATTTGATAAGTATTGTTTCGTGATATGTTCTTGGAACTCCTCTTATTTATAACAATAATTAATCATCTGCTAGCGGGGGTTCATTGCGGATGCATTTACGTCTTGAAATAGGCGGAAAATAGATAGCTAAAGTGATTGAAAGCACGGATAATAAAGTATGGATATGGAGGTCATTGATGTGAAATGCGGTGCTAAACAATATCATATTGAATTTGAAATTAGGGGAGAAAGGAAAATAACGTCTGTCGCGGCAAGAACACCTGCTGAAGCAAGAAAAAAGTTCCGCGTCGAGTACGGAGAAAAATCACAGATTATATCAGTTAGGGTAGTGGTTTAATGTTCAAAAAGGAAGCCAATCAATTATTTCTTTGATTGGCTTCATCCTTACATTTATTTAGACATGTATAAAATGAGTAATAAAACAAATCATACCAAGGATAAAGAAATAGAAGGTTGTGGTGTCCTTGGTTCAAAAAAGTCTCTTTATACTTTTCATTATTGCTTATCTTTTTCCATCTCTATCAGTTTTTGAAGAAACAAATGAAAACACAGTATCCGCATTATTAACCGCTAAAGTAACAACTTCTGAAGAACAAGGTACACCAATTAGTAACGCTCGAATTATTGTAGTAAATCCTTTAGGTGAGATTATAGCAACAGAGCTAACAAACTCTGAAGGACAGGTTAACATACCTGTTGTAGTTCAGAGAGATCCTAGGTTTCCCATGAAGAACATGGGGGAAGTTACTGTCATAGCAGTTGCAGATGGATATAACGAGTATATCAACTTCAGTGTTCCAATTAATGAATTTAACGATAATACAGGGAAGGTTTTTATTCCCCTATGGAATATAGACCCGGCTAGACGAAATGAACCGCAATTTCTCAACGGAAGTTTTCATCGTTTCACAGTTTTTGAAATGCTTGATTATTATGCCGAGAAAATAGGGTTGAAAAGGCAGGATATTAAAGTGGATATTGGAAAAGAACCACCTTGGAGTTCTGGGTTTAAAGTCGATTAATCGAATTACTGGGGTACACAATTTGCATATGAATTGGTGTCTCCCTTTTTGTTGTTAAAATCTGTGCTAAAAATATTGCGAATTGAACTATCAAAGATAGTTCGATAAGCAAAACTTATTTTTGGTAATAATTATTTATGAATTTTCTTGCATAAGGAATTGATATAAAATTGAGAATGGGAAGTACTCTATACGAGGTCGATGCTAACCTATCAACCTCACATTAATATGGTGAATTTAATTCAAATTGAATTGAGGGATGTAAAATGGGGATTAATTTTCATAATGAGAAAAACCGCAATTCATATACAACTAGAAATGCCGATAATTCGTGGGTTAACACTATTAAAGACTTAGTACCAATCGAGAATATATCTAATGCAACGGACATTGGGTGTGGTGGAGGAATTTATTCAAAGGCATTAGCTGATATGGGAGTCAGTTCTATTACTGGTGTCGATTTTTCCGAAGCCATACTTGAAGGTGCAAAAGAAAACTGTAAAGAATATAAAAACATATCTTTCAAGCAAGGTAATGCTTTTCATACGGGTTTAAAAAGTAACGAATATGATTTATTACTTGAAAGAGCATTAATACATCATATAGATGATTTACAAAAATGTTTTCAAGAGGCATATAGATTGTTGAAGGACGAAGGTTATTTTATTGTTCAAGACCGCACCCCAGACGATTGTTTATTAAAAGATAGTGATAGTCATATTAGGGGGTATTTCTTTGAACTATTTCCGAAACTAATTGAAAAAGAGACTAATCGCAGGCACAATAGCCGATTTGTTATGGAAACACTTAAGGAAGTTGGGTTTAGGGAAATTCAAGAAGTTAAGTTGTGGGAAAAAAGAAAAGTGTATGATGATAAAGAGCAATTACTAGAAGACTTAAGAGCGAGAACAGGAAGAAGTATTTTACACGAATTAGACGATGAAGAATTAAAATTATTAATAAATTATATAGATAAGTCAATTTCAATTGAATATAACATAGTTGAAAAAGATAGATGGACGATTTGGATAGCAGTAAAATAGTTAGGTAGCTCGATTAAGTTAATAAATTATTACGTCAAAAAACGCTCAGATTTATTCTGAGCGTTTTTACTTCCATTTGTATTAGCATTTCAGTTATTGTTTTATAACAACCTCTACAGACTCGGCTTTACGATTAGGTGGATCTGACTCTTCAACATCTCCGAATTGATCATATTTTACCAGAACCTGATCGCCAACTTTCATGTTTTCATAAGCTTCTATGGATACGTAAAAGTTTACGCCTCCGTTGTCTTGAGCTACTATTCTATCTTCCAACTTCCCATTAATGACTCGTTCAATATCTGATCCGTTAATATTTGGCACAACTAATATACTTTTTGTATCTATTTCTTTGGCTAAAACATAGCCTTTCATTTCTACTAAATCTTTATCTACCTTTATCTGTGAGCAACTCATTAATAATAATAAAAAGATTAAAATAAGAAACGGTTTGTATGAATGTATTACCTTCATGTTGGTACCTCCGGCGGCTATAGATTTATTGGAAATTTATTATAAGTCCCTATGTTATGGCGTGCATGATTGTACAAATATGTGAACCCTAACATAGATACCCGAATTGGCATTTTCTACTCCAACCACATCACTTTTATCGGTTTTGTAGAGATGTAATAACTGTAATCCTAATAGAATAAAATGGCGGTAATATGCGAGGAGGAATGTTTTGCAAACATACAAATACGTGTTCCCTCAAATACCGTCTAATCAGATGATTTCAATCATCAAAAATGGATTGAAAAAAACACAGAATGCTAAGAAAATCATCGTAATCGGTGCAGGGATGGCTGGTATGGTTGCATCATCTTTACTTAAGGAGGCTGGACACGATGTCACGGTCCTTGAAGCATCCGATCGGGTCGGGGGACGTGTCTATACTGTGCGTTCAGATTTTACTGATGAATTATATCTCGAAGCCGGTGCAATGAGAATTCCACATACCCACTTTCTGACATTGGAATATATAAAAAAGTTTAATCTTCCACTAAACCCATTCATCAACAGTACCCCTGAAGACATCTTATTTGTGAAAGGCATCAAAAGCCGATTAAAGATCTATGAACAAAACCCCGCGATATTTGGCTTTCCAGTTGCACTGCATGAAAGAGGTAAAACAGCTGCCGAGCTACTTCAATTTGCAATAAAACCTGTCACCGATTTAATTGATCAAAACCCTCATCGTAATTGGCCGTGGATCATTCAAGAATTTGATAAATATTCGATGGATGCGTACTTGAGGTATAACCCCTTTGGAACAAGGTTGTCTCCAGGTGCTATCGAAATGATAAAAGTAATCCTTTCCTTAGAAGGATTTACAGAGCTTTCTTTCCTTGAACTGTTGCGCGAATTGATGATTCTGTTCACCCCTGATATTAAATTCTACGAGATCACAGGTGGAAATGACCAACTCCCAAAAGCATTTCTTCCACAATTACAGGATAACATCATGTTTGGGCTTAAAGTAACCAAAATTACACTACAGAACAATCAAGTGACCATTGATGCGATTCACACAAAAATCTTAAGACCATTTCAAATTACTGGAGATTTTGCGATTGTGACCATTCCTTTTTCAGTTCTCCAATTTATTGAGATTGAACCGCGTAATTCATTTTCAGAAAACAAATGGAAAGCCATACGTGAACTTAACTACGTAGGCTCAACAAAGACCGGCATTCAGTTCAAAAATAGGTTTTGGGAAAAAGAAGGGATGTATGGAGGTCAAACAGTTACAGATTTACCGATCGCATATTCTCAATATCCGAGCACTAGACTTGGCACTCCTGGTCCAGGCACGATTTTAGCCAGTTATACTTGGGGAGATGATGCGTTGATTTGGGACAGTATGAATTCAGAAAATCGCTTAGGGTATACACTGAAAAATTTAGCCGAAATTCATGGCGAACAGGTGTATCGCGAATTTGTAACAGGAACGAGTTTTAGCTGGATACGAAATCCGTATTCCGGTGGAGCCTTTACGATGTTTAAACCTGAACAAATAAAAGAATTATCCCCTTACATTTCATCGCCAGAAGGAAGGGTGCACTTTGCTGGCGAACATGCTTCTACCCTGCACGGGTGGATTCAGGGAGCAATTGAATCGGGAATACGGGTAGCGGATGAAGTCAATGGAATAAACAAATGAAGGTGATCCGAGTTTTTAGGGTACCCACATAAAAACAAGGTTGTAGGTACCCTCACCACCTCAAAGAAGGAAAAACCCAATCCCCATAATTAAATAAGCCGCGAAAAGAATCAATCCCTCAAACCAATTTGATTCACCATCATTACTAAGATTAATAACAAGAAGCGTCGCTGTAATCATTGCTACCAATTCAGGTACCGTGAAGACAAGCGGCATCGGTTCGGGCATCAACAGCGAAACAAGGACGAGTACAGGAGCGACGAACATCGCGACTTGCAAGGTCGATCCGACAGCAATCTCTACCGTGACATCCAACTTGTTCTTCATCGCCATCGTAATAGCGGAAAAATGTTCCGCTGCATTCCCGATGATAGCAACGATAATGACACCGATGAATAACTCCGTCCATCCAAACTTCTCTCCAATTGTCTCAAAGGTCTGAACCAGCTGTTCCGATACAAAAGCGACAGCCACCGTCGACAGCAGAAGAACCCAAATCGACTTGCGTTTCGTCCACTCCGGAATCTCCATTTCGACCTCCTCCTTATCGGAAGAACCGAAAACACCCCGGTGCGTGACGAGCTTAAAGAGTAATCCAGCAAGATAAAGTGTAATCAGAATGACCGATATGCCGATACTCAGGCTTAACGTCTTCTGGGGAGATAACGTCATCGAAAACATCTCGGGAATGACAAATGCCACAATGACAGCGAAGATGAGCAGACCTGAATTATAGCGGGCGTCATGGATGCTGAAATTTTGGCGCTTAAACTTGAGGCCGCCTGCAAAGAATGAAAGGCCGAGCACGAGCAGAAGATTCCCAAGAACAGATCCAGTTAGTGACGCCAAAACAATACCAATCATTCCGGCTTTCAATGTGAAAATAGAAATAATCAGCTCAACCGCGTTTCCGAAAGTCGCGTTTAACAAACCGCCAACCCTCGGCCCACTCACAATGGCCAAGCTCTCCGTCGCCCTTCCTATATATCCCGCTAGCGCGATGATATTCAAACAACAGAGAAAGAACATCAATATGTCATTCCAATGAAGAATTGCACCCGTAATGACAAGCGGTATCCCCGTAAAAATGATAATGGCGAATAATCGATTCAATAAAACCACCTCTTTGGATCGTTAAATTAAGTATTCCCCTACTGAAAAATTAAAAACACATATATGGCTTCTTTCTCATTTGAGGTATATTCTCGTCGCAATAAAAATATAGTCATAAACGGCAATTATTTATTGCTAATCGATAAATGCCATGCTAATATAAAATCAACAATAAATAAGTGAGGTGTTTTTTATGAAACGAGGTTCAACACTCTTTTTAAAAATAGCTGTTTTTCTTATCGGAGCTCCAGTTCTTGCGCTCGGTATATTTGGAGTGATTGACTTAGTTAATAATCCTGCTAATCCAAATTATGCCCATCTACTCTATCCGATAGTAATAGGCATGTATATCTCAGTAATCCCGTTTTTCGTTGCATTGTATCAGGCATTTAAACTTTTGAGCTATATTGACAAAAGCCTGGCATTCTCTGAATTCTCTGTAAAATCTCTAAAGAAAATTAAATTCTGTGCAATGACAACGAGTGGCGTGTATATAGTGATTTTGCCATTTGTTTTTCTCGTGGCGGAGCTAGATGATGCACCGGGGCTAGTAATTGTTGGAATGGTTCCTATTTTTGCACCAATGGTTATCGCAGTTTTTGCTGCTGTTCTCCAAAGACTTCTACAAGAAGCGATTACTATAAAACATGAAAATGATTTAACGGTCTGAGGTGACTAATATGGCGATTATTATCAATATTGATGTGATGTTGGCTAAAAGGAAAATGAGCGTAACAGAACTTACGGAGAAGGTCGGAATTACGATGGCAAATATTTCGATACTGAAAAATGGAAGGGCAAAAGCGATTCGATTTTCTACTTTAGAAGCTATATGTGAGGCATTAGACTGTCAGCCTGGAGATATTATGGAATACAAAAGTGACGAAGATACTCAAGGATAATAATGAAGTAAGGTGAGGATTATGATCAAGGAAGAAAAGATTTATATCCTTTTGACAGACACAGAAACGCTATTAACAAGACTGATTAAGTTCTATACGAAAAAACCCTATAACCATGCCTCGATAGCCTTCGATGCAGAGTTAATTGAGGTATATAGTTTTGGGAGAAAAACAGCGAAAAATCCTTTTATTGGGGGATTTGTTAGAGAAGATATTCATTCGGTCATATTTAGACAGGCTGACTGTGCCATTTATTCTTTAAACATAACAGATGCTGAATTTCAAAAGATGTATCAATATATTCAAGAAATAGCTTCTGAAAAGGAAAAGTATCGCTACAATTTCATAGGATTATTTGGGGTGCTATTTAAAAAGCCGATAAAAAGAAAGAATGCTTTCTTCTGTTCTCAGTTTGTGGCATCTGTCCTAAAGGAGAGTAGAATCATTGACTACGAAGAAGAGGATCTTTCACTGGTTAAACCAAGTGATTTGACTCATTTAGCGAATCTTCAATTGATATTTGAAGGTGGATTAAAAGATTATCAAAGAGATATTATAAATGAAAGAATCCCATTCCATTATCGTTTAGTTTCCGATTGAAATGTAATTTCGAAATCAAATTAACAATAAATAAGTGAGGTGCTTTTTATGAAACGAGGTTCAACACTCTTTTTAAAGATTGCTGTAATTCTTATGGGACTCCCTGTCTTTGCTTTATGCCTATTTTTGTTGCCGCAAATAGCGGATGAAGCAAATGAAGCAGCAGCGAGAGGCTCAGATTTGGCATTTGTGGTATACGGCATTTTAATGATTATGTATATTTCAGCAATCCCATTTTACTTTGCTTTGTATCAATCTTTTACCCTTTTAAGTTATATCGACAAGAACCAAGCTTTCTCGGAATTATCTGTAGAAGCTCTAAAGAAAATCAAAAACTGTGCAATCATAATCAGCGGCTTGTATGCGGTAGCCCTACCATTCGTCTTTATCATGGCGGAGGTAGACGACGCCCCGGGTCTAGTGATAGGCGGAATGATTCCTATATTTGCTTCCATTGTGATTGCAGTCTTTGCAGCTGTTCTCCAAAGACTTTTACAAGAAGCGATTACCATAAAATCTGAAAATGATTTAACGGTCTGAGGTGAATGATATGGCGATTATTATCAATTTAGATGTGATGTTGGCTAAAAGGAAAATGAGCGTAACAGAACTTACGGAGAAGGTCGGAATCACGATGGCAAATATTTCGATACTGAAGAATGGAAGGGCAAAAGCGATTCGATTTTCTACATTAGAAGCTATATGTGAGGCGTTAGATTGCCAGCCTGGAGATATTTTAGAATATCGAAGTGATGTAGTAGATCACCAGTGTTAATTAAAAAGTTTTTCAGCGGTTGACCAAAACCTTTGGAGGTACAAACCATGAGCGCACTAAAACAATTTGTTCGTTTTGGATGGGATCAGGCCCAATCATGTTTGTTTCCCGTCGTTATTTTTGCCTCTTTGGCTATTACACAAATCATTCCGCTTCCGTTCCTGCCGAGGTATGACTGGATACTTATCATCTGCCTGCTGATGCAATGGTGGATGGTCCGTTCTGGGCTTGAAACACGGGATGAACTAAAGGTTATCTCATTGTTCCACCTTATAGGACTCGCTCTTGAAATTTTCAAGGTGAATATGGGCTCCTGGTCTTATCCAGAGGAAGGCTTTTTCAAGGTTTTTGGTGTGCCTTTGTTTAGCGGGTTCATGTACGCAAGTGTAGCGAGTTATCTTTGCCAGGCGTGGCGGAGGTTCAAGGTTAACCTAGTTAAGTGGCCGCCGTTTTTGGTAGTTGTACCACTTGCAGCTGCAATTTACTTGAATTTTTTCACGCACCATTATTGGATAGATATCCGTTGGTGGTTATCTATTCTTGTCATTATCGTATTTTGGCAAGCCTGGGTCACATACGAAGTTGGTGGAACTCGTTATCGGATGCCGCTCGTATTTTCTTTTGTGCTCATCGGATTTTTTATATGGGTAGCTGAAAATATCGCAACGTTCTTTGGTGCTTGGCAATATCCAAATCAAACCACTGCATGGAGTCTCGTTCATCTAGGAAAGGTGAGTTCATGGCTTTTATTAGTGATTGTTAGCTTTCTAATAGTAGCGACGTTAAAACAGGTTAAGGGAAAAGTTCCAGTCAGTAAAGATGCTAGAAAATTTTTATAACTGTGATTTAAAAGTCGGATCCTATCTTTAGAAGGAATTCGACTTTTTTTGTTTGAATTCCCCCCCTAACCTTGTCCGCATGGTACTTATACAGCATTCTCGAAATATATATATAGTAGTTGATTATATATATCGGGAGGGATACGATGTTTTCGTTTATCTTAGTGATTCATTTGATAGCGGTATGTTGCTGGTTTGGCGGGGCTCTTTACGAAAGATGCTTTATCGTAGCAGGATTTCGTAAAGAGGCGGGAGGTGAATTAGAGGCACCGATGTTAAAGCTCTTGCTAGGCAGTGTCCCTTTCTTTTTTACATCTGTCATGACTATTCTTATTACCGGAATCACCATGACGATCATGGGGAAATATGGATTTTTACAGTGGTCTTGGATTGGATTAAAGCAATACATCATGCTCGGCATTATCGTTTTGCTAGCGTCCTATATCGCTCCGAGAATGTCGCGTTTGGGTAAACAATTGAAGAAGAATATGGAGCGGGGTGAGGGAGTAGAAGATATCATGCGCGCTCAAACCAATCGTTTAATCGTCTATCTAGATATTATGCACTTGGGCGTTTTGGTCAATTTAATACTTGGAGTAACGAAATTCTTTTAAATCGCCGGGTACCATAAATTAAGAAAAAGCTGAATCAAATAATGGATTCAGTTTTCTCTGTTTTTTATACAGGTTTTATCAATTAAAAGTCAAAAGAAAGGGGATTTGTCATCCATGTGGAAAGAGTATATCCAATCGGTGATATCTAGCATCATTTTACAAAACGCGTAATTGAATCTGACATTAATCAGTTGGGTAGTTCAAAACAATCAATGCGTATGTATGAAGTTAAAATCATATAAGAAAATAGAATAGGAAAATTAGAATTAATAAATGGAAAGTGGTGATTAAGTGGAGTTGGTATTAATTCGTCATGGTCAGGGAGAACATACAGTAGATATACCAAATAGCTTACAAATAAAAGATCCCTCTTTAACAGCTAAAGGAGTAAAACAAGCAAAATTGTTGAGGAATACATTCCCTTTAACTAATAAAGATATTATTTATATTAGTCCTACCAGAAGAACACTGCAAACAGCATTTATTTGGAGTGAGCATGTAGCGTGTACAAAGATTGTAACTCCTTTCGTCTCTCCGAGAATGTTTCCTGTTCTTCCAAGTAAGAGTTCATTGCCATGTGATTATATAATCGAGTTAGAAATAATAAAGTCAGATTATCCTACTTTTGAAATTGATAGGAATGCGCCTCTTGAGTTATGGAAGAATGGAATAAATGTAATGGATGAAAGGAAATTCAAAAAAATTGCAGAAGAGTTCATAGCAAATAGCAAGCTATTACAAAAAGAAGTAATTTATATAGTTTCCCACGATGGTACGATAACTTCCTATCGCCAATTGATTTCAGGAAAAATTTTAACGAGAAGAGATTTCCCGCGCGAAACAGGTTGGTTTCAGATTAATTGTTAAAAAAGTGCAAGGTATAGCTATTCATCGAAGCACCTTTATTAGGAGGAATAATTATGACAAAAACAAATCAAAACATCGTGCCACATTTATGGTATGACAAGGAGGCGAATGAAGCAGCGGCGTTTTATGCTTCTATTTTCCCGGACTCGAAAATTACGAATGAAACAACTATCCACGACACACCATCAGGTGACGCCGATTTAGTTTCCTTTGAATTGTGGGGACAGAAGTTCATGGCAATCAGTGCAGGGCCTTATTTTAAATTTAATCCGTCGGCGTCTTTCATGGTTAACTTTGACTCACCAAAAGAAAAAGATGAAAGTGAAAAAATAAATGAGGTATGGGATAAATTGTCTGAAGGCGGCACGGTATTAATGCCACTTGATAAGTATCCGTTTAGTGAGAGATATGGCTGGATTCAAGATAAGTATGGGTTGTCCTGGCAGTTAATCCTTACAAATCCAGAAGGTGAAGAACGGCCTCGGATACTACCATCTCTACTTTTTGTTGGCGATCAATGTGGTAAAGCGGAAGAAGCGATTAATTTTTATTTATCTGTATTTAAAAACTCAGAGAAGGGCCGTATTGCGCGCTACCCTCAAGGTATGGAACCTGATAATGAAGGAACAGTCATGTTTTCTGACTTTATGCTTGAAAACCAGTGGTTAACGGCAATGGATAGCGCCCATGAGCATAACTTTAGTTTTAACGAAGCAGTATCATTTATGGTTTATTGCGATACGCAAGAAGAACTTGATAACTACTGGGACAAGCTTTCAGCAGTTCCTGAAGCGGAGCAATGTGGCTGGCTGAAAGATAAGTATGGCGTGTCCTGGCAAATTGTGCCGAGAGAGATGGACAAGATGATGACGAATAGCACGCCAGAACAAATTGCGCGTGTGAATAACGCGATGCTTAAAATGAAGAAACTTGATCTTGCTAAGTTGCAAAGAGCATATAGAGAATCGTGAAAAGACAACGGGTGCGGTGTAAGAAACAATCAAGATTGATTAAACTTTAAGGGTTTCTCACACGCACCTGTTTTACACCTCGAAGAAGTGCCGCATAAATCATATATATATTCTCCGCACATTTCATTAATTAAAAGTGGTTGTGCATTTTAATAAAGAACAATCCGGACACTCAGTCAGTGGAGTCGGGAGAAATGACTTCCCACTTACCAAAAATCGTCAAACCCGATGCTTTAGCCAGAGCTGCAGACGCATGGTTACTTTGGCTGCAACGATACTGAGGTTCATATCCTTGTTCATAGACGTACTTACTAATTGAACGCACCACTTTCCGGGCGTGACCCTTTCCTCTAAATGGTAAAAGCGTCAGTATGCCGATATCCGCAATATGGGCATTTCCCCAAGGATACACGCTAGCTGCGCTAACTAGGCGGTTTTGCTCAAAAGAACCGAACACCGCCCAGTGATCTAATTCAACATAAGCTTCATCCAAGTCTTGTTTCGAGGCGGAAGACTGAAACGCGGAGAAAACCGCATCGTCTTGTTCGGTTAACTGGCGTAAACTGCCTTCCAGTTTTTCTTTCAGCAATAAGTTCTTATTGGACTCTGTAAAATAATAAAGATACTCTAAACCATGCAAAATGACGCCCGCCTCTTTCAATTTTCGTCGAAATACAGACTCAGACAGATTTTGCTGTTGTGATAGGGCTAACTTATCGGCTAGCGCAGGTGTCAAGACGACCATAACTCGACGGTCGTAAGTTTCCAGTATCATGAGACGTCGGTCTTCACTCAGGTCAGGGTTGATGACGACAGTAAAGACTTCATCTCTATAAAGGACATCTCCATTCGAAAATAACGCTTCCCAATGGTCAGTTATCGTTTGTGAAAATAAAGGCATTTTTTTCCCCCTTTGTCTAAACTCTATTTAAAAATACCATAGAAGAGAAAATATAAACATTCCTTTTTGATCGTAGATAAATTTGGTTAGTGTGGTCGGAACGGTCTTCATACACGATACAATTCATATCCGTCTAGAGTCTTGGTAAATCTACATCGCAAGTCCGTTATTCTAACAATACCTTCCGAATAGTATGGTTGAAGGAGTGTTTCATATTTTATAAAAAGCGAGGGAAGTTGTGTTGAAAAGGAATATACGTAAATCAGAAAAAGCTTTATTGTTTGGATTCAGTTTGCTGTTTCTTTTTATGATGCTTCATGACTGGGTTCCATTAGGTTCATTGAATGACATACAAGCTGTCTCGGCTGAAAGTTCCAAAAAAGAATTGGTTATCGTCACATCGATTGGTGCGATGCAAATTTTACTTGTGATGACAATCTTGCTGTTTTTTATCGGTAAAAACTATCCGATTTGGGCAAAGCTTTGGTTGTTCATTCATCCTTCTTGTATTTTTGTAGGTGCGATGATGTCCTGGTGGATACCTTATTTGTTTGGATTTGGTGCCGAGGAAAGAGCTGAGAGGTATCAAGTGATTTTTGGAAACACCCATTCACTTTTGCCTGTAAAGAATGGGATTGTGCCGAATACACTTCACTCTTTATTCCATATGACACTATTGCTATGTATTATTTTAGTCATTTATATCACTTCCCGAAAAAAGTCTCCCCCTTAAATGGAATGAAGAAAATGTTTAACAGAATTAGTGGAAAGAAGATTTGTAATACAGGTACCCCTCTTGATTTAGGAAGGCGTTTCTTAATTTGAATCTATGTTAAAATTAAACTAATGATAACGAACTAGCATTCTTTATTGGAATAGAAATATGGAGATGATGTGATATGAAATTCGAATGGAGAAAAAAAGAAAAAGATTTATATATACCAAAGCAAAAACCAGAACTGGTTACCGTTCCTGAACAAAAGTTTTTTATGATTAAGGGGAAAGGTAACCCGAATAATGAAGAATTTGCTGAAAGAATCGGAGTGCTTTATTCTTTAGCTTATGCTATCCGGATGATGCCGAAAAATGGTTATACCCCAGAAGGCTATTTTGAATATACCGTTTACCCGTTAGAGGGGATTTGGGATTTGACTGAAGAGGGAAGACAATTAGACGAACTAAACAAGGATGAACTTTTGTATACAATTATGATTAGACAACCAGAATTTGTAACAAATGAAGTTGTCGAACGTGCATTTGAAAGGGTAAGAAAAAAGAAACCACACCCATTTCTCGATGATATCACGTTTGAAACGATGGCAGATGGGATGTCGTTGCAAATGCTTCATGTTGGGCCATTCGAGGAAGAACCGCAAACCTTTGAAAAAATGGCAGAATATCTAGAAAGTCATCAGCTAGAAAGAGTTTCTTTGACGCATCGAGAAATTTATCTTTCGGATATGAGAAGGGTTGATCCGGCAAAATTGAAAACAGTTCTTAGGTATCAAGTAAAACCACGAGCTTGAGTTTAGTTTTCATTTTTGAGCATTTTTAAGTTCTTATTCAAAACTTACTGTGACTGAATCCAATAACGGATTCAGTTTTTTTAAATAAATTTTACAAGAGTTGTCCTTCACTGCATTTTTATCAAATGCAAATCATAATTCTTAGTAAACTTAATAGTTACCCAATCATTCGCATTAGAAATATCGATTTTTTCGGTGGTCTTTGCGTTTGTTCCATTGAGGTTTCTACTATATGATAAAGTTAATTCAACAGTCGAATTAGTTGCACGAGGTGAAACGTCAAACCAGATGATTTCGCCTTTTTTAAAGGAACTATTATCTGCATTGATAACATTTTCACTAAAGACTTCATTTCCATTCACAAACATATTCAAAGTCATATGATTAATGTGTAATGAATCAGCCATTTCAACAGAGATTCCATGTCCGTGTTGTTGCGCAGATTTTGCGGAACATCCAGACATTACTAGAATAGCCAAAAGTATTAATATGAATCTTTTCATATACTCTCCACCTTTCAAGAACTAGAGATGCCATTCATTTATTTAAAGGAGCAGAAATCTAGAGGAATTGGAGTGATTGAAAATGTCGCAGAATCAGGAAATTAAAGCAGATGGGTCTTTTAATCGCCAAAAATCTTTATTTTCAACTTCATTTGGAACGAAACCGGGGGAGCTTCCGGTGGAAAAAAATCGTTATCGTCTGATCTGGTCGGCACCTTGCCCGTGGTCGCATCGAGTGGTGATTGTTAGAAAAATTCTAGGGCTAGAAAATGTGATTAGTTTAGGTGCAGTGAATCCGATTCGCCCCGACTTACCTAGAATCGACTGGGCTTTTTCGTTAGATGAAAATAATGTGGATCCCAAATTAGGAATTCAGTATTTGAGTGAGATTTACACGAAAACGAATCCCGACTATGCAGGACGTCCAACTGTCCCGGTGATGGTTGATTGTAAAGATAATATTGTAGTGAATAATGATTATTTCACACTGACAAACGCGCTTGAAACTGTTTGGGCACCTTTTCATAAAAGTGGTGCGCCTAATTTATATCCAGAACCATTACGTCAGCGGATTGATGCGATGAATGATGTCATTTATGCTGATATTAATAACGGGGTATATAAATGTGGATTTGCCAGGTCACAAGAGGCCTATGAACAGGCATATGATCATTTATTTGAAAAATTGGCGATACTTGAACAACTAATAGCGGCGCAACGTTTCTTATTGGGTGATTACATTACAGATGCTGATGTTCGATTATATGTTACGTTGGTGCGATTTGATGTTGCGTATTATTCGGTATTTAAAGCAAACAAAAATCGGCTTATTGATTATCCAAATTTATGGGCGTACGCACGCGATTTGTATCGTACACCAGGCTTTGGTGACACAACAGATTTTGAAGCGATTAAGAAACATTATCATTTATCTGCGCGTCTTTCGGCTGATTTGAAAAAGGAAAATATAATTATACCTAAAGGTCCGGACCTATCGGGATGGGATACGGAGCACAATCGTCAGCATTTAAGTGGAAAAGAAGATAAATTTTTAATCCGTTAACGAATCGCACTAATTAGGAGGAATTAATCATGGAAATAGGTGTAACTACATTTGTAGAAACGACCCCGGATGTAAAAACGGGTGAAGTAATTAGCCACGCACAGCGAATACGTGAAGTTGTGGAGGAAATCGTGCTAGCCGATCAAGTCGGATTGGATGTTTTCGGGGTAGGAGAGCATCACCGCGAAGACTTTGCTTGTTCTGCGCCGACAGTATTGCTTGCGGCAGCGGCGGCGCGGACAGAGCATATTAAATTGACGAGCGCTGTTTCGGTATTATCGTCGGATGATCCAGTGCGTCTCTATCAACAATTCGCGACAATCGATGCAATTTCAAATGGCAGAGCGGAAATCATGGCTGGAAGGGGTTCGTTCATCGAATCGTTTCCGTTATTCGGTTACGACTTGCAAGATTATAATGAGTTGTTCGATGAAAAACTGGAGCTATTGCTAAAAATTAATGAATCTGAAAAAGTGACGTGGAATGGAAAACATCGTCCTTCCATACCTAATTTAGGTGTGTATCCGCGACCTGAACAAGACAAATTGCCGATTTGGATTGCCAGCGGCGGTACGCCACAATCCGCGGCGCGTGCAGGGATGTTAGGCTTGCCGCTTGTATTAGCGATTATTGGCGGGAGTCCGTTGCAGTTTGCGCCGATTGTCGAGCTTTACAAACGAGCAGCAGAGCAAGCAGGCCATGATGTAGCGAAGCTGAAAATTGCTTCCCATTCTCATGGTTTTGTAGGGGAAACAACAGCCGAAGCAAAAGATAAGTTTTTCCCATCAACTGCGCAAGTGATGAATGTTTTAGGGAAAGAACGTGGGTGGGCCCCGTATACGCGGGAAACTTTCGATGCGGCAAGTACATTGGAAGGTGCATTATACGTGGGTGATGCTGAAACGGTGGCGGAAAAGATTATCTTCCTGCGTAAAAATGTTGGCGTTGAACGCTTCATGCTTCATGTTCCCGTTGGCTCCATGCCGCATGAAGAAGTGTTAAGCGCAATAGAGCTATTGGGCATAAAAGTCGCGCCAATTGTTAAGGCTGAAATTGCTCGTTGGGAAGCGGAGTAAGGTGTCTTGAATACTTGAATAGGCCATTGTAAAAAGAGGCGGCGGGATACCTAACGGGTTCGGTTGATGGGGAGAAAACAATAAAAAACACAGTGTTTTGGGACATCATTCGCATATGAATTGGTGTCCCTGTTTTTGTTGTTGAATCAACATTTGGAGGCCTTATATAGATGAACTGGTACCACAATCGGAACAGGAATTAGCAGCAGCACATAAATTTATGTGCCTTTGTTAATTCCGTTGTTGAAACACTTACTAATTGGATAATGGAAAGAAGAATATAGAAGGAAGATGAGAAATCTATGCTAAAATAGATTAAAGATTGCAAAATATTCTACTTAAACTAACGAGGCAGGATAGGACAAGAATGATAATGTAAAAGGATGGGAGAAAATGAAAAGTAAAATTTGGATTCCAGTTTTATTTTTGGCAATAATAATTGGCGGTGTTTATTTATTTTTAAAATTTAATCCACCGTTGGAGGTTGGTACACTCGCTTCAACCGAAGACAAAAAATCAGTTGTTGTCGGTGCTGGTAATAAAGGTTTTCGTGACATAAAAATATTAGATGTCAAAGTGAATAATGGTGATAAGCCTATGAAAACAAGGTTACAAGTTAGTAATGCCTTACAAGGTTTTATTATTACGAATGATGATACCGAAGAAAAAGCAAGTAAATTTGGCTTTACAGATATAGGCAAGGTAGCTATAAAAACAGGAACTTCGCCATCTTCTAACTTTGAAAAATTAGATAATGGGACTGCTACAAAAAATGATGAAATTTATGGAATTAGTGTTTTTCACAACGAAGAGGTAAATAAGGTTTATATTAAATATAATTATCTCGGTATTTCATTTAATGAAACTGTGATACTTAACTAACGGGTGCGCGCGACAAGTTCTGTGATAAACGCCTCCTGGCGTGAAACACAGGAAGTTTTGAAATAAGCTTTAACTTTACAACGGAGGATAGGAATGATGAAACCACGTTTTCGGAAACTATCCCATTAAGATTCCTGCGTGCTTCATGAATGACAGTTCATTGTGGTACGAAGCTCAGGTAAAGTCGGCAGAAGGAAGGCTAAAGCCACTCCTATGGAGAAGGTACGTTAACTGATATGCCGGATGGCTGAAAAACTAGATACGGTGAGAATGTTCCACTCTAAAGGAACTGACAAATTTTCCGAATGTACGGGTCTAAAGTTAGAACATAGTGTAAAGCTATGGCCCATCTTACGATGGGGCGAGTGGTGTAAAGTAAAATTGCGCCCTCTGAAATATGCTATACCGAACAATGGCGGTATCCAGCTCGCAGGCTTAAAGGAAGCACCTACGTCTAGAACGGATAGCTACGTTGTAAGGGACTTGGGAATCAAGGGACGTTGAAACAAGGGCTGTCATCCGAAACGTTTGCTATAAGGTTAGAACCGAAATGCACTTGCTCTTGTGAAGGTAGGGGTACGACCTGTGAAACTCCTGTAATGGGAGTGGAGGAACAGCCCCAAGTCTAACGATTTAGAACGATTATTTTCTTCACGTGAATGACACCGATCGGGTAGGAATGTGGGAACATCACTCATTGGGAGGGATGCCACAGTGTCAACTTTGAGATATTGGGATTACTACAATATGACGGAAACTTTTACCGATTTATACGAAAAGTCTTGTAATAAGGATACGTTCAGTCATCTTTACGACATCATCGTATCGAGAGAAAACATTCTTTTGGCTTTTCGTACAATCAAATCGAATAAAGGTTCCAAAACACCAGGTACAGATGGCAAAACCATCAATGACATCAAAGAGCTTTCGGAAAATGAATTGGTGAAAACCATCCAAACAAAACTGGAAAATTATCGACCCAAGAAAGTCAGAAGAAAATGGATTGAAAAGGAAAGTGGTGGACAAAGACCCCTTGGAATCCCTTGTATGCTTGACCGGATTATTCAACAATGTTTTAAACAAGTTCTTGAGCCAATTGCTGAAGCCCATTTCTATAATCATAGTTATGGCTTCAGACCGTTAAGGTCTGCCCATCATGCTATAGCGAGAATACAATTTCTTATCAACCACTCGCAGCTACATTATGTGGTTGATATCGATATAAAGAGTTTCTTTGATAATGTGAATCACGCACTTCTCATCAAACAATTATGGAACTTAGGCATTCATGATAGAAAAGTACTTACTTGCATATCTAAAATGCTAAAAGCCGAGATTGACACTGAAGGTGTGCCGTCCAAAGGCGTTCCGCAGGGCGGGTTGCTATCAACTCTATTATCGAACATAGTATTAAACGACTTAGACCAATGGGTAGCTGATCAATGGGAGCTTTTCCCTCTTTCGAAAAATTACAAATCAAGAGTTGGAGAAAGATACGCTAAGAAGCGTACTAACCTCAAAGAAGGATATCTCGTCCGTTATGCGGATGACTTTAAAATCCTTTGTCGAGATGGGAAAACTGCTCAAAAGTGGTACCATGCGGTCAAGCTATACCTCAAAGAACGGTTAAAACTAGATATATCTCCAGAAAAATCGCAAATCGTAAATTTGCGAAAGAGAGAATCCGAGTTCTTGGGATTTACGATTAAAGCGAATGCAAAGAGAACCAAAAGAGTTGCCCATACGGGCATTAAAAAGAAGAAACAAGAGAAATTAAAAGAACAGACTAAACTTCATATCCAAAGGATAAAGAAGTCGCCTACCACTCAAAATGCATTACGTTTCAACAGTTTTGTTTTAGGTATTCACAATTACTTTAACCGAGCTACTCATGTAAACCTGGAGTTCTCACGTCTCGCCTATGAATTAAAAGCCTTTCTGTATAACCGCCTTCGTCCTGTAGGAAAATATGGGCATCCAATCAATCCTAGCCCGGCATATAAAAAGTTCTATAGCACGAAAGTGAAAACGTTCAAAATCGCAGGAGTCCACTTATTCCCGATTGGAGATGTTAAAACTGTAAATGCCATGAACTTTAGCCGTAAGCTTTCTCTTTATACGGAGGAAGGCAGAAAGAGAATTTACGATAAATTAAAGCCGAATGTCATTTTAGAAATCAGCAGATTAATGAAAGCAAAGCTTCCAGACAGAACGGTTGAATATATGGATAACCGCCTTAGCCGTTTCAGTATGAAAATGGGTAAATGCGAAATCACAGGTTGGAGTTTAACCGCTCACGAAGTTCACTGCCATCATTATACACCAACACATCTTGGAGGAACGGATAAGTTCAATAACTTAAGAGTTCTCCATAAAGACATACACCGACTGATACATCGTAAAAATACAGGAATTATCTCGTCAGAGATACAGAAATTCGGTTTAACTGCTTCTATGATAAAGAAACTGAATCAATATCGAATGGAATGTAGGCTTGAAACGGTAGATTAATCTCACGTCTAATAGTAACGAAGAACTTATAATCTAGTATACATCGGTAGATGGACCGCGAAGTGCGGGGAAACTCGCATGCTTCGTGCGGAGCAGGGGAAAAACTGGAGATAATTTCAAAGGTTTACCTATTGCAAACTTTACTTGAAAATCGTTGAACTGCTTAAACGGCTCCTTTTTCTTGTTCAACTAAAGGGGCAGGTTAGTGAAAGAAGGCAATGTAGTTTTTTCATAGAAATATACAAGTTTAAGAGTATTGAATTGATTTAAAAATTTAATAACAGGGGTGAGGGTGTGAGTAAAACACTAATAAAACAGATTCCTTTAATAAGTAATTGTAAAGAAGTTATTGAAATTAAAAAGGGGTTTTCCACAGATGGAAAATATCTAATACATATGCAAGATGGTAACAAAAAACTATTACTTCGGATGTTTAATTTAGAAGAGTTGGAATTAAGGAAGACGGAATACTCTATCATGGAAAGGTTGCAGGATTATCACGTTACTTGTTCACAACCGATTTCAATTGGTGAGGTAGGAAATCGGGGGTATATGATTACATCATACATAGAAGGTAAGGATGCTGAGGATGAAATCTCAAAATACTCAGACCAAGAACAATATAATATTGGTATTGATGCAGGAAAGGAATTAAGAAAAATGCAACAATTATCCGCTCCAAACCATATCTCTTCGTGGTATTCAAGGAAAGTTGAAAAGCATAAGAAATATATAGATGCTTACTTAGCATGTGAGGTAAAGGTTAAAAATGACCATAAAATAATGGGTTTTATTGATGAGAATATCCATCTCATGAAACAACGCCCGAACTTATTTCAACATGATGATTTTCACCTTGGAAACATCATCGTGAATAATAAAACATTTGCTGGAGTTATAGACTTTAACAGGTATGATTGGGGAGATCCAATTCATGAATTTCTAAAGATAGGAATTTTCAGCCGAGAAGTAAGCATTCCTTTTTCAATAGGACAAATCAGAGGTTATTTTAATAATAAAGAGCCTGATGAAGATTTTTGGAGGTTGTATTCACTTTACCTAGCAATGTGCGTTTTCTCTACTGTAGTATGGACTTTAAAAACTATTCCAAACAACATGAATGAGATGTTAGATAAAGTTTATATGTATTTAGAAGATCATGATTACTTTAGCATATTAAAACCTAAGTGGTACCAATAGAATAAAGGTTTGTGAAAGATTGTACTTAAAGTAATGGGTGCTTTAGTTCAATAAGGACAGTAAAATTTTCGACAAAACAACGCTCAGATTTCTGAGCGTTTTTACTTGTTTTTGCATAGCTATTTCATTGTTAAAATATGTGCTGATTAACCTGTTATTTACGTGGTTAAATGCACTTTTCTCCCCATCAACCGAACCCGTTACGGGATACCCACTGCCTCTTTTTTTACACAATATAATCATCTTTGTGAACGTCATTGGGCTCACTTTTGTTATAATATTTCCCTTTCGTGAAAATAGCGATTACTACTGTCAGTATCGCCGCGAGAAGCGCAGCAAAGAATGCGGCTGTACTTTGTAGGAAATCTCCCATAAAGCCTAAAGCAGCGATCGTTCCTAAAGCGCTCGATATTAGTAAGGCACCGACACCAACGGGATTCCATTTAAACAAATATTCCTGTCTACTTTCATAATAACCGGGGCCAATTTTTAACAATCTTTTCACGATCATGGCATCGCTGACTAATATAGCTGCCCAAGCTAATAGAAAGACGCCTTGGAATGTCATCGCTGCAGCCAAATGATTCACGATGCCGCCAAACATTAACACCATCGCGGTGATTCCTGATACAACAACCCAAAATCGTCGGCCCGGCGTAAATTTAAAGACATTCTCAAAGAAGCTGGCCAGTGATAGGGAACTACTATAAATATTAGTCACATTAATGCGCAATTGGGTCAACATGGTGAATAACGCGCCGCCGATACCAAGAAGCAAGACGATATAAACACCCGGGTTCGATTCATCCAGACGAACACCAAACCATATGCCAAGACCACCCATGACGCCAAAACAGAAAATCTGAGGAATAAATCCAATCGCAACCGCCCCTACCTTGACATCTTTTGGTTTAAGAAAGCGCGTATAGTCCGAAGCAAGAAGCGCTGTCAGACCCATGATCCCATGGTGCATTCCGATACAAAACAGTAAAGCCTCTCCACCGACTTGAACGCCGTCCGGCATATAGGTCCAAAAACTTCCTTCGTAGACCGAGGGGGTGTAAATGGACACAACAATGGCAGTGATTAGAAAAAGAAAGAAAATAGGTAAAGACCATTTTTGTAATTTATCTAGTTGTTTAATACCAAACCAATTCAAGGGAATGACAATGGTTCCAAAGAAAAGGATAATCGCCCATTCCGGGATGACTGGGAAAAAGGTATGGACAGCGGATACTAATATTAATCCTTCAAACGCACAATACATAATGAAATTTGTTGCATAAATGAATGAAGTTAACGATGCGCCTACATAACCAAATCCGCCGCCGCGAGATAAAAAATTGACATTCATCCCAGATTTTGCAGAAAGGTAAGAGATAAAAGTTCCGAGTATGCCTGCTACGATGATTGCGTAGATGGAAGAAATAATTGCATTAATGGCGCCAAATTGAAGGGCCATCACACTTCCCATTTGAAAATAGAAAATTGCCGTTGCGATACCAAAGGTAATATTCGTGATACTTAACCAACTCATATTCCTTTTTTCTCGTGGCACCTTAACTAATGAATAATCGTCTGCCATCGCTTCTTTTGCATTATGATCGCCCATAATTATCATCTCCGCCTTTAGCCTGATTTCGTAACATTCCCACTGCTTAATGTTTATAATCCCCCCTTTAGTAAATGAAAAACCATTTTTCGTAATTATATATTTGAAACCTTTATCTTAAAGAAGAATAAAAACCTGATAATCGTTCCAGCACTTTACATTTGTTTATGCACTGCAAACAAGAAATCCTTTATACTAGATAGTAAGATATGGAAGCGGCAGAGGTGGCTATCATTCAAACGGTGAAAGAATTTATAGAAAAGTATGTTTGCAAAGCCGGTGAAACGGTTGAGCAACTAAGTGAAAACGAATGGGAAATACATAAGTGGACAGCACGGACCTTTAAAACAATGGGCAATGTCTTGGTCTCCGAACAATGCGATGTGTCCCCGAAAGAAGAAATCATAAAACTGAAACTCAAGCCTATGACTCGTAGAGACACCTTGCCAATTCCTCAAAAGTTAAAAGATATTAAAAGATGAAGCATTGCATAAAGGGTGGCTTATTCAGGAAATTCGATTTAGTGAAAGGTACCTGTGCTAGGTTGAATTATGACAATTCAAGACTTCGGATAATAAAACAGAGGGATTTCGACAGAACGTTATATAATCGGCATCCCCTTTTTAATTCATGCAATTGTAGTGTATTATCCGAATAATTTTTTTCACTGGAACTGAAAAAAGTTAGCACTTGTCCCTCCTGCCCACGGTACAACGACGTATCTTATAGGGAGAGGAAGGAACGTCCTATATGGTTCAGTTACTTATAAACCAATAAACATAGGTCTCCTTTCGAACAATAAAGTAGAAAGGAGGGAGATTAACATGTCACTATTTTTTGAAGATGAAATACAAAAAGTGAAGAAAAAAACTGATCGCCAGGGATTAGAAAACTTAATGTCTCAGGATCCTCGTAATAAACCAGGTTGGTCTAACAGAAATCGCAACACTTCTTCTCGAAGGGATCAATATGACGCCAAAAATTACATGGAGGGCTGGTGGATCAACGAACAGTAAAAGGTTCTGACTAGATCATGCAATCCCTTTTCAGGTGATAATAATTGACCAGGTGATAGGGCCATTAAAACAAAACGATACTAGTAGCTAAAATTCTATTGGTGCCGTTTTTGTGTTCAGATTTTGTTTGTGGTACAGGGGGAAATACACATGATTGTTTTAAAATTTCATGAAAGCTTTTCACACAAATGCCTGTTTTTATGAGAGTTCAAAACTTTGGATAATCAATCAATGGGATGTCGATACAATATATGGGGTTATTCCAATTCGAAGGGCAAATTAAGTATGAAAAGCTAATGGATAAAAAAGGTAGTCCTGTATTTAAGTTGTTCATTCATGTTCGAAAAAAAGGGCATCGCGGAAAATTAGCGGATGTCAGCTTAAAAGCAAGGGGGGGGAAGTTGGAAAAGGCGTTTCAGGCGGAGAGGAGTCTTTAAGATCTTTGTTATTTGCATTATCACTACTACAAAATCTGGAGAATCAAGCTGGATTTATTGTACTAGATGAGTTTGATAGCGCGCTGGACGAAACGCGTAAGGCGACAGTTTTTGAACTCTACGCAAAGGAACTTCAACGTATATTAATTGTTTTATCGCCAAAGGCACACGAAGATGTGTACTACAATCAATTTTCAAAAGCGTTCATCGTTTCGCACGATCCAATTAAAATGAAGAGTAAAGTAAGAGGAATAGCCATTAAAAAAGTTGATTGAATCCATTAAGTAACGAACTAGTAAATAGATAATATCAAGTCTAATTCTGAATAAAGGGAAATGCTTCCATTATGTCGAAGTAGTAGAGTGTCAACCATCAATATAATGAAATAACATGAATCAAAAATAGAGAAATATTATTAAAAAGGGTGAAAAAAATGAGTACAATGGATAAGCAACTTTACGATTACATGATCGCAAATCTGACCGCCATATCAGATAAATGGCTTACCCTTCGTGATGAAAAAAGAGGGTCCATCTATTCCTTGGAAGCTGGTGAATCTGCAGAAGCGTTACTTCGTGAACAAAATCGCTTAACCAATCTTACCGTCACCAGCATACTTTTGAATGATAAACATCTATTTGAAACCAATAAGGAAGAATGGGCGCGCGAAGTGGCTGAAAGTAGAATTAACAGCAATACGTCTGTACCGGAAGTGCTCGGTGCTCTTAGTAAAGCCAGGCAAACTTACTGGTCATTCATAGAGGAATTTGCAAAATCCAAAGGGAAAGAAGTCACCTCAGATGATTTGTTAAGATGGGGAACCTCAATCCATTTGGCATTCGATGAACTCTATATCCATTTTTCTGAGATGTATTACAAGATAATGAATAGCAGACTTGCGGTGCAACAAAGCCTAATCGAAGAATTGAGTTTTCCAATCATACAGCTTAATGGGACGATTGGTGTGTTGCCGCTGATCGGTAATATAGATACGTTTCGCGGGGAAGGTTTTTTGGATTATATCCCAGCGAAATGCGTTGAATTGGATGTAACCCATTTGTTCATCGATTTATCGGGCGTGTCCGAAATTGACACGATGGTTGTGCAGCAAATCAATCCGTTTATGCAAGTGCTAAAATTGTTAGGGATAAATTCAACATTGACAGGAATCCGCCCAGAAATTGCGCAAACTTCCGTTCAGTTAGGATTGGAATTTTCCCATTTCGATACATACAATTCCTTGCAGCAAGCGCTCAGTGAACTATATCCACTAACGTTGGATAAAAACCAAAATAAATAATATGTATACCCAAACAGCCTATCTGAACTATATCCTGAATCTGGACCACCTTGAAAAAGGCTTAGGATTCGGGTTATAGTTCAATTTAACAACGCATGATAGGTTACCGAAATCTGTTTACCAAAAAAATGCTGAAGCTAAGGCTATGCCAGTAATAGCGCCAAGGGCAATTCCAAATCCAAATCTAAATCCTCCAAAACCGAATCCGCCGAACCCTAATCCATATCCGCCAAGACCTTCAGTAGGTCGAATCCAGACCATATCCCTGGTTACTCTCGTAATTTCTCCTCTATGAACCCGACCATCGCGGCATGTAATTCTTACATTTCTTCCGTGATATCTACAGCAAAGATCATAAAAATTAGTTTGAGACATTATTATCCTCCTTTCAAACATATTTACACATAGCATGTACTGTTAACATATGATGAAAATGATGCATAGTAATAGTTAAACGTCTAGACCTGTCCATATTTGATTCATTTAGAATAAATATAAAGGATGAGAGACTCGTCAGTTATCCAAACACAAAAATGGCTTTATAAATTTTTCCGTGCATGTGCGGAGAAATCGAAAGAAAGCCCATATGTTCTTCAATGTAAGATGCTATGTGCACCAATCGTAGAGCCGTTTCCTGAAATAAACCCGGAAGAATTGCAATATGAGCTTCTTAATCATGGATTATTTGATCCTGTTAAATGGGCGGATATAAGAAATCAAGTGGAAATACTCGAAAAACGAAGTATCTGGCAAATTGTTGATCAGGAATATCAGTTTTTGAAAACTTTATGGAAAGGTCCAGAGGTAGCAATCTATATTTTTCCTTTAAATAACGTGAATCTTAATAAGTCCGAGCAAACACCTACTAAAAACGGTGTAGCATATAAAGGCGCATTGTTTTTGTTTTTATCTGATGGGCTTAGATTAGAAGAAATAATGGCATTATTAGCGCATGAATACAACCATGTTTGCCGATTAAATTATTTAGGAGTAGAAACTAAAAAAATCCCATTAAAGGATTCACTAATTATTGAGGGCTTTGGGGAGTTTGCAGTCAAAGAATTATACGGCGAAAAGTGGTTGGCGCCATGGACTGACCTTTATTCATTTAAAGAGTCAACCGCAATATGGACCAAACACTTCATTCCAAAATTAAATTTGCTGGGCACCAAAAATCATGAAATGTTTTTATATGGAAAAGCGAGAAGCCCATTTCCTAAATGGATTGGGTATCATATAGGTTATCAAATTGTGGATTCATTCCAGAAGAAGCACGGTCCTTTTAACAATTCAGAGTTATACCGTAAGTCATCTGATGAACTCATTGCTGGATCTAACTTTCCGGCAAATTAAAACAATCTATTCCTAGTTAGTCATCTGGGAATAGATTGTTTTATGTTTATATTAATTGACATCGGAATGCACGAAAGCCAATGACATCATGGTTTTGGGTAATGAAACGGTCATGCTCATCCCATAGATCATAGAGGTCCGCATTTATATTTTCTGATTGATTACTATCATGAATATCAGTTTGGATAAGTCCAGAGGGAGTTTCGATTATTTCAATCTGTGTAAATCCAGCTTGCTGTAACTTCGATTTCCACTCATGCTCATTCAGGATTTCATGGATGCCGTATAAGCTGGATACTTTATTGCGTACCTCTTCAGATAGGGATTGTTCAGCTGCCATTTCAATCAAAATCAGTCGTCCGCCGCTTTTCAATACTCTGGATAGTTCATTCAGCGTCTTGGAAATAGTAGTAAAAGAAATGACAGATTCGGCTATTATTAAATCGAAGGAATTATCCATCAGTTTTATATTTTGCGCGTCTCCTTCCAACACTGTGATAGATAAGTCATTGCTTTCGAAGCGTTCTCTTGCTTTCCGAATCATTGTGGGGTGATTATCTACTGCTGTAACTTGACATTGGAACCTTTGAGCCAAGAATGCAGCTGTCTGGCCAGTTCCGCAACCGATATCTAGCACGGTGTCATTGGGCTGAATATTTTCATCTTTCAATATGGACTTTGTTAGAGAAAATCCGCCGGGATGCGCACCGCCAATTCCAAAGCTAGCGACTAAGTCTAAATAGGTATTACGCATTAGGTATTCTCCTAGCTTTACTACATTTTCGATTGATTAGCAGCCATAACCCCCGTCAAAACCATTATCAACAAAAGCGGCACCAACAATAATCAGCAAGATAAATAATACAACGATTAATGCGAATCCTGACCCATATCCAAAGCTGCCAACTTTATTATCAATTTCAGAAGACATTCTATCCACCCCTTTCCTAATGACATATATATAGAATATGAGTCGGTATAGGAAATCTCAGGGCAAGTGGGAAAAAACATTCGTTAAGAACTCTTAAGAGCACCCAGGTTCTAAAATAAAAGAGCTGGTTAATAGATTAGTAACACACAATCCATTCTTAAAGGTGGTTTATCAATTGGCCAAAGCATTTCTCTATGTCGCAAGGGTTTTTTTAGGTGTGGTTTTTCTCGCTGCAGGAGTAAATGGTTATTTTGTCATCATTGATCTTGAACCCTTCATTGCGACAAGTCCTGAAGCAATGGCGTTATTCGAATTTAAATATCTGTTAATCTTTGAAAAATCTTTAGAAATTATATGTGGCTTACTACTTTTACTTAATCAGTTTGTCCCATTAGCTATTTCAATATTAACCCCAATCATTGTTAATATCTTCTTACTTCATTTATTCCTCGACCATTCGTTACTTCTTTTAGCAGCTCTGCTTCTCATTATGCATGGTTATATGTTGTTTTATTATAGAGAGAATTTTATGAGGATTTTAGAGAAGAAACCCTCTTCATAACGCTTTGTGAAGTATTGCAAAGTTTATTTATGTTGCCTCAGAAAAGTTTGTAAAAGTCCAAACCTGAACACCTTTCTATATGCCGAATAATATGTAATGGGAGGATAAGTGTTTTGTACCCGGAACGACTAGAAGGGGAGTGTAAAATGTATAAAAAGCTAGCTGTAGCTATTATTCATGGGATCGGTGAGCAAACGGAAGGTTACGCCGAGAAAACAATCGCTCTAATTAATAAGAAATTCTCCGAAAAACTTAACCGATTGGTTGAAGACCCTTCCTCATATTTGATAATTCAACCGATTGTATGGTCCCAAGTTTTTGCGGAAAGAGAGCGTGATTTATTTAAAAAAACAGTTCTTGAAAACCATTTAAGGTATCAAGACCTACGAAAATTCGTAATACAATATGTAGGCGATGTCGTTGCGTATCAACCCGTAGAGACAGCGGGACATAATTATGAAAAAGTACATGAGATGATAGGCGAAAGCCTTAATTTACTTGCCAATGAAGCCGGGGACGATGCACCTTTATGTGTCATTTCGCATAGTTTAGGTTCTGTAATTGCAAGTAATTATGTTTATGATTTACAAATGAAAAAAGGTGATGCAAGGAGTTTGTCGCCGTTGGAAAAAGGTGATACCTTAACTCTATTTTATACACTGGGGACAACATTGCCGCTATGGAGTTTACGTTATTATAATTTTAACCGCCCTATTAATATTCCATCTAAAGAACTTCGAAACTTTTATCCCGGTTTAAAGGGTGAGTGGATCAATTTTTATGATAAAGATGATATTTTAGGCTATCCATTAAAAGGTGTAAGCGAAAATTACAACCTGGCCGTCGATGAAGATAGGAAGGTTAATGTAGGGGGCTTATTCACTAGCTGGAATCCACTTTGTCATAAAAAATATTTTAAAGATAAGGATGTAATTGACCCGATTGTAGACGGGTTGGTTCGAACTTGGCGACAAATTAATAATATGTAAGTTCCTGTTTGGCATAAGGTATCTGATTCAGAAGCAATTCAAAGGTGCTTTGGAATCGGATACTGTTTTAATATAAAAAAATCGTATCTCCTTCACGAATATCCTTCTTGTCTATCGTCATCGTAATGTTGGGACCATTAGTTATTTATTTGATTCAGACGGTTTTTTAGAGGATCCATTCATTGCAATAAAGTATTTTTAACCTCGTCCTAAACTATGGACGGGGTTAAACCTGTTTATTTAAAATTCAGAACATAAGCCGTTCTCAGAAGGACAGCTCATACATAAAATACAAAAAGGGGAAGAGGTGATGTTATGTTTGAACTTTATGATGTAGTTATCATTCCTTTGATTTTGGGGATTGTAGAAATGTTTAAAAGAGCAGGAGTAAGTAAGAAGTTATTGCCATTTATAGCGTTAGTTCTCGGTATTGCAATCGGTGTAGTATACGTGACCGATTTTGATTGGAAGCAAGGGGTGTTAGTCGGTGCGATGCTTGGACTTTCTGCCAGCGGGCTATACAGTAGTTCGAAAAATACATTTGAAAAGAGTGACGAGTAATCGTTGCTCTTTTATGTGTAACACAGTTGAATACTGTATTGCCTGGATCTTGGTTTCAATATCCAAGACATTTCTCCTACTATATGTGCTACAATCGATAGGTAAATACATACTTAAACTAATTTAATTTCCGGTTCGGGGAATACTAAATAACAGAACCAGTTCCTCAGACTAGTCAAAGGTCTTGAAGACTGGTGCTTTTTATGAGAGCCATTATAGGAGGATTTATGAATGACCATCAAGAATAATGACCGCCTGCTTCGAATTAATACGACAAGTTTGAGTGAGGAACCGAGTCAATCCGCTCATTATAATCACTACGAAGCAACGCCATATATTGTATTGGATGCACTTTTTGATACATACAAATTAAAGAAAACAGACGGTCTTGTCGACTACGGTTGTGGAAAAGGACGCGTCATGTTTTATGTACATAGTCGTTTTAATGTTCCAGTAACTGGGGTTGAGATGAACGATCAACTCTGCCATAAGGCACTCACGAACATGACGCATTATTTACAAAAAACAAAAGGAAAAAGTCCCGCAATCCGGGTTAGCCGTTGCAAAGCGGAGGAATATGCTGTGGATGAAAGAGAAAATCGGTTTTACTTTTTCAATCCTTTTTCAACAGAGATATTCATGAAGACTGTCAATAATATTTTAAAGTCGGTAGAACAACACCCCCGTGAAGTCGACATCATTCTTTACTATCCAATTCCGGAGTATGTGGATTACCTCGAAACAAGTACGCTGTTTAATTTATATCGTGAAGTTCAGGTTCCAGGACTTTATAAAATTAATAACGACGAAAGATTTTTGATTTATCGACTCGGAAATTAATTCGCATTAAAATAATAAATCCCTCAATCGATTATTCCGATTGGGGGATTAGTTATTCAACCTTGGACAATCTCATCTTCTTCAAACACATCTAATACCGGTTCTGTTCGCCGCTTCAATATGAGTAAAACGCCGACTAACGCTATAATGTTCACGACTAATCCAAGCCATACGAACGATGTCAATCCGAACACAAGATACCCGATTAGTGAAGTAAAGGCTGCGGTTAAGGCATAAGGAATTTGCGTCGAGACATGATCCATTAAGTCGCATTCGGCTCCAATCGCGGACAAAATCGTTGAATCGGAAATCGGCGAGCAATGATCCCCGAAAACCGCACCAGCCATTACGGCACCAATTGTTGGAAGCACCCATTCAGGATTTGTCGAGCCGACAACAGTTGCGGCTATCGGAATCATGATGGCGAACGTTCCCCAAGATGTTCCCGTTGCAAACGACATAATACAACCTAGCGCAAATAGAATCCCCGGAATCACCCACATCGGAATGTTTCCTTCGACTAGGGAAGCCAAAAACTGTCCAGTTTCCAAACGACCTACAATATCCCCGATTGACCAGGCAAGTACTAGAATCATAGCCCCGCCGAGCATGCTTTCCATTCCTTTTGTAAACGTCGATAAAAACTCTTTCGCTTTCAATTTTTTTCTCGGAATATAAAGTAATGCAGCAAGTACAACGGATACAACAACCCCGTAAACGAGAGCCAACGTAATATTACCTTCGCCAGACGCTTCAATTAAGCCAACTCCGCCACTAAAATAACCGCCAGAGTTCAGAAAGAAAAGAATCGTACCGATAATCATCGCCAATATAGGCAATAGTAAATCCAGTGATTGAGTGAACGGAACTTTTGTTGCGACTACTTTTAATCTTTGTTCGTTCCTGAGTGCGTCCACAGCTTTTTGTTCATGTTTTCTCATCAAAGGAAAATCCATGCGGAACCAAATTATGAGGAAAACCAACACCAGTGATGCAATGGCATAATAATTTGCTGGCAACACGCTGAAAAAAGCGGATACCGGGCTATGCCCAAGCCCATATGTTTTGATCGGCTCAGCAAGCAAGGAAAAGGTATAAGCACCCCAACTCGATAAAGGAATCAGTACGCAAATCGGAGCGCCAGTGGAATCGATTAAATAAGCAAGCTTTGACCTTGAAACCCCGTGGTTGTCTGTGATAGGCCGCGCAATTTGACCGACAGCCAAACTATTAAAATAGTCGTCGATGAAAATTGCATAGCCGGTGAACATTGTAACAAGCTGGGCTCCGACGCGTGTTTTGACTTTGGACATCGCCCATATGCCGAATTGTTCTGTCGCGCCCGATTTTGACAATAAAGCCGTGACGCCGCCCAACATTAAAGCGAAGATGAGTATCGGCGTTGTCCATTCCGGGTCAGCCACTTGTGTGAAAATGGTTTGAAACGAATCGCTTAATCCGCCGGTGAGCGAGAAGTTCGCTAAAATTAGCGCGCCGCTAACCACGCCGAGTAATAGCGAAAGGATGACTTCTCGTGTAAGAATTGCGCAAGTGATTGCGAGAAGCGGTGGAATAATCGACCACCAAGTTGCTTCCATTCAAGTTCCTCCTTTTTATATGAATAAAATAGCTAGTCCATTTGCTTTCGTTATCCTATGAGTTGCTGATGAACTTTATTTCATTCATACAAAAAAGGCTGCTTCTATTTGTTTGGTGAATATAAGCTGTAAATCTCAATATCCTTAATCCACACCTTCGCATTGGCACCGTTCGGATCTGCCAACCACAAATCTCCTTTCAATTCCACGAAATCGTTTTTTCTGTGCCAAGTAATTTTCATGATAGAACTTAAAAATTGTGGATCGAAATCTCCTTTATCTTTGGGAGGCGTCGTGATTTTTAGCTGCTTCTGACTTGCCAGCGACACGTAGTAAAGGGATGGTTTTGGCCGCTCTTTTGGCTCATCTGACCAATCGCTTTCCTTCACTCTCGAAACAATTAGCGAACCGTCTGTAACCCAGGTAAACCCTAGTTCTGCATGATTTTCTGGTGTAAGGCTCTCGGTATAGTAAGCGGGTAGTTCGGTTACTTTTAAATCCTTGTTTTTAAAACCGAAAACAATCCGGCCGCCGCCGGCAATATAACCAAGCAGGTTTTTCCGGGAAGCCCATTTCGGTTCGAAATTGAGAATAACTTCATCAATCACTTCAAATTCTGTACCGTCAACTGAAATGACGCTAAGCATATCGCTATCCATCGACCAGGATGCAGTAGGATAGATAATGAATGACAGCCATTTTTCATCTGGCGAATAAGTAAATGATCCTGCACCTAATGCCAAGATTTTTGCATTTCCATTTCCAACTTCTGTCGGAATTGTGAAGAGTTTTTTTACATGCGCGGTTAAGTCCATGATGTCTTTATAACCCTCTTCAATTGAAATGGTATATAAGACAGGATTGGTCCATCCATCGGGTCGCATCGAAGCGCTAGACGATGCAATGAACCCTTTGCCGTTAGGTTGCCATCCGAAATCATCTACACCCAAAGCGATATTGTAGAATTTCTTCAAATCTGAAATGTTTAATACCCCACTTTGGCTAAATGCAACGATGTTTTCGGTCGGAGACCATTTCGGATTTTGGCCGTCATAAAAGATTTTCTGATGTTTTTTTGTTCTTAAATCATACACCCATAACTCATTTGATGTTTTTTCAGATTCATCTATGTTTCCAGGTACAGTCTTTTGATAAAGAAGCATACTCCCGTCGTGAGACCACTGGGGCAGATAGTCGTAAGACGCTTTTTTAGCCGTCAGTTTTTCTTCCATGTCACCGACTTTCACCCACAAATAGCCATCTCGAACAAACGCCACTTTAATACCAGAACTGTTTGTATCCGCATGAATAATTGAAGGGAAAGGGAAAATCAAACAGAAGATAATAATGATATGAATTGGTTTAAACATAAAATCACCTCTTAGCACTTATGTTTTCCCGTAAATGAAAAATTATTTATAGAATATAAAAAGCTCAAGCAGTGGTTCTGCTTAAGCTTTCAAAGAATAGTTGTGGATAGGCAGCGTATTATTAGCATTTTTTGCAAGATTTACATTCGCTTTTCGGTGCGCCACATTTCTTGCACTTCGCCACATATTCACTCCTTTTTCCGGAACTCTATCAATCATATTCACCGATTCCAACGATTATGAACTGAAAAGTGTATTGATATGCTACAATTATCTGAAATCTAGTCTTTCTATCAACCTGGAGGTAATTTGATGAAACCAAAAGTTTTTATCGCATATCCCATTACAAAAAATGTTGAAGATTTCATTGCGGAGCATTGCGAGATTCATAAGTGGCAAGGGAATGGACGCGTCCCTACAGATATTTTATTGGAAGAAATTGCGGAAGTTGAAGGGCTCTATACGTCGGGAAGCATGACTGGGCCAATTAATGAAGAGCTATTAACACATGCGCCGCAATTAAAAGTCGTCAGTAATGTTTCGGTTGGCTACAATAATTTCGACGTGGCGGCGATGAAACAACACAATGTTATCGGAACAAACACCCCGAACGTTTTGAATGAAACTGTCGCGGACTTGGCATTCGGTCTTCTATTAGCTGCCGCAAGACGCATTCCAGAACTAGATCGTTTCGTCAAAGAAGGAAATTGGCAACCGACAACCGATTACGTTGATCTATACGGAAAAGACGTACACGGAACTACGCTAGGAATTATAGGAATGGGAAGAATCGGGGAAGCGATAGCCAAACGTGCGAAGTTCGGATTTGATATGAATATCCTTTATCATAATCGCAATCGAAACCATGAAGCTGAAGAGAAATACGACGCTGAGTATTGTGATTTGGACGCGATACTAATGAAATCAGACTACGTATTATTGATGACCCCATTAACGAAAGAAACTTTTCATTTAATTGGTGAAAGAGAATTTAAGTTAATGAAAGAAACGTCAATCTTTATCAACGTATCGCGAGGCCAAACGGTTGATGAACAAGCACTTATTCAGGCATTGGAAAATAAAGAGATTTACGGTGCCGGTTTAGATGTATTCGAGACAGAACCGGTAGAGTCCGACAATCCATTACTCAAGTTTCCAAATGTCGTTACAGTCCCGCATATCGGTTCGGCAACAGCACAAACAGAAGAAGCGATGGCGATGCGAGCGGCCGAAAACTTAGTCGCTGTTCTGACCGGAAAAGAGCCGATTGATCCGGTAGTAGCAAGTAGAAAATAAACAAATTATAAACACTGATTAGCTTGCTTTAGGCATCCGAATTAGTGTTTTTCTCATTTAAATAAGGCAAGCTTGGGAATTATAAAAATCCCCTCTGCATACTATATATAAACCATACCCTAAATGGAGGGGGATATAATGGGTATATTAAATAAGGTAAGGAATTTCAGAGAAGAAGAAGACAGACTTCAATGGGAGGGCACATTTGAAGAATATTTAAACCTGTTGAAGGAACGAAAAGAAGTCGCCCAAACTGCCCATTCACGTGTTTATAATATGATTAAAAGCGCTGGGGTGACTGAAAATGATGGCAGTAAATTATACGACTTTTTCGGTGAAGAAATCTTTGGCCTAGAAGAATCGATTCAACGACTGGTAGAGGAATACTTTCATCCTGCTGCCAAAAGACTTGATGTCCGTAAACGTATTCTATTATTAATGGGGCCAGTCAGTGGCGGGAAGTCGACAATTGTCACGATGCTTAAACGCGGACTTGAACACTATTCCAAAACAGATGAGGGCGCAGTTTATGCGATTAAAGGCTGTCCGATGCACGAGGATCCGCTTCATTTAATCCCGATTCATTTACGTGACGATTTTTACGAGGAGTATGGGATTCGAATTGAGGGAAGTTTGTCGCCACTAAACGCCATGCGGCTTGAACAAGAGTACGACGGAGAAATTGAAAATGTGCTGGTGAAAAGAATCTTTTTCGCGGAAGACAAACGCGTCGGTATTGGAACGTATACGCCTTCCGACCCTAAATCCCAAGATATCGCGGACTTGACGGGCAGCATCGACTTTTCGACAATTGCTGAATTCGGTTCAGAATCAGATCCGCGTGCTTACCGTTTTGACGGGGAATTAAACAAAGCCAACCGCGGCATCATGGAGTTCCAAGAAATGTTGAAGTTGGATGAAAAGTTTCTTTGGCTTTTATTATCATTAACGCAAGAAGGAAATTTCAAAGCTGGAAGATTCGCATTGATAAGCGCGGATGAGCTAATTGTCGCGCATACGAATGAAACCGAATACCGCTCATTCATTTCAAATAAGAAAAACGAAGCACTGCATTCAAGAATTATCGTCATGCCGATTCCGTATAACTTGAAAGTGCATCAAGAAGAGCGGATTTATGAAAAAATGATTAATGATAGCGAAATGGACCATATTCATATCGCGCCTCATGCTTTACGGGTTGCCGCTATTTTTTCGATATTGACGAGATTAAAAGATTCAAAAAAGCAAGGTGTCGACCTTCTTAAGAAAATGCGACTTTATGACGGGGAAAACGTAGAAGGCTTTAATCGGGTGAATGTGGAAGACTTGAAAAAAGAGTTTCCCGATGAAGGCATGGACGGCATTGATCCGCGGTATGTCATTAACCGGATTTCATCGGCGATTATTCAAAAGGAAGTCCCGGCGATCAATGCGCTTGATGTCCTGCGTTCTTTAAAAGACGGGCTTGACCAACATGCATCGATTTCCAATGAAGACCGTGATAGGTATTTGAATTTCATCGGAATTGCGAGACGCGAGTACGACGATATCGCGAAGAAAGAGGTTCAAAAGGCTTTCGTTTATTCGTACGAGGAATCTGCGAAAACATTGGTTGACAATTATCTGGATAATGTTGAAGCTTATTGCAATAAAAATAAAATGAGGGACTTGCTCACTGGGGATGAAATGAATCCAGACGAAAAGCTCATGCGTTCCATAGAAGAACAAATTGGCGTGTCGGAAAACGCGAAAAAAGCTTTCAGAGAAGAGATTCTCATTCGAATTTCTGCATATGCCCGAAAAGGAACTCGGTTTGATTATAATTCTCATGCGCGTTTACGAGAAGCGGTTGAGAAGAAGCTGTTTTCGGATTTGAAGGATATTGTAAAAATCACGACATCGTCTCAAACGCCAGATGAATCGCAACTGAAAAAGATCAATGAAGTCGTTGCGAGTTTGATCAATGAATATGGGTATAATTCAATTTCTGCAAATGAATTACTGCGTTACGTTGGAAGTTTATTAAACCGATAAGTCCCTTTTGGAAAACAAGACTATTGTTTTAGAGTAGTCTTGTTTTTTCATCTAGGAAATTACTTGTTTGTACTTGCATATGATGAAGAAAGTATCCGCTCTAAACTCTTAAAAGATAGTAGGTGAGGATAAAATGAACAAGAAAAAAAATGATCTTTTTATTGTCTCACAGGAAAATTGGTCTCTTCATCGGAAAGGTTACCAAGATCAGGACCGCCATATGGAAAAAGTCAAAGAAGCGATTAAGAATAATTTGCCGGATTTGATCAGCGAGGAAAGCATCATCTTATCGAATGGGCAAGAAATCATCAAAATTCCAATTCGCTCATTAGATGAGTATAAAATTCGTTACGATAATGATAAGTCAAAGCATGTGGGGCAAGGGGACGGCGATAGTCAAATAGGTGACGTTGTTGCTAGTGACGGCGGAAAGTCGGCCAGTGGAGGTTCAGGGCAAGGGAAACAAGCGGGCGACCAACCCGGTCAGGATTATTATGAAACTGAAATTTCTATGGCAGAAGTCGAAGAAGTGCTTTTCAAAGAGCTAGAACTTCCTGACTTGGAGGAAAAAGAACAAACAGAAATCGTTTCCGAGGATATTGAATTTAATGATATTCGGAAAAAAGGACTTATCGGTAATATTGATAAAAAGCGAACGATTTTAACGGCCATCAAACGGAATGCAATTAAAGGGAAAGCTGAAATCACGCCAATCCATTCTGACGATTTACGCTTCAAAACATGGAATGTGGTAGAAAATCCAGAATCTCAAGCAGTTGTTCTTGCGATGATGGATACAAGTGGCTCGATGGGGACTTTTCAAAAATATATTGCCAGGAGTTTCTTCTTCTGGATGACTCGGTTTCTACGCACTAAATACGAAACCGTGGAAATTGAATTTATCGCCCATCATACTGAAGCGAAAGTCGTGTCTGAGGAAGACTTTTTTTCAAAAGGTGAAAGTGGGGGCACGAGATGTTCATCCGCTTATTTAACTGCTTTGAATCTGATTGAAGAAAAGTACAATCCAGCCCGTTATAATATTTATCCTTTTCATTTTTCAGACGGTGAAAATATGTCGTCCGACAATAATTTATGCATCGATCTCGTTGGAAAACTAATGGAAGTGTCGAATATGTTTGGTTACGGGGAAGTCAATGCTTATAGTCGCTATTCAACCTTGATGAACACCTATAAAAAAATTGAAAACCCAAAGTTTCGGCATTATGTCTTAAAGGAAAACAGCGACGTATATCATGCATTAAAAAGCTTTTTTCAAAATAAATCGGAAGGATTCGATTAATGGAGTTAAAATCGCTGCATTACGCAATCGATGAAATTACAGAGATTGCCGCCGATTTCGGTCTTGATTTTTATCCGATGCGCTATGAAATTTGCCCTGCTCATATCATTTATACATTTGGCGCATACGGCATGCCGACACGATTTACGCACTGGAGTTTCGGGAAACAGTTTCATAAAATGAAATTGCATTATGATCTCGGATTAAGCCAAATCTACGAACTCGTTATTAATTCGAATCCGTGTTATGCGTTTTTATTGGACACGAATAGCTTGATTCAAAATAAGTTGATCATTGCCCATGTTCTTGCGCACTGCGATTTTTTCAAAAATAACGCGCGCTTTTCGAATACACGGTCAGACATGGTAGAAAGCATGACAGCCACAGCCGAGCGCATTGCCACCTATGAAGTGATTCACGGAAAAGACGAGGTAGAGCGGTTTCTAGATGCGGTGTTAGCCATTCAAGAGCATGTTGATCCATCGATTATTAAGCGGGACAGAGCGGCCGAAAATCTGACAGAAGAAGCAAATAAGAAAAAAGTCAATCGAAGAGGTCCGTACGATGATTTATGGGGATTAGATGAACAGGAAGACGAGACGATTGAACCGAGTCACGGCAGGAAAAAAACGCCTTCAAAACCTGAGAAAGATATTTTGTTATTCATCGAGCAACATAGTCGGGAATTGGAAGATTGGCAACGCGATATTTTAACGATGATGCGAGAAGAAATGCTTTATTTTTGGCCGCAGCTTGAAACGAAGATTATGAATGAAGGATGGGCTTCGTTTTGGCACCAACGAATCTTGCGAGAAATGGAACTGACGTCAGACGAATCCATCGAGTTTGCGAAGTTGAATGCGGATGTCGTTCAACCCTCAAAAACCAGCATCAACCCGTACTATTTGGGATTGAAGATATTTGAAGACATCGAAAAACGATACAACGAACCATCTGCCGAAATGATAAGATACGGCGCTAAGCCAAATAGCGGCCGAGAAAAAATGTTTGAAGTGAGAGAAGTGGAGTCCGATATTTCCTTTGTCCGCAATTATTTAACAAAGGAACTTGTCCAACAAGAAGATCTTTATTTGTTTGAAAAAAAGGGGAAAGAATATCAAATTACCAGCAAGGAATATGAAGGCGTGAGAGATCAGCTGATCAATATGCGGGTGAATGGGGGGTTCCCATACATCGTCGTGAAAGACGGGGACCATTTGCGAAACGGCGAACTCTATTTGGAACATCGCTATGAGAAAACAGAACTCGACATCAATTATTTAGAAAATGTCCTGCCGTATATTTACCAATTATGGGGACGCATAGTTCACATCGAAACGACCGTTAATAGAAGGAAGGTAATCTTCTCGTATGGCGGAAAAAAAGTCCACCGCGCTTATATTTGAATATGAAATGCCCATTTGGGAAACGACTTTCCGGCGTTTCCCAAATGGGCATTATTTTTTAGTTGACCACGTAGGTGACTAATCCTTTCACATTCGCATACAAAGCGGCATGCGTCCGGTCCGCAAGATTAAGCTTTGCCAGCACTTGACTGACGTGTTTTTTAACGGTGTATTCCGTAATATATAATTTCTGCGAGATTTCTTTATTGGAATGGCCCATTCCCAATTCGAGCAAGACTTCTTTTTCCTTTGGCGTTAACTGTTCAAATTGACCATCAACCTTGATAGGATTCCTCGAGTCGATTAATAAATCCATCACGCCAGGATCATAATACTTTCGCCCTCTAGCAATCACTCTAAGCGCATGAATAAGTTCCTCAGGCAACGCCTCTTTTAACACATAGCCATCGACCCCTATTTCCTTCGCGCGTTTAAAATCCGCCTCATCAGTAGAAGAAGTCAGGACAATGAATTTGCAACCCAATTTTAGTTGAAGCGCTTCGGCGATTAAATCCAACCCAGACTCATTACCCAATCGAAGGTCAACCAAAGCCAAATTAGCTTTCTTAGTTTTAAAAAGTTCAATTGCCTCTTTATGATTTCGAGCTTCTCCGACTACGTCCATGCCTTCCAAAGTAAGGATTGTATTGAGACCTTTTCGAACCAACGGATGATCGTCCACGATGACAACTTTCATATTAGCCGATTACCTCCTGCATGATTTTGGTTGTATATGGAACATCTACAATTACTTCCGTACCCCCTTGGTGCCTTTCAGTGATTGAGAATTGACCGTCAAACGAACGAACAATGTTTTGCATATTGTATAAGCCGATACCTTTTACTTTTTCGACTTTATTTTCATGCTTATTAATCCCGATTCCGTCGTCCTGGATTACTAACACGGTTTTTTCCGCCAGAAGATTCAATTCCACATGAATCACATGACATTCTCCGTGTCGAACCGCATTTCCGCAAGCCTCGCTAATAATTCGATAAATCCCTTGTTTTAAATCTGCAGGCATATTTATCTCATTTCCCGCAAGCTCATAATCAATATGAATATCATTGAGCTTCGCAAAATCATCCAAATATGTTCTTAAGCGGGCAAAAAAAGGTTTTTCACCTTTCTTAATGGAACTTAACCGAAATATCGCCGACCTAAGTTCTTTGATGGTTAAATTAGCAGACTGTGAAAGGAATTGGTATTCTTCATTTAATTGTTCTCTTGATAGATTCCGACTTTTCGCCTGCAATCCATGAAGGGAATAAACAATGCCGAACAATCTTTGTGACACGCTATCGTGAATTTCATTTGCGATGCGATTTTGTTCTTCGATGATCACGGTCTGCTCGATGATTTTATCCAAATAAATTCTTTCAAGCATGATTTCACTGAGTTCGGTTAAAAATTCAAATGTGTTTTTAAGCAAGTATGAGAGATTATCTAGACTCGAACTTGTAATTTGAACGCCCAGAACGCCAATTTTCTTTGAAGTCCTGATCACCCTCATCAAATAGAATTTATCATCCAAGATGCGAATAAAAGGTTCTCGTTTTCCCCTGATAGTAGCCCATTCATGCCTTAGATTGCTTTCAAGGTTGATATTTTCGCTAGAAGTAGAAAGATAGCTAGTGGCATGATTTATATCAGTTAACCAAACAAAAGTAACATCGCTTTGCGTAAATTTCAGCAAAGACGTCGTAATTTCATCAGCCAGTTTTTGCGGATTGCTTTTGGAAGAAAAGTTGTCCATTAAATGATAAAGAGACATGATATGATCAAGTGTTTCCTCATATTTTCCGTTCATTTCTATGAGCTCTTTATTCACAATCAACAGCTCTTCATGTTGGTCTTTTAAGACAGTAGCTTTCGAGCTTAATTCTTTCGTCAAACCAGAAAACAAACTCGCAAGTAATGTGATTAATAAACAAACAAGGTAGAAATACGACTTGTCTTGCAAGATTGCAACCATGCTATCAATTGGAAATAACATATAAGCGATTAAAGTAGCGCTTCCAAGATAAAAAATTAATGCAGCCCAACAAAACCTTGGCGTAAGAAAACTCGCCGCGACAATCACGGGCGTTAACGCATACCAGATAAAAGGACTGGAAATCCCTCCAGTTGGAATCAACAACAACGTCAATCCGATTGTTTCAGTCAACACAATGAGTCTTAGAACTTTATCATTGCCTACATACTTCCTTTGTAAATCAGTCAATATCCCCGCAGCTACAACAAGTGCAGCAACGATTAGAACTTTAAAAATGAATGGAGACTGTGGTCCAAGCAAAAAGAAGAACGATGTTAAGACGAGCGAACTATATCGAAACAAGAGCACTAAACGTCCCTTGCTAGACGGGCTGCTACTAATGAAGTGGTAAAGCTGATTAAACTTTCGCATAAGCTTCATCACCATCTAGAATTTCTTCAGTACTTCGAGCAATCGTTAATTTAACCGTTTCATATCTATACAAGTAATCTCCATCTGCAATGAAATACACGGCGCTTCCGTCTTGATGGGTTCGGTAGTAAAAGATCGGCAGTTCTTTTTCATCAGCAATCTTGATGATTGATTTAAACGATTGGAGTGTAATCATTGTCTTATCGTCAGAATTGATTTTTTGTGAAACAGGGATGAGTCGGCTGCCGTATTTTTTATTGATTTTATCGACTTGGGTTGTAGATGTTTTTTTGCGTGTTGCTACTAAACTTGCATTAAGATAAATAATTGGCAATAGAAGCAGAATCGACAATATCATGCTGATGATTCGAACTGGAACCAAGGGCAGGGCAGTTCCGAAAAAGTTGAAGGTATTCGTGATGATTTCAGACGATGTAAATGGAATTGCAGATGTAAACGATTTATCGCTAATCAGAACAATTTCTTCATAAGACGATTGGAAAACTAAATTCTCTTGTTCTGGTATCGGCATTTCTTTTCCATCATAAGTGATCGTTCCATTAATAGTTGGAACCACTTCAAGCAGATATTGATCGGACCTGATACCCGTTTCTTCTTCTACCTGAGTTATAAATGAATTGATCTCGGTAAGGGCAATATCAAAATTATTGTCTATTAGTATTAGTTCTGTACCTTTTAATTCAAAGACCTGTTTTTCTTGAAGGGGGAAGACCCTTTCCCATAGTTCGCCCGCTTTTACGATTAATTGAATTTCATATGTGCCCGCCGCGGTCACTTCATTGTCGGATTTTATTGTTGATGTGAGATTGATAGGAATTGCAGTGGTGATTTTCTTGAATATCGTATTTTCCACATCGACTGTTCCACCCTTTGGATAAAGGATATTGGGCGTAATCGTCGCTTGGTATTCATAGCTTGTCCCAAATTGTGCCGTGTTGTCGTTGATTTGACTTGTGGTTGTTGTTGATTGTAAAAAAGAGGAGACTGACACAGTTGCTGCGATAATTAACAATCCTGTTAGAGAAAACTTCAGTTTCTTGTTTTTTTTATTTAATAGATTAGAAAAGATTCGTTTCACTCTCAACCGCCCCTTTATTTATCTTCATCTATTTCTGGTTCAACAATCGCATCATCCGTATCTGAATCAACGATTTCATCTTCTCCTGCAGAATCAATGGGTGGCTCAACAATTTCCTCATCTTCTTCAACCACGTTTTCTTCTTTATTTTTATCTTGATTGATATTATCCACATCAGCTTCGGTGGGTTCTGAATTCTCCTCAATAGACTCTTCAATAGACTCTTCAACTTCACTTTGTCCAACTAATTTAGGAATGATTGAATTGATTCTAGCGCTACCGCCATTCCAACGGGCTGTTAATTGAATTACTATGCCAGTTAAAATTTTTGGATCCCCCTTAATGGTTAACTTTTGACTATCTCCAGGATTGAGTGTGAAAGGGACTTTTTGAGCTATGGAAGTAACTGGTTGTCCATGTTCATTCACAACTTCAACATTCACAACAACAATCGCCTTGGCAGTATTGTTTATTACGGAAAAGTTTCCACCTTCTCCGTACGTTACCGCGATGAGAGCATTCTCTTCCGGAACAATTGATAATATTGCACCATTTTTTATTTCGGCACTTGAAAAACTGGTGCCATGGTAAAGGAATAGCGAGATGGACAATAATAAGGCTGTTAAAGAAATGAACCGTTTCAATACGTCTCCTCCTGAATTCATAATAAAAGCCCAACTAAATAGGACGAATGTCCAATTTAATTAGGCCGGTTGCACCAATCACTCCATACGTCCAAGGTGCCCATATAAAGAACGTATATCACAGTTTCCGTACTTAATATTCTCTTGTAAATATCAGTATACCCTATATAATTTGAATTCGCTGTCAATTCATGCAACTGATTCGGTTCTATTTTTGTCTTTAAAGCGAGTTTTTTGTCAGTTCTTCATTATGCTGAGACTAATACTTATTGTCTATATTAGTATTAGCAAACTATAATTCTTTTATTCGTGTGGAAAATGCAAAAAAGGAAGAGTCGATGAAGATAACATCGACTCTTCCTTTTATGGTTTTTTTTAATTTACGGCTTCCGACTCGACGATTATAGATCCCATTAATGCCGCTTGTGAAATTGCATGTCCTTTTGGAACATTAATTTTTACTGCAATATTTCTGATGTTTTGCATACCTGATTTTGTTTCTTTTGTTACTTGATCAATTACTAAAGATTGCCCTTGGGCTCCCCAGGCAAAAACCCCTGACTGAGCTTGTCCCTGATTCACTGAAGCAAATGAAATCAAGTCTGCATAAGGTCCGGTTGCACGAACCGTAACTTTAATTGTTTCAGCTGACTTGTTTCTTAGAGTAAACAAAGGATTCCATTGGTATTCACTATTTGGTTGTAGTCCGTAAAATTCTGCGGCACCAGTACCTCCATTTATACCTTTACCAAATTGGATAAAAAGTTCGCCGTCTTTCACAACAGTAGTATGATCTTTTGCACCAACTGTACTTTGCCAGCTCCAAGGGGTGTTGGCTTCAAGGGATAATAGCGCCTGATTCGTATTAACGACCTTTAATTCTGAAGCACTTGTAACACTTGCCTTATTATAAGACATTGCCGCCATAATACTGGATAGTGCTAGCAATAACACTACCATTAGTAAACCTTTTTTCATCTTCATCTCTAAATCTCCTCCTACATTTTTTAGGCTACGCGCCGTTTTGAAACTACCTTAAGTATAGGAGTGTTATTATTGGTTATCCTCACTCTGTAGTGGGCTTTTGGGGAGGTATTTGTCTACTCTAATTTTCTACTTTGGCTACTCAATCTACTACTTTTGTTACTTGATGGTGCACTTTCGTACCACTTGGATTCTACTTTGGAGGGCTTATTCTACTGTGGATTTACAATAAACTAGAGGTGGGGGGGAATAGTATGAAGCTATTTACTAGAATACTTAATGCATTGTTGGCAATTGCTATCTTATGTACGTTGATTGCAGCAGTTGGTTCAGCGATTACAAAAAAACCGGTCTTACTTAGTGTAATTCGTTCAAATAGTATGTACCCCGTTTGGGAACGCGGCGATATGGTGATCATAAAAAATCTATACGAAAAAGACATAATAGAAAACGGAGATATTGTCTTTTTTGAAACAGAAGAAGGTAATCTCGCTGATAAAGGGTGGATTGCTCACCGAGTAATGGATGGAAATGAAAGTGCAGGTTTCATAACAAAAGGCGATGCCAATGACTCTACGGATCAAAATGTTGGCACCGGTTTAATTGACCGGGAATGGATCGCTGCAAAGGCTTTTACCATTGGCGAAACCCCGATTGTTATTCCAAAACTAGGGCATCTGTCATTATTGGTGGAAAAATACCAGGGTAATTCTTTTTTATTACCTGCAATTGCATTAATTTTAGCTGTGTTAATCGGATTTGGAGAATTAAAGTCTTCACGAATTCGGCAAAAGAAAGAAATCGGAATTGAATTGCAGCTTATTTATATATTTGGAGGCTTAACAATCGTCGTTATTATGGGCGCGACAATGCTCGCTTCAGGACAAAAGATGAATGTAATTTATGAAGTTTCCGAGCAAGGGCAGGGTGTTTTAATGGGAAGCGAAGTTGGTATTTTACAAATCGGTGATGAGGTTTCGCAACCATTATCGGAACTTAAAAATGGCGGGTTCTTTCCATTAATCGGATCCACTACAACGAAAGATAAACAGATTGTGCCAAGCCATAAAAATATAAAACTCTCACAAGGCCAGCAACTAGAAACAACCTATACTGTAACCGCCCAACAGCCAGGTGCGTATGAATCAACTATTCAGGTAGGGTTATTTTACCCGTTCTTACCAGCATCTTTTATTTATTTCCTTTCAGAGAAAAGTTATTGGTTAGCCCTCGTAGTGGTTTCCTTCATACCTGGCTTGCCATTAATCATTTATCCAATGATTGATGGGAAAATGAGAAGGGGAATCTTAAAGTATATAAGAAAGAGAAAAAGGAAATTGCGGAGCGCTTTACCATTTTGATATTAAGAATAAAAATGAACGTTCTCATGTGATGAAAGGGGAACGTTTTTTGTTGTGGACAAAATTATTTTATTTGAATATTGACAACTCAGTTTACATAAATTACTGTTATGTCATACGGTATATCGTGTGGCATAACATGATGGAGGTGTATCAATGAAATACACTGGCGGGCCGATGACTGAGGCGATGTATTATGTGTTATTAACACTTATGAATCCGAGTCATGGATATGGACTGATGAATGAAATCAAGGAAGTGTCGAACGGTCGAATAAAAATGGGACCCGGCACGCTTTACGGGGTTCTTGCACGTATGCAAAAAGAAGGACTTATTACTTTAAAGAAGAATGATGGCAGAAGGAAAACGTACGAAATTACAGCGGAGGGGGAACGTGCTCTTCGTCATGAATATGATCGTTTAAAGGCATTGCTGAAAGACGGAGACATTCTGGAAGTAGGTGATACGAATGGCTAAGAAGGTTCGAAAGTTACTGGGTGAACTTTGGCAAATTGGTGAGCATGAAAGTTGGTTTTCTGATATGGCGAGCGAAGGCCTTCATTTGAAAAAGATTGGAAGGCTATTTGCACACTTTGAAAAAGGCGGCCCAAAAGATGTGCGATATAGAATTGATACGTCAACGACTCGCACGATTTCAGAAGAAGAGAAAGAGCTTTATAGACAAGCTGGATGGACGTATGTAACGAAATTTGGTGAATTCACTTTATTTTCATCAGCAATGAAACTAAATGCACCAGAGTTGCATACTGATCCAGCCGAGCAATCACATACATTGAAAAAATTTGATAATAAAATTAAAAACTCTACAATTCTCTTGGTCATCTTGAGTCTAATCCTTATAGGCATGCAGATTTATTTATGGTTTTTTCTAGCTGGTCCGACATACTCCTTGGTCGAGGGAGGCGGGATTACCTATATTACAACATCACTACTATTCTCAGGTATAGTTTACAAGATGATACGCGGGGTCTTCTCCATTCGTAAATTAAGAAACCACCTGATAGAAGGAAGACCGATTAATCATCATGCTTCTTGGAAAAAATCTCGTCGTGTAAATACAACTTTTATGATATCGATGATTTTAGTTGCCGCGGTTGGTGCTCTCGTTCCTTGGATTCAAATTTTCACGGATCAAACTGAAACTTTGCCACAGAAAAGTAGCGACCTACCATTCGTACGCCTAGCCGATATAGAGCAAAATGCGGACTTAATTCGGGAAGAATACTTTGTTGAGGATAACAGAGATATTCTGAATCAGTATCATTATCATTGGAGCCCATTTGCGCCGCTTCAGTATGAAACACATGAATCAGGTATCATTTCTAATGAGGTATGGAAAGATGGCAGTGGAGAATATTCACCGTATATATATACACAAGTTTATAGGCTTACTTTTCCTTCGATGAATGAAAACTTAATTAAAGATTTGATGGGTAGATACGATTATCGCTACCGTGAAGGTGTCCTTATGAGGCAGGAAAGTGAGGATTTTGACACGCTGTTAATTCGTAAAACTGATGAAGAAACTGAAGTTTTTGCCGCAAAAGGAAAAGGACTCATCCACATAAACTATTACGGTTATGCAGAACTAGACGTAATTTTGAAAAGTGTTGGAGAGAAACTAGCTTTAATTGCTGAATAGCAATATTTTACTTCCTGCTGCAGATAGCCTTACAATGGGGATACATGAACTAATTTAAAGGAGCAATATCAGCCATGAATATCCCAATTCTATACGAAGACAATCACTTACTCGTCGTTGAAAAGCCTGTCAATATCCCAGTGCAAGGGGATGACAGCCGCGATAAAGATTTACTAACGATATTAAAAGAAGATATAAAGGTTCGTTATAATAAACCCGGCAATGTTTACTTAGGGCTAGTTCACCGGTTGGACCGTCCAGTAGGCGGGGTCATGGTGTTTGCGAAGACGTCAAAGGCTGCGTCGCGGTTATCGGATGTCATTCGAAAAAATGAACTTGAGCGGAAGTATTTAGCAGTAGTAAGAGGTGTTCCGAATAAAAACAAGGCGAAGTTGGAGCATTATTTATATAAAGATACGAAGAAAAATAAAGTGCACGCTGTTTCCGCCAATCACAAAGAGGGAAAGAAAGCTGTTCTTGATTACGAAACGATTCGCAGTTCAGACGGGCTAAGCCTTCTATCGGTTCGTCTTCATACCGGTCGTTCACATCAAATTCGCGTTCAATTAGCCGAATCGGGAACACCGCTATACGGCGATCAAAAATACGGACAACATGTCAACCGTCCCGGACAGCAAATCGCTTTATGGGCGAATCTGCTTGAATTTCCGCATCCGACAACGAAAGAAATCATTCGAGTCGAATCACGTCCGCCGAATGAGTATCCTTGGAATCTCTGGACTACGATCACAAAACATTAAAATAAAAGGCTGTTCCCAGACACTTAAAGGTGAATGGGGACAGCCTATTTTCTTTGGTCGGGTTCTGTTAAGCCTTTTGTGCGGAAAGATGTGCATCAAAGGCATCGATAATTTCAAGGAAGTGACTTGCTTCACGGAAAACATGGTCGGCAAGAAGAGGGTGGATGATGCTTTTTATTTTACACTCCTCGATTAACTCTCTTGCTGTTTTCTTGAAGTCTCGTAACGACACAACAGACACGCGATTTTGATCAAGAAATTGTTCAAAGAGCGGTTTTGTTTCGGATTGAGGACGCATATGATCCAGGTCTTGTGCCTGGTAAAGAAGTTTGTCGAAATCTTCGCTGAACCCACGTGCTTGATCGACAAGTTTTCTTTCAGAAGGATCTAACAAGTGCCCTATGAATTTTGAGTGATCCGCCATTATTTTCAAGAAAAATACATTCTCATCGATAATTGCATCGGCTAAAGGCTTTATCTTACCTTCATTTAATTCTTTTAATCGTTTAGCAAAATAAAATGCTTCCCGGCTAATATGGTCAACTAATAACGGAAAGTTATTTCCGTTAATTTGACAATGTAAAATAAGCCCGAGTACTTTTCGTTTATATGCCCAAATAGAAACTGCTGCTTGATAGACTTGAATATTAAAATTTCTAATCACTTCAGGGTCTGTTCTTTCGTTATATTCACTAGCTTGTTCTTCAATCCGTTCAAATATTGCAATGTAATGCTTTGCCTCTTGTATTAACTTTGTATCATCCGCGGTAAATCCCAAACTTAAAAAGAATGCGTGCTCTTTCATAATCCGTGACCAAAATCGAATCTCTTCCAACGATTGGGTTACAAATGTAGAAATTGAATGTTCACTCCCCATATAGTATTCACCATACTTATAGTATTCCAGGTTGGATAGATTGACACGATTAATGGTCATCCTACTTGTATAACTTGCAATGTCGCTAACTTATAATGAAAATGCTCTTGTAAATCAGCAACAAGCATGACAACGTCTCCCTCTTTTAACTTGACTAGCTGACTAGAATTCAACGTATTCGAAGTGAGTGATTCCGTCATCGAGTACGATAAATCATATAAATCATTAATCTTGATTTGAAAAGATGAAGGCGTGCAGGTGATCACTTGTGATTCGAGGACGATTTTGTAATCGATTTGATAAACGCCATCATTCGTTATCTTTAAACCTTTGTTTGTTAATTGAACTTCACATAAAGGTCCTGATTCGCAAAAATCGATAATACCAGAATCGGAATTACCGGTTTCAGTATAGGCGAAGCCGTATGCGGATTCGAAACTTCCTTTTGGACCCCGTTCACCTCTTGAGCCTTTATCACCTTTATCTCCTTTATCGCCTTTTGGTCCGATTGGTCCCTGATCTCCTTTGTCCCCTTTTTCTCCAGTAAATCCTCGAGGTCCCGGTCTTCCTGGCTCTCCTTTAGGGCCAGGGATTCCTCGTTCCCCGTCATAACCGGCAGGGCCTTCATAGCCTCTGGGGCCTCTAAATCCCCTAGGGCCACGCGATCCTTTACATCTGTCGCATTCACGGCAATAGTTGCAGTCATCCATATATTTTCCTACCTCCAAACCTGTTAAATTTCAAAAAACTTATTACTAGTATATGTACGAGAGGTGATTAGAGGTAGGTGTAGTGACTGTGAATGTTAAATGAACCTAGACAAGTCACGTTCGCATTTGTAATTCCATAATGTATGTAGAGGTGGAGCTATGGCTAAACTTGCGACTTTGATTTTTATCTATGCAGATATTTTTATAGCCCTTGGTTTTTACGCTTATTTACTGGGGATAAAAAAACGAATCGGATTTCAATTGGGGATGAATATTAGCATTGTAATGGGCGGCATGACTGCAATGCTTGCCGGCGTGCTTCTAATTAGTCAATATCCATTTCACTTTACGTTAATTACGATAATTTCTACATTGATCGGATTAGGAGTAGGCGCATTATTTGGTCTTTTATTCGATTACCAAACATTTGTGACTGGGTTAACGAATGGGATGGTCATTGGGATAATGGCTCCGATGATTGGAACGGTTATAGAAATGCCGTCCGTGTTTATCATATTCATTCACGGATTGTTTGCGTTATGTTTGCTCGCAATCTCGATTTCAATCAGAAGGGCGTGACGTAAACATTGCTTATCATCGGTATATTATTTATTTGGAATTTAGTCGAATTAACAATCGTGTATTTACTATTAAATAAGAAAAAATTGTTAGTCGATGACCGTTTTATCATGACAATGTGCACGGCAATTACATCAGTATCTTCATTGGTGGTGGCGCTTCAATTGAAATTGTTGTTAGATGATCGAGCTTTTTTTCTGTTTCCGATGATAGTTGCGTTACTCATCGGATGGAGATTCGGTTCTTTACTAAAAGCACCAGCTGCATTAAATGGGATTTACAATGGCATCATCGGGGGCGTCATGGGAACAATGCTAGGCGCTGTTCTGAAGAATCCGGCTCTGTGTAAGATTCCTATGGAAGCAGAATCAATGATTGAGATAAATATGCTCTCCCTTGCAACTTTCGCGGCTTGTCTTTTAACGCTAGTCTGTCGGATCGTCCGTTATTCATTTAAGGTGTGAGGGAGGGATTTACACTGAAGAAATTAGGGAGTTTGCTTTTATTGGTAGTTGGATTTATGGCTTTTTATCTCTTTTGGCCGCAGTCGATTGATTTGCCGAAAATAGGAACTGTGGAAGAATGGTCGCTAACTGAAGATGGAAATAGTCAAGACTTTCATGATAAACCGAAGCTAATATCGTTTTTCTTTACAAATTGTCCAGACATTTGTCCCATGACAATGTGGGACCTGAAAGAGTTCCAAAAACTGATGCGAGAAAAAGGTATCGCAGATGACCGGTATATTATCCTATCTGTCACACTGGATCCTGAATATGATACAAGTGAGAGAATAAATCAATATAAAGAGTTATTTGAAATAACGAGTCCGAACTGGTTATTTATACGAGGATCACTAGAAGAAACAAAGAAATTCACACAGTATTTTAATTTCTATTATGAAAAAAATGTAGACGGCTTTGTCACTCACTCCACATCCATGTATATTGTCGATTCCAATGATTATATAAGAGCCCATCATGATATGGCAATAGGAAAAAAACGCGTCAATATCGAAGAGATTGCAAACCATTTGGAGATGTTAATCAAATAACTTGGATTTATTTTCTCACAAGTTCATTGGAGGCCGACCATTATGCAAGAAAAGAAATTACCTGAAGCATTTTCATCGCCGACAAGTGCTGTTTCCTCGGAAGAAACGAGGGTGCTGACAGAATATATTCACCAGAAAAACTTGTTCAGGGTAACCCGAAAAGATGAAACGCTTCGGAAACCCGTAATGTTGAAGCAGTTTTTTAAAATGAAACGACACCAACAAGTAGTCGTTTCTTCTGTCATTAATGAAAACGTGACCGTGACGACTGAAGGAAAAGTGTCAACGATTGGACGAGATTTTGTCATGATTACTGATTTAAGAAAACGAATCTGGATTCCTTATCCAGCGATTGAATCCGCAACTATCCCCTTTGGATTTCCTACTTATTCCGACTCCCAACAACATTTTATCTATGACAATCACTTGCAACAAAAACTCGTCCTTCAATTTGGCGACACGGTAGCCAAAAGGGAGGAACTCGTTCGACAGTTTTTTGAAGAATCACTTCAAACAAATCTCCATTCATGGAAAGGTTTATGGGTGGAAGTTCGAACAAGTAAAAAAACTTGTTACGGAAAAATAAAGAATACAACCAAAAAAGAACTTTTCCTCAAGCTTTTCAATAAAGAAAAGGCAATCAAATTGAGTGAATTACAATACGTTTCCACAGTCCGATGGTTTGCTATTTGGAGGAACTTATTAGTTAAGAAAGGGAGGTAGTTAAATGGTTCAACCAGCTTTCATACACGATGAGGATTTACTGAATTTGAAAGGAAAAGAACTTTTAGTCATAACACGGGCGGTACAACTTAACTTATTAGGTCAAGTTTTTCGACCGATTTTTAATGGAAGAGTTACTGAGGTCGGCGAAGGGCATCTGACACTTTCACCCGTCATCATAAAAATGGTGAATGCACCGTTTTATGAATTTCCGTTTCCGCTTAGTATTCCGCTTGAACAAATTGTATCCTTCACGACCGAAGTTCCAAGTGATGAGGTATTCCCGTTATTATGATCAAAGAGAGGGGTAAACATGACAACTAATCGTGAAAGTAAATCGATTAATGCCAGTAAGGATGAGGGGATTATTGAACATTTCAGGAAAAATATCGGACGGCGGGTGTTTATATTAACAGAAGCTTTCCCGTTTATGTTTATTGGCACGATTAAATCATTGACCAATGACATGGCCTTATTGGCTGTCGAGACGACTTCCATCCCCGCCTTGGAAGGGAAAGAATGGACCTTGCATATTCACTCAATTGATGTTTTTTATATAGAAACAGGACTCGGTCCGAAAATACCTGAATTGAAAGATTGATAGAAAGGAGGTATCCCATGATAAGAAGATACCATGCGGTAGCGATTCCAATTCGAATCGTTTTGAACTCGTTCGGAGATCATAATCCAAATGGAATGATCTTCGTATTAAAAGAAAATGAACAGAAAGTAAAGAAAATGGTTGAGAAAAATCCTTTCTCTCCCGTTGACCTTGTTCAACCCCTAATTATTCGGGCAAATGAAGGAGATACAGTGGAGATTCTGCTTGAAAATCAATTATCCTTCCACGTGGGCCTCCATTTTCAACAAGCTGAATATGATGTGAGAAATGCTGACGGTGTGAACGTTGGATTGAATGATGAAAGTACAGTTTCTCCCGATGATTCTTATTTATATCGAATCCATGCCGTTAAAGAAGGAACGTATTATTTTTCCGATTTAGCAAATCCGTCAAGTGGTGAAAATGGTTCTAATTCGAATGGTCTGTTCGGCGCGTTGTTTGTTCAGAAACGCTTTTCTTGGTGGACCGATCCCGAAACGGGAAAGCCGATGAATAGCGGTGTATATGCTGACATTCATCACCCGATTTTGCCGTCTTTTCGGGAATATGCTTGGGTTTTTCATGACGAAATGGAAGTTGATGATTTAACGGGGAATCGTCCGATAAATCATTTAACGAACCAGGAAGAGGAATCATTTCACGGGGCTAATTACCGGTATGAACCTGTGAATAGGCGCCAACAGTTAATTACTGAAGGTGTTGTTTGTCCAAATTGTGAGGGAGAAGAAGTCCATCATGATTCATGGGTTTACGGGGATCCGTCTACGCCAATTCTACGAGGATATATCGGTGACCCTGCAAAAATTAGAGTTGTCCACGGCGGGGTAAAAGAAACGCACGTCTTTCATTATCATGTTCATCAATGGTTGAGCGACACGCAGGACCTTTCTTCTGAAATTTTCGATGCGCAAGCGACAAGCCCGCAGTCGCATTACACGATTGAACCGCTATACGGATTGGGTAGTTTGCAAGGGTCTTTTGGAGATGCAGTTATTCACTGTCATCTATATCCACATTTTGCGGCCGGAATGTGGGGGATGAATCGGGTTTTTAATACACTTCAAGATGGCAGCCAGTGCTATCCTAACGGCGTTCCGATTAAATCATTGCAACCATTACCCGACCGGAAAGCACCGCCAAAACCGACAAAATTAAAGCCAGGATTTCCAAATTTCATTCCCGGAAAAGTAGGATACAAGGCGCCGCGTCCGCCACTTGGAATTGTTGGCGGCAGGGGTTTGACTGAGTTAGAGAAAAATGCTGCTATTGAAAAACCAAGACCGGGTGCGGTATTTACAGACCCATGTATTGGAGAAGCACCGGTGAAGGTGTATAACATTTCACTAATCGAGTTGCCAGTTACCTATAATAAGCAAGGTTGGCATGACCCAAAGGGAAGGGTTTATGTTTTAGATGAAGACTTGGAAGCTGTTTGTTCAGGGGAGAAAGAACCTGAACCTCTCGTAATTCATGCGTCAGCTCATACTTGTTTCCACATTAATTACACGAATAGATTGCCTCATATTCTTGACGGGGATGCGTTTCAACTTGTGACAAGAACATACGAGACAGGATTTCATATCCACTTTGTAAAATTTGATGTATTGGTTAATGATGGGGCGAATGTCGGATGGAATTATGATTCTTCCATTTTACCGGGCGAAACGATGCAATACTCCTATTACGCTGACGTCGAGTTGAAAGCATGGTTTTTCCATGATCATATGTATCCAAACGCGCATCAGCAACATGGCGTATTCGGAACGGGCGTTGTACATCCACGGTTCACCAAGTTTTTAGATTGCAAGACAGGAGAGGAAGTCGTTCATGGAACGCAAATCACTTCTAGTAATCCACTAATTCCTGATTATCGCGATTTTGCATTATTTGTTCAAGACTTCGCTTTGTTGTTCGATAAAAATGGCAAACCCCTTCAACCGCCGAAGTTTCCAGGATCTGATGATGACCCGGGTTTATTTGGTGTGAATTATAAAAATGAACCTTTGCAATTTCGACTAGGTCCTGATGCTGATCCAGCGTATTCGTTCAGTTCCTATACTCACGGCGACCCAATCACGCCAATATTGAGAGCTTACGAAGGAGATTCAATTCGCATTCGCCTTCTTCAAGGTGCTCAAGAAGAATCTCATAGCTTTAACGTTCATGGATTAAGTTGGCTGAAAGAACGCGGAAGTTTGGATTCAAATCAAGAAGAGCAACAGCATATCGGAATTTCTGAATCGTTCACGATGGAAACGTATATTCCACGTTCCGGCGATTATTTATGGGCGTTCGAGACAGAAGAAGATTTATGGAACGGGCTTTGGGGGTTAATCCGCGCTTATGATGAAAAAGTGCCGGATTTAATTCCTCTATCAGATAGACCGAAACCATCAAAGCGTTCAAAGCCGCTGCCAGAATGTAATGGGAAAAAGCCGCCGCAAGCAGAAAATCCCGTGCTTATTCCCGTGGAAAATGGGCCAGTCCGCTATTTTGATATAGTCGCTTTCCAATGTCCGATAGTTTATAACGATTTCGGTGATCATGATCCGCATGGAATTATTTTCGCGCTTCGAGAGGATATGGACGCGATTGTAAAAGGAACGAAAAATCCAGAACCTTTAATTATTCGGGCCAATGTCGGCGATACCGTGGAAGTAACGTTAACGAGTCTGTTGGAATTCGATAAATTCCCCTTCAAAGATGGGATTCATCCTTATCCTGAAGTGAAAGAGCAAGCGTTTTATCCACCGTCCTTACGAATTTCGCTGCACCCCCAACTAATTCAATATGATGTGAAAAATTCGGCAGGGGAGACTGTTGGATTTAACGGAGACCAAACGATTGGACCTGGTGAAAAAAGAACCTATCGTTGGTGGGTAGTATCTCAAGTAGGCGCCTGCGGTATGTGGGATATGGCAGATATACGAAACCATAAATCGCACGGTGCATTTGGGGCTTTTATCGCGGAACCAAGGGGAACCGAATATTTGGATCCATATACGTTGAAGCCGGTTCGAACCGGAGCGAATGTTATTTTGCGCAATCCTTTTTTACCGGAAATACGAGAATTTGTCATGATTATGCATGACGGCGTGAGACTACTCGATAAAAATAACCAAGTCATTTTCGATCCGGTTGACGGCATTTTGTTGCCGCCGCCAGAGATTGATGAGGATTTACTTGATACGTATGACCAAGGCTCACGCGGTTTTAATTATCGAAGTGAACGGTTAATTAACCGCTATCAAAAAGAAAAAGTGCTACATGATTTATTTAGTTCTCATGTGTTTGGGGATCCAGCAACCCCTTTGTTTGAAAGTTATGTAGGGGATCCAGTAACAATTCGATTAGTCACACCGTCAGAACGACGTAGGTCACACACGTTCAATCTTCATGGACATCGCTTTCGTTTCGATACAAAGGATATCAATTCGCGAACGGAATCATTCGTTGGATTCAACGTTGCAGGCGCCGTGCGAAATCTAGAACTGTTGGGCGGAGCCGGTGCTTACGGGAACCATCCAGGAGATTATATGTACCGCTCTGGAAATATTCAATGGGACATCGAGCAAGGCATGTGGGGAATCATGAGAGTTTATAACGCGTTACAAGAACATTTGCCACCATTAAAAATAGATTTGGATGGGTTGTGACGATATGGATAATGAAGATAAATTGCATGAAGAAGAACATTGTTGTCCTGAACGATTTCCTTCGCCGCAACTTCCTTCCCCGGCGGATTGTTTGCCCCCAGATGAATTGGCTAAGTTGATAGAACAAATAAGGGATACAAATGAGCTGCTGCTTGATTTGGCGCTATCAGATAGCCGTTCGTCCAATGAAACCTATCGAAAGGTTTTTGACGGATTGACCGGACTTCGTGTTGAAATCGCGAACCATAAGGATGAAAAAGTTATAGGGGTCGTCACCTTAGTTGGATCTGATTTTCTGGTTCTACGGGAAAATAGGCATACAACTCTAGTTCCATTTGACAAGATTGATGGGATACAGCCATATGGAAAGTACGCAGAGCCCTATCCGGAGTCGAAAATTGACGGTTTGAAACCATCATTACAACGCAAATTAACCGCTCATTTCGGTGAAGCCGTTGCTTCCTCACCAAAATTGATCCAGCTGTTTTTCGGAATCCCTTTGGATATCTATTTACGTTTACTAGAAGATAAACGAGTTAAAGTAACGCTTGAAGACATGATTATCGAAGGGGTTATATCCGATGCAAATAAAGAATCAATCACGGTGGATGTAGATGGAAAGAGGAATGTCATACCGATTGAGGAAGTGTCGTTAATAGCTGTTAACTTGTAAAAAAATCCGAAATTTACCGTGACTTGAACAGTTCTTATTCAAGTACACGGTTTTTATATGTTCGTTGATTTTCGTTGCGGGCGGACGCTTTCCTTCGGGCGAGCGGACAAGTGCGGAAAGATACAGTTCAATCTTTCCCAGCCGCTTCGTCGCTAAAACCGTGCTCCCAAACGCTCCGCTTTTCGGTCGCAAAAGCCGTTCTTCGTGACGGCTCTTCCTGCAGGGTCTGGGCTAAGGAAAGAGTGAACTTCTCTTTCGCACTTCGCTGATTCGGCTGGAGTCGCCGCCCTCCACTACAATCAACTAATTCACTATACAAATGAAGTTATTATTGGGGTAGAAGGTACCGATTTGTTAGCAAAATCTTATGAGTGCATGCAAATTTGAAACAACAACAGTAAGCAAAAAAGCCATCTACAATAGTAACGGTTCTCTTGAAAGGTGCAAAACGTTAAAAAAACATACGAAAAGGGACTATAAACCACAATGGTTTTGGTCCCTCCTTTTTTATTGTTGTATTAGGGTTTTTGGGTGTTTTTTCAATAAATTGGTTTATCATAATCCGCATATCAATTGGGTGGGTTACAATTGCTAATGCAAGGTTGCCAATTGACGTACCAAACCCCTTACCAGTTAGGTCGCTAATATTTACCACATTGTTTTGCGAAAAAACTATAACTATTTAAGCCTTTATAAACAAAAAAAGATACACCCGCATAACGACTGGGAACGCTCAGCGAGCGTATAGCTCGGATGATATTATACACGATAAAAAGTGCTGAATTAATGTTCAGCATTTTCTTCATTCCTATTGAACTAATCTGTATATAATGCCCCGTTAGTGCAATAAGAACACGAGTTACCTACGCAGTCCGTGTTCTTCGGCTAAAGACGATTCTTCCTAATCCCATGCATGAAATCATGATTATTATTGAAATAATGTATCCCAGTTTCCAACTTTCAGGACTTTTGATTAGCATGAAAGTGATTAGGACAACTAAGAATATTCCTATTAAAAATAAGGGTATTCTTAATTTTGGTTTGTAGTTTTGTACAGTTATCATATCACTTGCAAGAAAAACATTGCTAATTGTCAAGTAACTTGCAGCCTCCACTAAATGAAATAAGGCAAAAGAATAAAAAAAGAAAACTAAAATAGAGTTATTAAACTCGATGTTTAGTAAAAGGAAGGATATAGGGATACCAATAAGCAGATTCACTATTATTCCCGCTATTCCAACATTAAAATACTGTTTACCATTTAGAGTTTGTGCCTTTTTTTCATCAACAGGCTGGGGTGTAGAGAAGAATAAATAGAATGGCACATGAACCTTAAAAGGATTGTCTTTGCATTTATATTTTGCATATACGACCCCATGTCCAACTTCATGTAACCAAATCACTAAATATAAAGCACAGTACCCAACTATAAAATATAAGAAAGTCATTTATCATCACCTATTCCGTTATTCTATTATACCGCCAACACTTACAAATTACCATGCAAGTTAAAACCTTCTGTTATTTTTAAATGTGGAGCATCTTGTCCGATTATTAATCGGAAGGGTTTTCATCATTTTGTTAAAACGTACTTTCGTTGTTTTATAAAACAAAAAAGCACTGCGAATTGAATTGCAGTGCCAATTGCTGGTCTAATATGATGTTATTTGAAGTGCGAAATTGTATGTTATTTGCTCGTTTGCACCTATGAAGAGAACCCGTTACTACAATAGACGGTTTTTACTTCATTTCCTCATAGGAAGATATTTAGTTTTCTACAATATCCACTCTCAAATTATAGAAACGTCAAAAATCTACCAAGTAAATCCAGCGTAGGCGCCTTACCAGTGGTAGCTGGAGCGATAAGCCAGACAGTGGTCTTCTGTCTGGCTTATCGCGGGAGGCATCCACCAGCGCCGAAGCATTTTTATAGAAAATACTCAGTTTAACTTGTTATATAAAGAAATCTATTCAGCATTCTCCATCAAAAACAAACTAATTCAACCCTATCTATATCCTTAACCGAGATAATTGATGATTGTCCTTTTTCATGTGGTCTATCTTCGCTGGGGTCTCCGGTAATAATCTCCACAAAATTGAATCCGACAAAGTTTAGGGTGCCTTGAATTTTATTTCCGTTGTCCAACTTAAGAATAACTTCATTCCAAAGTAGCCTGTAGAGTCTGTAGGTAATACTATTTTCAAGCCCTTCTAATCGAATTGTAAACTCCGTATCGCAAAGCTCTTTTCGACAACCAACTTGTTTGCACGGCGGACATGTACAATGTTTGGTCTCGAGAATGTGATTTTTATGCGTCTCCATGATTTTCCTCATTTCATTTTACTACTAGTATATGAATAAATAAGGTGAATCAATGGACGTTGAACTCAAGGACTAACAGTCGGTTCCATAACAGTCATTGTTCGATTATACGTATTCATATTTACCGTCGCGCCGATTGGTATCGTCGCTTTAAATCTGCCGTGCGCAGTGGCAAGATTTGACATCAGCGGTTTACCCAACGGAACCAAGAATTGATTGATCAAATCGGTATAAGTTTTTCCATAGGCCGCTTGGCAATTTGTGCATTCACCCATAATAATACCTAAACAATCATCGAATTTCTTCGCCAATAAAAGGTGATTCAAATATCTATATACGGTGTTAATGGGTTCATGAGTTTCTTCAAGAACAATAATTTTTCCATCCGTATTTATTTCAAATGAAGTCCCTAAAGTACCTACGAAAGAGGTGAGATTTCCGCCGACGATGGGTCCAGAAACATTACCAGGAACCAAACTTCGCAAGGCCACGCCAGGTGGATTCGTAATTTGCCAAGGAGATGTTACGGTCGATGTCGCATGGAAGAATTGATCGAAGTTATATTTTGGCGTATTTGTTTTAAAATCGATCAAAAGAAGACTTTGAAATGTGATTAACTGGGCATACTCATAAAGTACGTTCAGCAGAATTGTTATGTCGCTATATCCTGAAACAATTTTCGGGTTTTGGGCGATTATTGAAAAGTCTAGATAAGGAAGAATTCCTTCAACGCCAACGCCGCCCCGTGCAGGCAAGATCCATTTTACTTTTTTATTTTCAAACATGTTCATCAAATCCGACGCCATTTGTTCCGGGGTTGCAGCTAAGAATCCACTCGCGGAATAAACATGTTCACCGACAACGACTTCGTAGCCGATACTTTTTAAATACGAGATTCCTTCATTAATCCGATTTGCTGCCAAGGGACTTCCTAAAGTAACGATTCCGACAGTATCCCCTTTTTGCAAGCGGGGCGGTTTTATAACCAATTTTCAATCCTCCCAATTTTTAATGGGTAAATTTTTAAGGCAAATTAATTTGCCGTCTTGGACATTCTAACGGTTATCTTATACTATGATGACAACGGTAATAAAAGCATTGGAGGGTTTATGTATGAATTTATTACAAGTACGAAAAGGTCAATTTGTCTATTATAAAAATGAATTGCATAAAGTTTATTCTGTTCGTCCCTTATCAAGATTGTCCATAAAATTATTTCGGATTAAAGACATGGAACAGGTGAATTGCAGAGCTGACGAACTCACTTTGCACCGTCCGCAACATTTGGACTCCCTTATATTCCAAGGCGCGCGTTACACACTTCGAAAAGACAAGCAAGCGGAAGTAGATGGATATATCTTAATTACGCATCCGGATCCTGGCCAATTAGATCATTATACGTTAAACGAATTTGAAAAAGTCGGCGAACTTGTTGGCGATAAAGTATATACGACGCTTTATAACACGGTGAAGCCGAAAGAGTTTTTAGTGTTAGAACCCGGCATAGCGCCTGATAGTCGAAAGATTGATTACTTAGACCAATCACTTGTGACCCCGGAACAAGCAGCGGCAGACCGCGAATTAAAAGAGCAAGCTGTTGAAGAGGCGTCGAAAAGACCATCAGTAGGCGACATTTATCTTAATTTGGATAATGGGATTAAATCAATGGTCGTCGCACTAGTGGATGATGAGGCGGTTTTGGGACACGGTGAACGTGTGAAGGCCGTTGATTTGTTCAATTCGGATAGCTGGAACGTCATTTACTCTACAGGTGAAGAAGACTTTTAAGTTTACATGTAAATACATTGTTGCGACAGCTGGTTATGTCGCAACAATGTTTTTTTGTTTGGCGTGATCAACTTTTACTTGCTCATACTCGAGACGAACCGCAAGTTTTTTGTTAGAATAGGGAGGTTGGGTATGAAAGGAGATTTACTATCATGCGTACTTTTAAAAAATCATTAGCATTTGAATATATACAAATTATTGTCGGTGCCGCGTTAGTCGGATTGGCGTTTAATATATTCCTCTTGCCAGCACGTTTAGCAGCTGGGGGAGTTTCAGGAATTAGTACGATTCTTTATGAAGTATTTCAATTCAATCCGGCCTACGTGCAATGGCTTATCAATATTCCGTTATTAATCGTCGGCATTGTATTTATAGGCAGGGAGTTCAGTGTGAAAACGCTCGTTGGAACTTTGTTCGTGCCGTTTACGATATGGGTTACCCAGGGCATGAATCTTTCGGTAGATAATCCTTTACTCGCCGCAATTTACGGCGGGATCATGCTAGGCGTCGGACTTGGTATTGTTTACCGCGGAAATGGTTCAACGGGTGGCACGGCGTTAATCGCACAAGTGTTGAAAAAATTTACGGGTCTTTCCAGCGGATTTTCACAACTTCTCGTTGATGGATTAGTTGTCGTCACATCAGCGTTTGTCTTTAACTTCGAGTTGGCTTTGTATGCGCTCATGTCCATTTATGTCACAAGCAAAGTAATCGATTTTGTCCAATTGCAGACATCGCCGACAAAGTTAATCCTTATCATTACGGATAAAGAAGAAAAAATCCAATCCATTATTAAAAATGAAATTAACCGCGGCTTAACGAAAGTGAAAACGCTGGGCGGTTATTCAAATGAAGAGAAGACAATGATTTTATGTGTCGTTGAACAATCAGAAGCCATCTATTTTAAAAAGCTGCTACAAGAAGTTGAACCAGACTCGTTCGTCATTTTCGTAAATGCATCCGAGATTCTTGGTAGAGGTTTTTCAAAAGCGCAATTTGATAAGGGTTTTTGAACGCGCACTTCGTTCAAAAAACAACCCTGAATCACTCAGGCATATTTTTGAGGATCCTAAAATAGCTCTGCCGGAAAAGGTTTTTGAACGCGCACTTCGTTCAAAAAACAACCCTGAATCACTCAGGCATATTTTTGAGGATCCTATCAAAAATAGCTCTGCCGGAAAAGGTTTTTGAACGCGCACTTCGTTCAAAAAACAACCCTGAATCATTAAGGCATATTTTTGAGGATCCTATCAAAAATAGCTCTGCCAGAATAGATAGTAAAACGTAAAAAAATCCAGCACTCACTTTTAAGGCGAGTGCTGGATAGTTACATTTATTTTTTATCAGTCGGGTTATTGTAAGAACTTTTACTGCCCTTAAGCTGTTGTTGCGCTTCCTTTTTTAATTCGGAAACTTGATCTTCAGCTCTTTTCGCTGCATCCTCGGCATTTTTAGCCCAATCAGTGCCCATCTCAACATTTTCGTTCTTTTTATTATTTGATGAATCCATCTGTAAGCCTCCATTCAACTTTCAGGATTGTTCTTTCTATTTTCCCCAATCCCGACAAGATTAAACTGGTTGTTTTATCCTGAATGGTCACTGGCTATTATCTTGAATTCCAAAATAAGCATTAATAATCATTGTTAACGTTTCTTCTGGCATATGAAGGTGTTCGATTTCCGACCCTGCGATTAATTCCACCGTATTGTCATCTTTAAAATCAAAGGAACGGGATAAATAATCGATAAATACGCTAATCATTTCATTTAACCGAACTTCCTCGGCTGTGAGGTTTGCGTTTTCAGCGTTCTCGATGATTTCCAGTTTATCGAAATCAAGCGCATTTTTGATCAACGTTAAAATATCGAAATTCGTCGCTGGATCAGGATTCGTTATATTATAAATTGTATTTGGTTTTGCCTTACTTTCAGCTAACGCTAAAATATCTGCAACATAATTGACCGGCACAAAATTCGAAGTTGCATGTTTACTGCCAAGGACACGATAGACTCTGTCCGGCTCTTCAGATGATCTTGAAATCCGTCGTTTAAATACATCAAGCGCGCGCATAAATCCATATAAGGTGAATTCTGAATCAGCCTCGCCTGTAATGGAGTCGCCTACAATAATTGATGGTCGGAAAATAGATACATCAAAGTCATTAGAATAAGCGAAGGCCAGATGTTCAGATTGCACTTTGCTATCTTCGTATGGATTATGGCCCGCTACATCAATCGGGTAAAGTTCCTCAATTCCATGGGCATGCTTTCCGACGGTATATGCTGTACTGATATAAAAGAATTTAGATACATGTAAGCGTTTGGCAAGTTCAAGTGCCTGCTTCGTACCATCGTAATTAATTGAAAATATTTCGTCGCGTAGTTCTTGGTCGAATTTTACAAGAGCAGCGAGGTGATAAAAAATCGAAACTTCATTCGTCAGCTCGTTGATTTCATCTTCATTCAGTCCGCAGTTTGGTTTTGTTATATCCCCGCGGAGCAGTGTAATGCGATTTGTCGCGTCACCCGGAAGTGTTGAAACAAGCCTTTCAGCTTTCTCTATATTCCTGACAAGCACATATAAATTATGAGTTGTCGATTGTAAAAGATTAGTCAGCAGTTTTCCGCCTAAAAACCCTGTAGTACCTGTTAAAAAAATCGTCAAACCGTACGCCTCCATCAATTGGATTGAAAAATAAATCCTTCTCTAATTTCTATTTTAGATTATCGCATATATCTTAATGAAAAGATAAGAAACACCTCGTAAAATTGACAGTGTCCCTTTTTTGACGTAGATTTAAGGATGTGTGTATTCTTATTTTAGCGTAATGAACGGCTATATAAATTTCATTTTATGGGGTGCCTGAAGGAAAGACACTTGTTAAGAAATGAGGAATTACTAATGAAAAAAGAAGATTTTCTACCAGTGATACTGGGATCAGATGATAATGCTTATGGAATGGCAAGAGCGTTCCACGAACAATACGGAATAAAGAGCGTCGTTGTAACAAAAGGGCATATATTGCCGACGATGCATAGTAAAATTGTTGAAAAAAAGATTTATGAAAAATTGGACGAACCTACGTATTTCATTCAAAGCATGCTTGATTTACATAAAGAGCTAAAAAACCGTGCTGACAAGCTGCTTGTTATTGCGAGTAACGAAAACTACGCTGAACTCGCGATTCGTCATAAGGCAGAGCTTGAACCGCATTATATCCTGCCGTTCATCAGCGAGGAGCTGATGGATCAGGTTGTTTATAAAGAACGTTTTTATGAGATGTGCGAGGAGTATGGTCTCGATTATCCGGACACGCTAATTTTCCAAAAGGGCATGGATCCAGAAATGGAGCTCCCATTCGATTTTCCGATCGTCGTTAAGCCGTCGGATAGCATGACTTATTTCAATGCGCAGTTTGAAGGAAAGAAAAAGGCTTATGTTCTTCATGATAAGGCAAGTTTCACGAAGACAATTAACGACATTTATTCATCGACATACGAAGACTCGTTGATCGTTCAAGACTATATACCTGGCAACGATACGGTAATGCGTGTGTTAAATGCTTATGTCGACCAACATGGAAAAGTGCGGATGATGTGTTTAGGCCGCGTTATACTTGAAGATTATACCCCGATTCTAATCGGCAACTACGTCGGAATTATCGGCGAGGAAAATCAAGAAATTTATGCGAAATATAAAAACTTCCTTGAGAAAATCGGATTTAGAGGCTACGCGAATATCGATTTGAAATACGACCGACGCGATGGCAAATATAAAATATTCGAATTGAATATCCGTCAAGGCCGCAGTAGCTACTTCGTTACGGCAAATGGCTATAATATGGCGAAATACCTTGTAGAGGACCGTGTTTATGACCGTCCTGCACCAACTGAATACGGAACAAATAATCATCTTTGGCATACAGTTCCAAAGGATCTTTTGATCGAATATACGATGGATGAGGATTTGAAAAAACAAGTTATCGATCGATTCGATAAAGGTGAATCTTCAAGCACGCTTTATTATCCGAAAGATTTAGGGCTTATTCGCCGTTTCAAATTAAATTCGTTTTATAAAGATTATTATGGTCGATTTGAAAAATATTTTAAGTTAAAAGAGTAAGGTAATGTCTCGGATTATGGTTAATCTGAGAAAATGGAGGGTTTAACGAAATGGCTTTGCTTGATAAATCAAATAAGCAAGACGTGAAAAGATATGATCATTTTGTTCGAAACTCAAAATTTCGTTCCGTGACTCAAGATCGTTTATGGTCTGAGGTTAAGGACGATTGGGGCAACGAACATGTTTATTTAGAAAAAAACGGTGAAATTGTTGCCGCGCTTTCAATATTGATCAAGCGATTACCTGGTGGATTTTCAGTTCTTTATGCACCGAGGGGACCGGTTTGCGATGTTTCAGATATTGAACTCGTGGAAGAGCTACTTAAAGAAGCAGATGTAGTGGCTAAGAAAAATAAAGCAATTATGTTGAAGTTCGATCCAGAGGTGTCGTATTCGGACGAATTGTACAATTTATATAAAAATAACGGTTTCAGTTTAATTTCAAAAGATGATGATCAAGACAAATTAATACAACCGAGATTAAATATGATTCTCTATTTGGAAGACCATGATGAAGAGTCTATCATGATGAAGTTTTCGAAAAGATGTAGAAGTTCGATTCGCGGTTCGGCTAGAAGGGGCGTAGAAGTCCGTTATTCAAGAAGCGATGAAGATATTGAAATCCTTCATAATGCGTATATGACAATGGCCGCACGGAACAAAATTTCAACTCGATCAGTCGAATACTTTAAGCAAATCCGTGATTCTTTTGGAGAAAATTGCAGAATCTATATCGCGACGCATGAAGATGATATATTAGCAGCTGGTTTGACAATTAATTATTACGGGAAATTATATTTCTTGTATGCAGGAAGTACGAATATAAAACGTAACTTGAACCCGAATCATCTCATGAATTACGAGATGATTAAATGGGGAATTGAAACAGGCGCCGAGCAATACGACTTTGGCGGTGTTTTCGAGCTGTCGAACAATGATGGTTTATATATGTTTAAAAAGAGTTTTTGCGATAAAGATGAACCTGCCCAGTACATTGGTGAGATAAACAAAGTTTATAAACCGTTTATGTACAATGTGTTGGAGTCTGTCGTTCCTAAAATCCAAAACTTGCGGAAGAAAATTAGTCGCAGATAATTGTTGGTGAAATCATAAAGTAAAGGTTTTGAAGTGATATGAAAAAGAAAACTTTAGGCATTATCGGCGGCGTCGGGCCATTGGCGACGATGTATATTGGCGAAATGCTTGTTCGACTTACAGATGCTGATACAGATCAAGAACATATAAATATGGTTATCACCAATAATACAACGATTCCGGACCGAACCGCATTCATTTTAGGGGAAAGCACGGATGATCCTGTGCCGTATATTATTTCTGATGCGAATCGACTTCGCGTAGCTGAAGCTGAAGTATTAATCATGCCGTGTAATACTGCGCATTCCTTTTACGATCAAATTCAAAAGGAATCGGATTTGCCCATTATCAATATGATTGATGAAACGGCAGCACGTGCAAAACAGCTTAATGCGGAGCGTGTAGGGATTCTTGCGACTACAGGGACAATTTCTTCAGGCGTTTATCAGGATGCGTGTGAAAAGTATGGGATGACACCTGTATTGCCAGATTCCCATATCCAATCACTTGTCATGTCGCTCATTTATGACGATGTTAAAGCTGGAGAACCTGCCGATCCAGATAAATGGAATGCAATCAGCCGATCGATGAAGGATGCGGGTTGCGATGTTCTTATTCTTGGCTGCACGGAACTGTCAATCGTGCGTAAAGAATTAAAGCTTGAAGGATGCATCGATTCGCTTCTCGTTCTTGCCGAAGCAGCAATAACGGCTTGCGGATATCGTTTGAAGTAAAAAGAAGCATTCAGAAGTATGCGAAGGCAACTTCTGAATGTTTTTTTAATGAATAATAAAACGGCTATGATACACTTTAAAGAACAGACTGAAAGTAGGGATAAAGATGTCTTTCGTGGAAAAAATGGACGATATATTTAAAGAAAAATGGAAGTTTAAAAATGAAATGCCGATTCAGAAAAAAATGATTCCTGAAATACTTGCTGGCAAAGATATCGTTGCCCAATCTCCAACAGGCACTGGAAAAACGCTTGCCTACACGATACCTCTTTTACATTTAGTGGATGGCAGCAAACAACAAACTCAAGGTTTGATTGTCGCGCCTTCACAAGAGTTGGCGATTCAAATCACTGATGTCATTCGGGAATGGATTGTCGGGACAAACATTACTGTCGCACCTTTAATCGGCGGGGCGAATACTAAACGTCAAATTGACCGATTAAAAAAGAAACCGACAATTGTAGTCGGCACACCGGGAAGGCTTGCTGAGCTGATTAAATCAAAAAGGCTAAAAATATTTGAAGTTCAGCATATCGTTCTGGATGAAGGCGATTTACTATTATCACGTGAACATCGCGTCATCATTAAAAACATGATTAATGGCGCAAACCCCGACCGTCAAGTGGTTGTTGTATCCGCTACGATTACAGATGAAATCGAACGGGTTGCAAGCGAGTTTATGAACGAACCCCTTCGTATCCATCTTGAAGCGGAACATATGCCGAAAACGGGCACAATTACGCATTCATACATTAAAACATCCTTGCGCGATAAGACGGATATTCTGCGAGGCCTTTCACACGTGAAAGGCATGCAAGCTCTTGCTTTCGTAAATCACATTGACCAAGCCCGAGTGAAGGATATGAAGTTAAATTACAATAAAGCGCCAATTGTCGTTCTTCATTCCAATATGCGTTCAAATGATCGTCAAACCGCGCTTGAAAGTTTTCGGAAAGGCGACGCTTCCATTTTAATCGCTACGGACCTTGCTGCGCGCGGATTGGATATTGAAGGACTAACACATGTTATTCACGTCGACACGCCGCATACGGTTGAGCAGTACGTGCACCGTTCAGGAAGAACTGGACGCGCGGGCGCGGACGGGGAAGTGCTTTCATTATTAACCCCTGCCGAAGAGCGAGACTACCGCAAATTAACAAGAGGAATTCGCCCAGTAGAAAAGATCTGGCGCAATGGAAGACTGCAGGAAATCTCTTCAATTCCTAGAAGACCAGCAAATAGAAGGAAATAAAAAAAGTTGTCGATGAAATCCTCTGTGCAGGATTTATCGACAACTTTTTATACTTGCTTAGGAAATTATGAAACTCAGGGATTTCACGTCTAGCTCCAGGCGCCAGCCCCTCGGGTCATAAGCAATCCAGCTAGGAAGAATTGAACTGCATTCTTCTTAGGCAAAGGACGCCACGTCGCTGGATTGCTTATGCCTGTCGGGGCTAGACGGGCGCCTTGCGCTTTTGTTCGTAATTAAATTTCTGTCAAAATAATCGGTTTATCTTTTGTCACAATAATCGTGTGTTCGATTTGTGCAACAAGTGAGTTGTCAGGCGTTACAAATGTCCAACCATCACCTAACTCAATGATGTTTTCCGCTTTTTCCGAGATAAAAGGTTCAACAGCTAAAACCATTCCTTCTTTTAACAATGTTTTATCCCAAGGATCGTAATAATTGAGAATATGTTGAGGTTCTTCGTGCAATGATTTTCCGATACCGTGGCCTGTTAAATTACGAATAACCGATAAGTCGTTTCGTTTTGCTTCACTTTCGACAGCTTTTCCGATGCCGCTTAAACTAGAACCCGCTTTTACGCGCAACATTGCACGGTCGAAAGCTTCTTTTGCTACATCGCATAACTTTTGTTTTCTTTCATCAGGTGTTCCCACGACAAATGAAATGCCTGTATCTGCAAAGTATCCATCCGCCGATCCTGAAACGTCTATGTTTACAATATCTCCATCTTTAATAACACGAGATCCTGGAATGCCGTGCGCGACTTCATTATCGACACTAATGCAAGTATATCCAGGAAAATCATATTCAGCGATCGGAGCGGAAACAGCACCTTTTTCTTTAAAGAGACGTCCGCCGATTTCGTCTAATTCTTTCGTCGTCATACCGGGAACAGTCGCTTCTTTCATCGTGTCTCTAATTTCAGCAACGATTCGACCGATTTTTTTCAAGCCTGTAAAATCCTGTTCTGTTTTAGCAATCATGTATTGTACAATCCTTTCTTGCCTACGTTTATTTCCATCCTACACTATAGCACAAAAAACGATAGAAAAAAGCCTGCACACATTAACAATGTATGCAGGAAGTATGGGTAAGACGACTAATCATTTTTTAACAGTTTGACACCATGAAAAACATTCCATACAATGACGGCTAAAAATAAAGCAGAATAAATTAGCGTGAAAATAAACGGCGCGAAACTCCAAAAATCAAAGCCTCCGCTTAGAATGCTAGTCATTCTGTTCTCAAAAGAAAACATAGAAAGAGAAAAGATGATAATACCCGCGATTAAAAGGATAACAGGAATCAGATGCGAGATGAACGCTCGTCTTGCATGATTTTTCACTTCTTGTTCATCCGTAACCAAATAGATGACAAACGGCAGCAATAAAGGAAAAAAGAATATGCTAAAATAGCATAAGGAACTTAGTAGTTTTTGATTTGTCATCCGAACCCCTCCTTGACCGTATAAGGTCAGCTTGCTATAAAATAGGTTCTATTATACAATAGATAAGGAAAACTTAATAAGTTAAACCACAAGGGGAGCCTTTTCGGCTGAGATAAAACAATTCGTTTTGACCCTTCGAACCTGTAAGATTATTCTTGCGTAGGGATGTGGATGGAAACAGACCTTATTGGAAGAAGTCCCTGTTACTTCTCTCATGATAAAGATGTCCCGTTCTATCCGGGATGTCTTTTTTAATTTCAATCCGGCGTCCCTGCGACAACATAGTAGGGAGAAGATTATTTTGGACAGAGGTAGACTACAATTATTATTGGAAATCTCTATTTTAGGTGCGCTATCATTCGTATTTGATAAGTTGACGGTCTTTGAAATGCCACAAGGCGGATCCATTACGCTTTCTATGCTGCCGATAATTGTAATGGCATTTAGATGGGGCCTGGCTGGCGGAATGTTAACTGGATTTATAAGCGGATTATTGCAATTAATCACAGGCGGTAAAGTGTTTCATTGGGCACAAGCGCTTCTTGATTATACATTGGCATACACGTTAGTCGGGGTAGCCGCAATAACAGGTATTTGGTTAGTAAGAAACATCGTGAAAAAGAACAAGGGCGGTATGGCTGCAGCTATCATTACGGGAACAATCATCGGCGGGATTCTTCGCTATCTGATTCATTTTATTGGCGGAATTGTCTTTTTTGGGGAGTATGCACCTGAAGGCCAACCTGTTTGGCTTTATTCACTCGTATACAACGGAAGCTATATGATTCCATCCATGATCTTATGTGCAATTGTAGCGGTACTGTTATTTACGACAGCACCAAGATTATTAAAACGCACATAAAAAATAACCTTTCTTCCAAATCGGAGGAAAGGTTATTTTTATTCTTCTGATGGTTTTAGTAAATAAAAGCTGGCGCCAATAACAACTGTCAGGAAAAGGGCTGCCGTAGAAACAAAAAGCTCATCAAATCCATTTTTCACCGCAATGCCGATAAATACCCACATGAATACCGCGTTAAAGGCAAGATCACGGTAATGATACATAAAGTGAAGCGCAATTGCGGTTGAAACTGTCAAATAGATAACGGCCCATAGTGAATTGCTAAGCCCCCATCCACTCCATTCATGGAAGGTAAGCAAGTAATTGGTCAGTTCGATTAAAGAGATGAAACTACAGCCAAATAACAATGAAATCGGAACTCTATCCCAAAAACGATTCACTCTTTTGGGGTACGTAAAATAAAGGGCTGCAGTCAACAGAAGCAAAGTCAGCATAACTACAAATTCCAAGTTGAAGAATTCATAATGCCAAGAATAAATCATAATACTATTCAATAATGAGATGAAAGTGAATAAAATGGTTCTAATGTTTAAGACTGACTTACTATAATTGTCTTGGGTACGCCAAAAGTTATAAATCCAACCACCGAGCAGTATATAGATGAATACCCAAATAGCTAAGACATAGCTAGCGGGTGTAAAAAGAATGGGTAATCGATTCATGATTTCTGCTGCCGTTAAATCATTAAAAGGAATGAAAATTGAAGTGGCATAGACAGTAATCGTGAAAAAAAGTGATAGCACCATAATAATTATTCGCGACATGTTAAAATCCTCCTAATAAATCAGTATACAGTTGAAAGCATCCCCCTGCGAATAAAATTATGAAACTTCTGTCACAAAAAAGGATTCTTTTCGATTCTCGAAATTACATGGTATAATAGAAAAGCATATTTAGAAAATTGAAAATGTCCAGGGAGGAACGAGAATGAATAAAGTGAAGTATTCTGAAGTATGGGATTTAGATGTATTTTTTGAAGGCGGAAGCGATTCCGAAGAATTGAGAACACATCTTAATGGTCTCGATGAGCTACTTAATTCAATGGAAAAAGAAGCGGTTGAATTTAACGTTCCCGCATCAGTAGAAGCTGCCAATGATATTGTTAACCTAATTGAATCGATTAAAAATGTCGCATTGAACTTATCACAAGCAGGTGCAGTCATCGGGTGTTTTCTTGCTGCAGATACGACAGACAAAAAAGCACTTTTATTGCAAGGTGAAACGAGCACGCTTGGTGCACGGTTCTCGACTGCCATGTTGAAAATACAACAAACACTTTCAAAATCGGACGACGCGGTTTGGAATGGCCTTATGGAATCAGATGAGCTAAAAGAATTTGCATTCATATTAACAGAGTGGCGCGATGAGGTCGCGTTAAAGCTTTCAGAAGAGGAAGAAAGTCTTGTCACAGCGCTCAGCGTTGACGGGTATCACGGATGGGGAAAGTTGTATGATCAACTCGTTGGCGATATTAAGATTACAATCGAAGTTGACGGAGAAGAAAAAGAATTATCTGTTGGCCAGGCAGCTAACTTAAGTTCTAACTCGGATGCGGATGTTCGGAAACGTTCATTTGAAGCGTTGGAAGAAGCTTGGGAAGCAAAAGAAGATTTCTTCGCGGCAACATTAAATCATTTGGCCGGTTTTAGATTAGCCGTCTATAAAAAGCGCGGATGGGATTCAGTTCTCAAAGAACCATTACTCACAAATCGCATGAGCGAAGAAACGCTTGATGCAATGTGGGGGGCAATCGGTGCCAATAAAGCGCCTTTTGTCGACTATTTAAATGTGAAGGCAAAAATGCTTGGAACTGATAAGATGAATTGGTATGACATTGACGCGCCTGTCACAGAATCGACGATGGAATTATCTTACCAAGAAGGTGCAGAATTTATCTTGAAGCATTTCGGCGAATTCGGATCGGAATTGGAGTCATTTTCACGTAAAGCTTTTGAAGATAGTTGGATTGAAGCGGAAGATCGTCCAAACAAACGACCTGGCGGATTCTGTACAGGAATGCCGATGTCTGAGCAATCTCGTATTTTCATGACATACAGCGGCTCCATGTCGAACGTTGCGACACTTGCGCATGAACTAGGGCACGCATTCCACTCGTACGCGCTGCGCCCAGTACACTGGATGAACCGCCGCTATGCGATGGGGGTAGCTGAAACGGCTTCTACATTCGCAGAAATGATTGTTGCAGACGCAGCTGTAAAAGCGGCTGAAACGAAAGATGAAAAAATAGCATTGCTGGAAGATAAAATTCAACGAAGCGTAGCGTTTTTCATGAATATTCATTCGCGGTTCTTATTTGAAACACGCTTTTATAAAGAACGTGAAAAAGGAATTGTTTCGGCAACGAGACTAAATGAGCTTATGGAAGAAGCCCAAAGAGAAGCTTACGGAGATGCACTCGATACAGTTCACCCGCATTTCTGGGCGTCAAAACTTCATTTTTATATTACAAGCGTTCCATTTTACAACTTCCCATATACGTTCGGATACTTGTTCTCCTTGAGCATTTATGCCAAAGCTTTAGAAGATGGCGCTAGTTTTGAGGGAAAATATATCGCGTTGCTTCGCGACACAGCTGTCATGAGCGTCGAGGACCTTGCGATGAAACATCTAGGCGAAGACATTACAAAACAGGAATTCTGGGCAAAGGGCGTTGCACTATGCGTGAAAGACGTTGAGGACTTTCTTGAACTCACTACAAAAGAAGGTTGATAAAAAATGATTCTTCTCGAAGGTAAAAGTTGTTACTTGCGGATTTTAACTGAAGAGGATGCACCGAACTTCACGAAATTATTAAGTGCCAATAAAAAGTATTGGTCAATATTTGAACCGAGGCAAGAACCAGGTTTTTACACTGTCGCGATACAAAGAGATAAAATTAAAGAATCGCTTTTTCAAATGAGAGATCGAAGAGAGTATAACTTCGGCATATTCAAATCAAATACGAATCAATTGATTGGCCATATCTCGTTATACAGTATTAAAAGGCTTCCATTTTCTAGTGGATTCATCGGTTATTCAATCGATGAAAGGCATACTGGGAAGGGAATCGGCTCGGAGGCGGTTGGTCTTGTAACGGCATTCGCATTTGACCGGGTCGCGTTACATCGTGTCGAAGCTTATGTTTCACCGCGAAATAAAGGATCGATTATCGTACTCGAAAGATCCGGCTATCGTCTTGAAGGATTATTGCGACAAATCCTTTATATCAATGGCGTTTGGGAGGATCATTATATGTATGCAATGATCGAGGACGACTTTTGAAAGGGTAAGACCGCTTTGCGGAAACTAAAAGCAAAATTAAAAAGCCGATTCCTGTAAAAAGGAATCGGCTTTTGCGTAGTTATTTGTAAATTGCCCGGGAAATATGTCGAATTCCTAGTTATGTTTATATCCGTCAACAATGGTATCTAATTGACCAGTTGTCGGGTTGATTACTAATCCGTGAATAGGAACCTTTGGATCCATTAATGGATGATTGCGAACTTGTTTCACACTAGCTTTGACACTCTCAGTTACATCGTCGAATCCATGCAGCCAATCTTCCATGTCGATTCCCGAATATTGAAGGGTTTCGAAAAGGCTTTTGTCGATTCCGCGTTCAACCATATCACCAATGATATGATCTGTATCAATCGAGTTCATACCGCAGTCATGATGTCCGATGATAAATACTTCATCGGCTTGAAGTTCATATACCGCAATAAGAATGCTGCGCATGATTCCGCCAAATGGATGCGTGACAACAGCGCCAGCACTTTTGATTAGTTTGGCATCGCCATTTTTCAAGTTCATTGATTTAAGCAGAAGCTCGGTAAGGCGCGTATCCATGCATGTTAAAATAACGATTCTCTTATCGGGGAATTTCGTTGTAGAATACTGTTCGTATTGTTTTTCATTCACAAACTGTTTATTATGTTCTAGTATTTCGCCGAGAAGTGTCATAGAAAAGCTCCTATCTGTTTGGATTTCAGCCTCGGGCGGGTGCCTTCGGTTTCATTCTATCCATTGTATCGAAAAAATGGGTAAAAGAAAAGAGCTGCCTAGGCAGCTCTTAGTAATCTTAGTAATTCGTATCTGGTTTAGGATCTATTTTAGTCGCTTCAGAAGAATCAAATGCTTTAACTAGAAAATGCATGATGAATCCTGCTGATAGACCAAGCATTACCATGTATCCAATAACTGTTAAGTACATTAAGCCCATTTCATTGACCCCTCTCATAATCATAATTCGTAATCTCTCTAGCTGTATTATACCTTATTTAGATGAATATTTTAAGGGGTTTATGAACAATCATAATCAATTGTGACAGAACTTTGAACAAGTGATTATTAAAACGCCCAGTTGCCTTTGCGGAATACAGCCTCTGTAGTCCCATCTTCATTTACGCCGTCAATATCCATATCCTCGGATCCTACCATAAAATCGACATGGGTAATACTTTGATTCAATCCGTGTTTCTCAAGATCTTCACGTGGCATTGTTTTTCCGCCTTCTAGACAAAACGCATAAGCACTGCCTAGCGCGAAGTGGTTAGATGCATTTTCATCAAACAATGTATTGTAAAAAAGCACGTTTGATTGTGAAATAGGGGAGGCATGTGGAACCAATGCCACCTCGCCAAGACGTTTCGCGCCTTCATCAGTATCGATTAAGCGCTCTAAGACTTCTTGACCTTGTTCAGCTGAAATGTCAGTCACACGGCCATCTTCGAAAGTGATTTTGAAGTTATCGATAATATTTCCGCCGTAGCTCAATGGTTTTGTGCTTGATACGTAACCATTAACACCATCTTTATGCGGCACTGTGAATACTTCTTCTGTCGGCATATTCGCCATAAACGCATGGCCTTTTTCGTTTAGACTGCCTGCTCCGCACCATAAATGTCCTTCGGGAAGATCAACGATTAAATCTGTTCCCGGTGCACGGTAATGCAGTTTCTTATAGCGTTTTTCATTCAAATAATCGACTTTTTCATGCAGAGTTTTATCATGATCGAGCCAAGATTGAACAGGGCTTTCCGTATCAGCTCTTACAGCTTTGAAAATTGCCTCCCAAAGAGCGGGAACTTGTTCCTCGGCAGATAACTCAGGGAAAACTTTTGCCGCCCACGCTTTTGATGGCGTAGCAATAACTGTCCAACTAAATTTATCGGCCTGCATATCTTGACGGAAATTATCGAGTGCGATTCCAGATGACTTTTGTGCCTCGCTAATCCGGGAAGGATCAATACCTTGTAATAAATCGGGACTTTGAGACATGATGCTCATAAATGCGGCACCTTTTGCACCCAGTTGTTCACGCTCCATAACTTTCCACTCAGGGAACTCAGAGAATGAATCAGCGGGCGCTTTTTCAAACCGCAGACGTGAAATTACATCATCAGAAAAATCGACGATGACTTGGCGTGCCCCCGCATCATAGGCTTTTTCAGTGACTAAGCGAACAAACTCAACTGCATCAGTTGAAGCGCTAATAAATAGATATTGGTCCGGTTGAATATTGACGCCTACCTTAACGGCTAATTCAGCGTAATTGGAAAGCTGTTGTTCAAATAGTGACATCTACATTACTCCTTTCGGTATAGCTTTAATAGTACCAACTTCTAACCCGAAGGTACACATTATTTCGTAAATTGGGTCATAGAGTATTTAGAAAGTTCTTTCTCGGAAACAAAAAAAGAAGCTTTCCTATCCGATTGGATAGAAAGCTTCTCCTTTAATTTCGTAAAGATCCCAGTTCCGCAGCGATTGCTTCAATTTCATTCGAACTGATATGATTACGCTTCATGACCATATTGTACATATAGAGCAAGTCGTCGTATTTATCAGTGTTGAAGTGTTCTGCTTTCATCGCATCAACGTTAACCATGCGAAGTTTTTCTTTAATTTGCTCAACCATATACATTACGTTTTCATCTGTTGGTTTTGTTAAATCCATGATTAGTAGCCGCCTTTCATTAACTGTTACTTATCATTTCATTATATCTCAAACCTGTCAAATGGAAAGTGAAAGTATAGTTAAGACTTCTTCGACTCCGCTTGTTCTTCCTTAATTTTTGCTTGAACTCTTTTGGTCTCATAAATGATGACACCGGATAGACCAAGAAGTCCAATTAAGTTCGGAATCGCCATAAGGCCGTTTAATACATCTGCTAGCGCCCAAATGACATCGAGGGATGCCGTTGCGCCCACAAAGATAAAGAGCACGAAAGCCAGTCTGTAAAAACGCACCGCTAAAACGTTCGGGAATAAATATTGGAAACATTTTTCCCCGTAATAGCCCCAACCAAAAATAGTAGATGTGGCAAAGAATATTAGACCGATAGATACTACAAGTGGACCAGCACCGCCAAGGAATTCGCCAAAAGCAGCTGCAGTTAAAGCACCTGCTTCGATAGATGTATCTTTCCACTGTCCCGACATGACAATTGTAACGCCCGTAATCGAACAAATGACAAGTGTGTCAAATAGAACTTGCGTCATTGAAACAAGGGCTTGTCTACCAGGCATATCTGTTCTTGCAGCGGCGGCTGCGATCGGCGCAGATCCGAGACCCGCTTCGTTGGAGAACAAACCACGTGCAACTCCAAAACGAATTGCGGCTCCGATTGAACCACCGACAGCTGCTTCACCTGTAAATGCAAATTTGAAAATCATTGCGAATGCTTCCGGCACGAGATGGATGTTCATAATCATGACGATTGCGCCAGCGATAATATAAAAGAGTGCCATAATCGGAACGAAGAATGATGTAACACGTCCAATTACTTTAATTCCTCCAAGGATAACGGACCCTGCTAGTAACACTAGCGCAAGACCAGTAGCCCAGTGGGGAAATGAGAAAGTTTGGGACATAACATCTGCAACAGCCTTGGCTTGCGTACCGTTTCCGATACCAAAAGCCGCAAGTGCGCCGAATATTGCAAAGAGGACGCCAAGCCATTTCTGCTTCAGCCCATGTTCAAGGTAATACATCGGGCCGCCTGCCATTTGACCATTGGCATCTTTAACACGGTATTTAACTGCAAGTATGGCTTCTCCGTATTTAGTAGCCATTCCGAAAAATCCAGCCATCCACATCCAGAAGATTGCCCCAGGTCCTCCGAGTACGACAGCTGTGGCGACACCTACAATGTTACCAACACCAACAGTAGCTGCCATTGCAGTCATAAGTGCTTGGAAATGCGAAATGTCTCCTTCTGATTTCTTATCTTGGTTTTTGGAAAATACTAATTTTAAAGCGTACGGTAATAATCTTAATTGAATAATTCCGAGTCTCGCTGTTAAATAGATTCCCGTTCCCACAAGCAGGATAAGTAAAGGCGGACCCCAAATGATGCCGCCGATATAATCCAGAAACTCTTTAAAATTCCCCATTTCATTCCCTCCAATTTGTCTATAAAAGTAATTCAGGTTGTCCAATTTTCAAAGTTAATTAAGTATGATCAGCTCCCTTGAAATCTATAGTATTATGCTTATTCACAATCTTCCGAAATAATGAGTTAATAGTCAAGCTTTATTTTTATTATTTATCAAGTCATGTTTTTTTCTATATTATTAGGGGTATAATGCAGTATGCAAAATCTTTATAAGTGGAGGGTGTTTAATGAGCGGAAATAAATTAGGAAAGTACATCTTTTTTGGTGCATTGGCTGGGGGATTAATCAGTTTATGCGACAGAGCGACACGTGAAGATGTCGTGAATAAATCCCGAAGTTTCATGTCTGATGTTCGTTATTATTCGAAAAACCCCGACGTCGTCAAATTAAAGCTCCAGGAAAAGTCGGAGAAATATCAATCAATTTATGAACAAGTTGCAAATGATGCAACATATTTCAAAGGAAAAATGGACGAATTAAAAGAGCTTAGCCCTCAAGTAAAGGAATTAGTTGTTGACACAAAAGATGCATTTACTGAAGCGAAGGATGATTATAAAGCTATGGTAAGCGAAGATTCTACCAGCGATTCAACGGGAAAGTAAGGGATGAAGAAAGGAGTGAAGAAACGATGAGAGAAAAAAAATCAAATACTCCTAAATCTAAATCAGAATCCGAACTATCTTCAGCAATCAAACAAGAGGTTGTAGAAAAGAAAAAACACAAGAAAAGTAATTCTAGTTTTCGGAACTTGGCCATCGTAAAATTCATGGATGATGTCAAAGAGGGAGATTTGGATAAATTTGATGTAACAACAATTAGTGGATTTTTAAAAGAATTAATCACACGAATAAGGAAAGTCGATGTTACGGGCCTTGGTTCACAACTCGCTTTCTTTTTCTTGTTATCTCTTTTTCCTCTACTAATCTTTCTTTTTACACTTTTGCCTTATTTAAATTTAGACCAATCAGAAATTTTCTTGTTTATAAGAGACTATGCTCCAGCAAGTGTAGCGTCGCTAATTGAAGATACTGTCGGTGAAATCTTAAATAATCGTAATACCGGTTTACTTTCAATTGGTGCGCTAGCGACAGTGTGGTCTGCATCAAAAGGAATGAATGCACTTACGAAAGCATTAAATCGTTCTTATTTTACAGAAGAAACACGGAACTTTTTTGTCGCGCGCGGCATGTCGGTCGTATTCACGCTTATGCTCATATCGGTACTCATTATGGCGCTAGTATTGCCGGTATTCGGCAAACAGATTGGGATCTTCGCATTTTCATACATGGGATTAGAAGCTGGTTTTCTTTCCTTGTGGAATAGTTTGAGATGGATTATTCCGCCATTTTTGATATTCGGTGTTTTCACAATCCTATACTGGCTTGTGCCGAATTTGAAGTTGCATATTAAAAGTGTCTTTTCCGGGGCTGCTTTTGCGACATTAGGTTGGATACTTACTTCAGTTGGATTCTCTTATTATGTAGGTAGTTTCGGTAGCTACTCGAGCACATACGGGAGTATCGGGGCAATCATTGTATTGATGATGTGGCTATATTTCTCAGCCATTATTCTGATGCTAGGCGGTCAGATCAATGCAGTCATGAGCGAGCGCCGACAAGCGCTTGCAGCAAAAAAGAAAAGCAAAGCGGTCATTTGACCGCTTTGCTTTTTAGTTCACCTTATTCAGCATCCGTAATCCATTTAATATGACAAGAATTGTACTTCCTTCATGTCCAATCACGCCGAGGGGAAGATCAACGACTTGCATGAAGTTAGAAACGATTAACACTGCGATAACCGCAATTGAAAAGAATACATTTTGTTTAACGATACGTTGCATTTTTCGAGATAATTTAATGGCGTAAGAAATTTTTGTTAGATCATTTTGCATGAGAACAATATCCGCCGTTTCTAGTGCGACGTCGGTGCCATCACCCATCGCTATGCCTGAAGTGGCTGTAGCAAGCGCGGGTGCATCGTTTATCCCGTCCCCGACCATTGCAACGGCCTTGTATTCTTGAATCAGCTCTTTTAATTTTTCAACTTTCATTTCCGGCAAACATTCGGCGACGTAACGGTCTATTTGGACTTCACTCTGTATCGCAGCCGCTGTTTTTTCATTATCGCCGGTTAGCATGATTGTTCGTATACCAGCTTTTTTCAATTCATTAATTGCTTGAATGGCTTCTTTTCGCAAAGTGTCTTTTAAAGCAATTGCAGCGACAATACCTTGATCATCTTTTAAGAAAACGACAGTCTTGCCGCCTTCAGATAAATTCATAGCGATTCCGTCGTTAAAGTCCTCTGCCAGCCTCTTGCCGACAAATCGCGGGTTGCCAACAAGGAATTCTTTACCTTGATAGATTGCCCGAAGACCATGCCCGGGCAAATCCTCAGTTTGTATGCCTTGTAAAGGGGTCAACTTCTTCTCATCAGCAAAGTTTGTAATTGCGACTGCAAGTGGATGATTGGATTGTGATTCGATACCAGCAATAAGTGCTAGCGTTTCATCAATATCTTCACCTTCACGTACAATGAAATCAGTAACAACGGGTAAACCTGTCGTTAACGTTCCTGTTTTATCGAAAGCAATCGCATTCACCGAACTAAGAAGCTCGAGATGGATCCCCCCTTTAAATAAAACCCCTCGCTTCGCTCCATTTGAAACAGCAGCAAGTGTAGCCGGCATGATGGATGCAACAAGCGCACAAGGCGACGCGACGACAAGCAGAACAATGGCACGATAAATGGTTGTCGTCCAATCCCAGCCGAAAACAAAATGGGGAAGAAACATCATGACGAAAACAGCGACAAGGACAATTTTTACATAAGTCCCTTCAAATCTTTCGATAAATAGTTGAGAAGGAGATTTTTCGCTTTGTGCACTTTGAACAAGCGTGATTATTTTCTGGAAAAGCGTTTCAGAACTTGGTTTAGTCATTTCCATTTGAATCGCGCCGCTCAAGTTAACTGTACCCGCAAATAAATCGTCCCGGATTCCTTTCGTGACGGGCATCGATTCACCATTAATTGCGGACATGTCAACAGATGTCGTTCCACTTGTTATTCTACCGTCAACAGGGATTCGCTCGCCGGGTTTTACAAGTAACAATGCACCTACGGCAAGGGAATCGGTTGATACTTTTACAGTCGTTCCATCCTCATTCAAGAGCCAAGCTTCCTCAGGTTGAAGCTCCATTAGCGAAGAAATTTCTTTGTGACTTTTATTGAGTGTATAGGTTTCCAGCGCGCCGCTTAGTGCGAATATGAATATGAGTATTGCACCTTCTGTCCAATATCCAATAAGAGCGGATCCAATTGCCGCAAACACCATTAACATTTCTACATTTAACTCTCTGTCTTTAACCGTTTCCTCGATGCCTTCCTTCGCTTTTGCATAGCCGCCTATTAAAAATGCGGCGATATATAAGGAGACTGAAAGCGTTTCGGCACCATTTTTACCAATTAGCCACGCTGTAACTATCAGAATCCCGGATAAAATTGCGGCTACAAGTTCAATATGCTCGAACCAATTGATTTTTCGTTGATTTTCAACAGGGACATCCACGATAACCCCTCCCTTTAAAATAATTAGTATCAGATGATAATCATTCTAATTATAACATATGATTTTAGGAAGGGTAACGAGTTTGCTTATAATTTATTTCATATGATAAAATCATTAATTCGCGTTGAATTAGTTCTTTAGAATCAAATTCTTAATAGAGTAGTATGAACATTGTAAATACAGAATTAATGTGTTAAGATATATTTAATCAACTGAAAGGGAGGGCGTAGTGTTTGTGTAGACGAACTCAAATTCCAAGTTGAAGGAGGGGATTCGTAAACGTCCAATGGCGTTAAACTTTCCCAACGGACAATACGATTTATGAAAGCTGATAGTGATGAATCATTTAAAACATAAAAGGCTTAGTCATCTGAAAGTAAGAGATGGACTAAGCCTTTTTCTATTTGATTTCGTAAGTTTTATGAATCTCGATTGATTCTACTACCGATTGTGCCATTGAACAGTTTTTCATTGTCAAATCCATAACCCTCGGCATTTTTTCTTCATTGATTTTCGAACCTTCTATAAAGAAATGCAGATGAATTTTCTCGACTTTATTTGCCTCGTCTGGATTTCTTACAACATCCTTTACCTCAATACGAATATCTGTTGCTGGCATCCGCATTCTCTCAAGCACTTTTCGCATTACGCCACCGCTGCATACTGCAATTGAAGACACCAAGAGTTGGTAAGGTCTAAATCCGAATTCTTCATTTGAAGAGATGTCGAGTGATCCAAAAGATGTTTCTGTTTGAAAACCATTTTCCGTCATTGTGAATTTCATATGTAATCCCTCCCCAATATGTTAGAATTATACACGATTTCATATTTCATTGGAACGGGTTGACTATATGAGTGCTTTTACAAAAATAGAACAAAAACGATTTCGAATCCTGGTTTTAATAGTAGCTATTTCAGGATTTTCACAAGGAATGCTCCTTCCGTTAATTTCAGTTATCTTTGAAAATGATAGCGTTTCGAGCGCGTTAAACGGATTAAACGCGACCGGTTTATATATTGGAACGCTTCTCGTGTCACCATTCATGGAAGCGCCCCTCAGAAGATTCGGCTTTAAACCAATTATTGTTGTAGGCGGCATGTTGGTATTCATCTCTTTATTAATATTTCCATTATGGAAAAGCATGGTGTTTTGGTTCATCTTGCGATTAATTATTGGAATCGGTGATCATGCGCTTCATTTTTCGACGCAAACTTGGGTGACAAGCTTTTCACCGAAATATCGTTTAGGACGTAACATTGCCGTGTACGGTTTGTCGTTCGGAGTAGGTTTTGCGGCGGGCCCTTTATTTGTCCCGCTTGTGAACGTGTTTGAAGGGCTGCCGTTTATCGTTTCCGGAATACTGTGCATGCTCGCATGGTCGCTCGTTTTTTTACTGAAAAATGATTTTCCAGATGTCATTAAAGGAACGTCTGCTGAATCTGGATTTTTTAGGCGATTCAAGACAACATCAGCCTTTGCATGGTTAGCGTTTCTTGGACCATTCGGTTATGGTTTTCTCGAATCATCCTTGAATGCCATATATCCTGTCTATGCACTTCGGAGCGGCATAAGTGTAGCTTCTGTTTCCATTATATTAGCGACATTTTCAGCAGGAGGAATCGTCTCGCAAATTCCGCTTGGCATGCTTTCCGACCGAATTGGAAGACGTCCCGTAATTCTCATTGCACTTGGCGGGGGAGCTACAGCATTTTTTACAGCAAGCTTGTTTGAAGCCTCAACTTTACTCGTCATAGGAACATTTTTCATAGCTGGATTATTTGTAGGATCGATCTATTCACTTGGGATTTCTTATATGTCAGATCTAACGCCTGCTGAATTATTGCCAACCGGAAACCTTCTATGCGGCATCTTTTTTAGTTTCGGAAGTTTGACGGGTCCATTCTTGGGCGGTTTATTTTTGGAATTCGAAGCTTCATTCAGCTTTTTATTACTCATATCTCTCTTTTTAGGTACGCTATTTCTACTATCAGCAATGAATAAACCACAAAAGCGCCTTGTTTAAAGGCGCGTAGAGGTTGATTAATAAACAGATTCAATACCCTCATATTCCATTACAAGATCATCGAGGGATTTAAACAGATAGCCTTCTTTTTTTGCATCCTGTATAAAAGAAAGGAGCGCTTCTGCATTATCCGAAGACACTGTATGCATTAAAATAACCGCGCCGGGGTGCAGTTGTTTCATCAATTCACCATAAGCATAATCTTTTCCTCTTGGCTTATCTTTATGCCAGTCGACGAATGCAATTGACCAAAAAATGTGGCGGTATCCAAGTTCATTGCCAAAACTTAGAAGTTTTTCACTGAAAGTGCCCTTCGGCGGCCTTACATAAACGGTTCGTTCGATCCCGGTTAATTCTTTAAGCTTTTTGTCGAATCGACTCCACTCATCTTCCATTCCTTTTTCCGATAAATTCGCCATATTTGGATGGTCATATGAGTGATTCCCTATAGTGTGACCGTCTTTAACCATGCGTTTAAGTATTGGTGTCGCGCTCGTTAAATAATGACCCGTCAGAAAAAAAGTTGCAGGAACATTTTCTGCTTTTAACGTATCTAAAATCGGTTCGGTGTAACCCGCTTCATATCCATTATCAAATGTTAAATAAACTACCTTTTCATCAGGTTTCCCTTTATAAATAGCGCCGTATTTATCCAAAACTTCATTGAAAGCAGCACCCGCATCTGGCGGTACGCCGTTTGTCGCTTTTTTAAATCCCCAATGAAATTCTTCAGCGGCTGCTGAATACGGATTGAAAACGATTCCCGCTGAAATGATTATGACAGCTAGCAGAAAACCGCGCAAGTGAAATTTATTCATAATAAAAAGCACCCTCCTTTTAAGTTAGGATGCGTGTTAGGCCCGTAATTATACGTGTTTAGTAACTAGATTTTCCAAAGCTGATTCCAGTGTGGGGAATGAAAAATCGAAGTTGTTTTCAAGTAATTTTTCAGGCGTTACATGCTGACCTGTTAATACCAATGCGCTTTTTTTGCCAAGCGCTAATTTCAATGCAAACGAAGGTGCGGGAATCCAATGAGGTCTTCGAAGGACAGTGCCAATTGTATGTCCGAATTCCTTCATTCGCGTTGGAGAAGGTGCCGTTACATTTACAGCTCCACTGATATGCTCGTTTTCAACAGAGAAAAGGATCGCTCGAGCAACGTCATTTATATGCACCCACGAGACCCATTGTTTACCTGTTCCAACTGTGCCGCCCGCAAATAACTTATAGGGAAGCGCCATAAGCGGGAAAGCGCCGCCGTCCTGACTAAGCACGACGCCAAATCTCGTGCAGACAACACGCAGCCCATCATTTCCAATGCTTAACGCTTTTTGTTCCCAGTCATAAACCGTCTTTCCAAGAAAATCATTTGCAACATCATGCGATTGTTCAGTATAGCGCTTATCATCAGAAGCGGGATAAATTCCAATTGCACTCGCATTTATCAAGACGGACGGCTTTCTAGGAAGTGCTCGAATGATTCGTAAGAGTTCATCAGTAGCAGTCATGCGGCTATCATAAATCCGTCGTTGATGATCTTCTGACCAACGTCCCTCATTTATGGACACGCCGGCAAGGTTAATAAAAGCATCCGCATCGCCAATCGCATCTTCTGGTGTAAGACCATCATGAAGCCATTTTACATAAGAAACATTTTGAACATCTATCATGTTCTTCCTAGTGAGGATAACAATTTGATGATTCGCTTCAAGTAAAACTTCAGTTACTTTTTTACCAATCAATCCAGAGCCGCCAGCAAGTACAATTTTCATTATTTTCGCCCCCATCTACTAAATATAATTTGTAAAGCTGAATCAATCAGGCAGAACATGTATACTAAAGGAAAGTACAGGAGGGATTAAAGTGCCTGTTATTACAAAGATAACACAACAAAAGAGAGATAAGGAACGCTATAATATATTTCTAGATGAAAAGTATGCGTTTAGCGTTCATGAATCCGTTTTGGTTAAATTTGAATTGACAAAAGGTATGTCGTTGGAAGATTGGTCTGTCGATGAAATGGTTTATGAAGACGAAATTCGTAAAGCGTTTAATCGTGCGCTTCATTACCTAGGATTCAGAATGCGCAGTGAGTTTGAAGTGAAACAAAAGCTATTGGAAGTCGGGTACGGCGAAGCGATTATATTAGAAGCGATTGTGAAATTAAGAAACTTGGGTTTTCTGAACGACGAAACGTTTTCAGAGGCATTATTGGAAACACAGAAAAGGTCTTCAAGTCGCGGTCCGCGGGCAATTCAGCAAGAACTTCAAAAGAAAGGAATCGCAAAAGAACTCCAAGAACAAGTATTGGATTCCTACTCTGAAGAAGAGCAAGTTGAAATCGCCAAGAACCTGGCAGAAAAAGAAGCTTCAAAAAAACGTTCCCAATCACCATCGCAAACCAAACAGCGGATTCATAATGTTTTATTACGCAAAGGGTATTCATATGAAATTATTAAGCAGGCTGTAGAAAATATAGATTTATCCATAGATGAAGATGAGTGGGCTGGCGTGATTGAGTCGATTGGCGAGAAAGCGTGGCGTCGATACAGTTCGAGATTTAGTGGAAGAGACCGCAATAATCGGGTAAAACAATCCATGTATCAAAAAGGAATTCCATTTGACCGAATCGATCAGTTTATTGAAATGAAGGAGAATGAAGATGACAACTGAGAAAAAATACAGCGCAATGACAGAACATGAATTACGCGGCGAAATAGCAAATTTACGCGAAAAAGCGCGTAAAGCAGAACAGCTCGGTATTCTAAACGAGTTTGCGGTATATCAACGGAAAATGTTAATGGCCGAAGCTTATTTAGTCGACCCCGCTACAATTGAAATCGGAGAAATTTATCGCATCGAAGGCGATGAAGGCATGTTTTTTCAAGTTGATTACTTAAAAGGACGCTTTGCCTGGGGACACAGACTAGGCGGCAATCTGGCGAAAGAAGCATTGCCTATCTCGATGTTGAAACCGGTGAAAACAGGGAAATAGAATAGACGAAAAGCTATGTACATGATGCATGTCATAGCTTTTCATTTGGTCTAGCTCCAGGCGCCAGCCCCTCGGGTCATAAGCAATCCCACTGGGAAGAATTGAACTGCATTCTTCTTCGGCATAGACCGCCACGTCGCGGGATTGCTTATGCCTGTCGGAGCTAAACGGGCGTCTTGCGCTTTTGTTCTTTCAAGAATGAGGTATAAAGTTTAACTTTTTATTGAGCTTTTCCTCAGAGAAAATCCAACCTGTATACGAATTGATCACGTTCATTTCCGAATCAACATGAGCGACTGCGACAAAGGGATAATAATCTTTATTCCGATAGCGTAAATCGATCAAGCGAATCTCGCATAAGTCGCCAATTTTCGTTATTTCCCATCTGTAAATTGGCGAAAATGCGGTGAATGCTTTTACATTATTATCCTCTAAAGCAGCTTTTACTTCTGGAAAATCTGGCAAAGGATCTTTCGTAAATCGATCGTAAATCGTAATAGAACGTCCATAAGCACGCCCAACATAATGACATTTAGGAGAAGAAGCGGCAACTCTCCATTGAAAAAAACGAATTGTCGGCGCAATAATAATCTCGTCCGCATCGGGAATAGTATGTGCGACAGCATTTTTTACCGCGTATTTCAACACAAACCGAAGCAAATAATAGATGAAAACTATTCCATACATAATCGATATCGGATAGATCGGTTCGACACCGAAAAGCCATACCGTAATGGCTAAAACATGTAATATAAAAATTATAGGGTCGAATGTACTGATTACACCAATTGCGACCCATTTTTTTGAGAAGGGCCGCAAAGCTTGAGTTCCATACGAATTGAATATATCAACAAATACATGGAAGAACACAGCTAAAAGTGACCAAGCCCATACATGGATAAAATTGGCCCCCGGAAAAAGTAACGTTAAGACGATTGTTAATAGAAGCGGCCAAAGTAATACTGCGGGAATCGAATGCGTGATTCCGCGGTGATGGCGAATGTATACAGCGTTGTTTCTAAGTTTTAAAACGGTGTCCACGTCTGGAATGAGCGAACCAACGATAATACCAGAAAATACTGCGCTAGTCGTCACTGCATCCGCTGAAACGACTGGATCAGATAAGGCAAGCCCGCAAATTGCAACGCCCATGACAACATGAGTTCCAGTATCCAAAAAAATCAGCTCCTTTTGTCGGAAGACACAAACTTTTCTCCCTAACATGGAATCGGAATTGTGCATAGGGATGTCCTTAATTCTTGTATACCCTTTTCTGTTTAATCATAACATACGCTTTATGGAGGAAAACATGCGAATAATAGAAGAAAAAGATAAATTTTGCAACGCGCTAATTTCGTGGTATAACGATGAAAAAAGAGATTTACCTTGGCGACAGACATCCAATCCCTATTATATTTGGGTATCAGAAGTGATGCTGCAACAAACCAGGGTCGACACAGTAATTCCATACTATAATCGTTTTATCACCAAGTATCCCACGATGGAAACCTTGGCGACTGCAGATGAAGATGAATTGCTTAAAATGTGGGAAGGATTAGGCTATTATTCACGCGCTCGAAACCTGCAAGCCGGCGTTCGTGAAGTTGTTGAAAAGTACGATAGTAAAGTTCCTGAAAATCGAAAAGAAATTTCAACATTAAAAGGCGTAGGACCATACACTGCCGGCGCTGTACTCAGTATCGCTTTCGGTATTCCAGAACATGCTGTAGACGGTAATGTAATGCGTGTCCTTTCCAGACTTCTTCTTATAGAAGAAGATATTACAATTCCAAGAACGAAACGAATATTTGAAGACGTAATTATGGAATTAATTGACCATCAAGATCCATCCTCATTTAATCAAGGGTTAATGGAACTTGGCGCAACCATCTGTACACCGAGACCGAAATGTCTTCTTTGTCCCGTTAGAGAGTTTTGTTCTGCCTTTGATGAAGGACGACAAGATGAGTTGCCGGTTCGAACGAGAAAGAAAAAGAGTAAAGTCATTCCCGTAGCTTCATTTGCAATCCAAAATAAAAACGGAGATTGGTTACTTAGAAAGCGCCCGGAAACTGGACTTCTTGCAAATCTTTGGGAATTTCCAATCGTCGAATTAAAAAGCGATCATACACCAATGGAAATATTCACAAAAGAAACTGGCTTACATATTAAATCACTCAACGAAATCATAGCCTTTAAGCATATTTTCACTCATATAACATGGGAAATGAAAAGCTTTCGTGCACGAGTAGACGAAGAGGAAACAGTTCCGGATGGCTATCAATTTTTCACCGAAGAGGAAGTCGAATCTTTGCCCAAACCTGTTCCGATTATAAAAATATGGGAATCACTTAAAAATGGAGGAATTTTAAAATGACTGAAGATAAAGTAGCTATGGTAACTGGGAGTTCCAGAGGATTAGGGAAAGCTTTGGCGATCGAACTTGCGAAAAACGGGTACGACATTGTCGTTAACTATGCTCGCAGCAAGTCAGCTGCTGAAGAAACTGTAAAAGAAATCGAAGCACTTGGCAGAAAAGCAATTATGCTCCGTGCAAATGTGGGGGACGTAAAAAAACTTCGTGCAATGTTTGAGCAAGTTAAAGAAGAATTTGGACGGCTGGATGTGTTTGTTTCAAACGCAGCATCAGGCGTTTTGCGACCGATTATGGAGCTTGAAGAATCACACTGGGATTGGACGATGAACATTAACGCGAAAGCGATGTTATTCGGCGCGCAAGAAGCAGCTAAACTCATGGATAACGGCGGTAAAATTATTGGTGTTAGTTCGCTCGGTTCAATCCGCTATCTTGAAAATTACACAACGATCGGCGTATCGAAAGCAGCAATCGAATCGTTAACGCGTTATCTAGCGGTCGAATTCGCGCCAAAAGGAATTAGTGTGAACTCCGTATCCGGTGGCGCGCTCGACACGGATGCGTTAAAACATTTTCCGAATCGTGAAGAACTACTTGATGATGCCCGAAAAAATACACCAGCAGGACGCATGGTAGAAATCGAAGACATGGTGAAAACAGCGATGTTCCTAATATCGGATGACTCCAACATGATATGCGGTCAAACGATTATTGTGGACGGCGGTCGATCAATCGTCATGTAAATAAAAATTCGACGAATAAAAAATAATTTCCTGCACATGTTAAGGAGCACGGAGGTGAATATCCATGACTAAAAACCAAAACCCGAATCAAACTAACGCGAACCAAGTTAGGCAACAAAACCAGCAATCATTACAAGGACAATCTCAAAATCCGATGGGTGAGGAATTTGGATCCGAAACTGATTTAAATCAGGTTAGGAAACAAAACCAGCAGTCTGAAGCAAAAAAGCAACAACAGTCTTCAGGCATGCGTGCTAATCGATTCGAAAACGGTTCTAAGTAAGTGGATGGACATCACCTGCCGGCAGAAGCTATTGCTTCTGCCGGTATTTTTGTTTCCCTGAGGCTAAATATGGAAAATTCAAATGCTATGGTTTCATCTTTGAAGGTTCTATTGATATACTAGTGAAATCATATAAGCGTATCGAAACTTTAGGGTAACGAAAAGGTGGGATGAAAAATGGTGATTCCTAAGGAAGGAGAAACAATACAAGTACATAGTTATAAACATGATGGAAATATCCACCGCGTCTGGCAGGAAACAACCGTATTAAAAGGGACCCGCAATATTGTAATCGGCGGCAACGAACGGACACTTGTCACGGAAGCGGATGGACGAACGTGGGTAACACGGGAACCGTCAATTTGTTATTTCCATGCGGAGTATTGGTTTAATATTATTTGCATGCTTAGAGAAGATGGTGTTTATTATTACATTAATATGAGCTCTCCATTTGTTTACAATAACAAAACGCTGAAATATATCGATTACGATCTGGATGTAAAAGTATTTCCGGATATGAGTTACATGATTTTAGATGAAGATGAATATGAAGAACATAAAAAACAGATGAACTATCCAGATGTCATCGATCAAATATTGTACAATAATCTTGATAAATTATTGAGCTGGATAAAGCAACGACGCGGTCCGTTTGCTCCTGACTTCATTCAAGCATGGACGGCAAGATATGAATTTCAAAAGAAAATTCGGAGCAGTGAGAAACCGCCGCACAACGAATAAGCTTTCTTGTAGCTTGAGAAACCATAAAATTATGTACTGTGGATATCTTCTAACATAAAGATTTCACATCTAGCTCCAGGCGCCAGCCCCTCGGGTCATAAGCAATCCGGCTGGGAAGAATTGAACTGCATTCTTCCTCGGCAAAGATCGGCCACGTCGCCGGATTGCTTATGCCTGTCGGGGCTAGACGGGCGCCTTGCGCTTTTGTTCTAGTAGGAGGAAAATTGATGGGTGGCAGTATTAAACGTTATTTAAAATTTGTTAAGCCATACAAATGGTTGATATTACTAACTTTAGTCATAGGTATCATTAAGTTCGCTATACCGCTTTTCATGCCGCTATTAATGAAAATTGTCATTGATGATATTATCGGTTCAACAAGCTTATCAGCGCAGGAAGCAACGAAACAATTATTTTACTGGGTCGGAGGAACAATGTTGGTATTCTTTATCGTTCGTCCTCCAGTTGAGTACTACCGGCAATATTATGCTCAGTATGTGAGCAATAAAATCTTATATGATATTCGTGAAAACCTTTATTCACATTTACAAAAGCTTAGCCTGCGCTATTATTCGAATACGCGCGCAGGCGAAGTCATTTCACGTGTCATTAATGATGTTGAGCAAACAAGAAACTTCGTCATGATAGGACTCATGAACGTTTGGCTCGACTTGGCAACGATTCTTATTGCAGTTGGAATCATGTTGACGATGGATATTCCGCTAACAATCGTAACGCTTCTTGCATTTCCGTTTTACGGTTATAGCGTAAAGCATTTCTTTGGAAAACTGCGTATCTTGACTCGGAAACGATCACAGGCACTTGCGGACGTCCAAAGCTATTTACACGAACGCGTTTCAGGAGTCAGCGTTATCAAAAGTTTTGCCTTAGAAGATGTCGAGCAGGAACGATTCAATGAGACGAATGGAACTTTTTTAGAAAAGGCGATCGATCATACAAGATGGAATGCGAAAGCTTTTGCGGTTGTCAATACGATTACCGATGTTGCGCCGCTCCTCGTTATTGGATATGCCGGATACCAAGTCATTAACGGGAATCTTTCAGTTGGTACGATGGTTGCGTTTATCGCATTTATTGAGCGCGTATATAGTCCGCTTCGCAGACTCGTGAATTCCTCAACATCGCTGACACAATCATTTGCATCCATGGACCGCGTTTTTGAATTAATGGAAGAAAAGTACGACATAACAGATAAAGAGAATGCAGTTCCACTTCCTGAAATTAATGGCGAAATCGAGTTCGATAATGTCAGTTTCTCCTATGAGGAAAACGGAGAAGAAGTATTGAAAGGCATTAGTTTCAAAGCGAATCCCGGCGAAACAGTCGCATTCGTGGGGATGAGCGGTGGGGGGAAATCGACAATTGTCGGGTTGATCCCACGTTTTCATGATGTGAAAAATGGCGCGGTTCGAATCGATGGGTATGATATCCGAGATATTCAAGTGAAATCATTACGAGATCAAATCGGGATTGTCTTGCAAGACAGTATTTTATTTAGCGATTCCGTGAAAAGTAATATTTTAATGGGGAAACCCGATGCAACGGATGAAGAAGTCATTGCCGCTGCAGTTGCAGCAAATGCGCATGAATTCATCCAAGAACTTCCAGAAGGGTATGAAACGACTGTCGGCGAGCGCGGCGTTAAACTGTCAGGAGGTCAGAAACAACGCATAGCTATAGCGCGCGTATTCTTGAAAAATCCACCACTTCTTATTTTAGACGAAGCCACCTCGGCATTAGATCTTGAGAGTGAAGCACTCATTCAAGATTCACTAGAGGTTCTGGCGCATGAAAGAACAACACTTGTGGTCGCCCACAGATTATCGACCATTACGCATGCCGATAAGATTTTTGTAGTCGATGCAGGCGAAGTGAAAGAAATGGGTACACATAAGGAATTAATGAAACGAGAAGGAATTTATTTCGGTTTATTCCAAGTTCAACACATTTAAATTAGTAGACGTTATCGTCGTCCTTTTACGGGACTTCGATAACGTTTTTTTATTACAAAAAATAATAATATTAAATCTCTGTTGTAATATTATATATTATTAGTATAATTATCAATATATGAATTAATCAGAATACCAATATAGGATTAGAAAAGGGTGATCTGGTGGATGATCGAAAATCCGTTCTTCAAGTGAAAAACCTACAGACTACTTTTTTCACGGACTCAGGAGAAATACCGGCAGTGGATCGTATTGACTTTCATTTAAAAGAAGGAGAAGTTCTTGGCATTGTCGGAGAATCAGGTTGTGGAAAAAGTGTAACTTCGTTATCAATTATGGGACTGGTACCGAGCCCGCCTGGAAAGATTGTCGGTGGAGAAATATTATTTAATGACCGGGATTTGCTGAAAATGTCGGAAGCCCAAATGCGCCACGTGCGCGGAAACGATATAGCAATGATATTTCAAGAGCCGATGACTTCGTTAAATCCGCTCTTTACAATAGGCAATCAGCTAATTGAAGCTGTATTAATTCATGAAAAGAAATGGTCTAAGAAGAAAGCGACTGAAAGAGCAATCGAAATGCTGAAACTTGTGGGCTTACCTAGAGCCAGCGATTTAATGAAAGACTATCCCCATCAATTATCAGGAGGAATGAGACAGCGAGTCATGATTGCGATGGCGCTCGTTTGTGATCCGACCGTATTAATTGCGGATGAACCAACGACGGCGCTCGATGTTACCATTCAAGCGCAAATTTTAAAGTTGATGAAAGAATTGAATACGCGGTTAAATACTGCGGTTCTTCTCATTACGCATGACCTTGGCGTTGTCGCAGAAACTTGTGAACGCGTCATTGTTATGTATTCGGGTCAAATAATTGAAGAAGCGTCTGTTAAGACGATTTTTGAAAATCCCGAGCACCCGTACACGAAAGGGCTTATTCAATCGGTGCCGGATATAAGATATAAAAAGGACCGGCTTTATTCAATCGCTGGAAACGTACCGAAGCCGGGTACGATCGAGCGTGGATGCAGGTTTGCTGCACGTTGCGAGTTTGCATTCGAGCGTTGCTTACAAGAAGATCCTGAACTATACGAAACATCTACGGCTCATCAAACACGGTGCTTCCTATATGACAAAAAAGGAGCGGAAGCGCATGACAAAGCCTTTATTGAAAGTTGAACGTTTGAAAAAGTATTTTCCGATTAAAAAAGGCGTGCTTGGACGAGTTGCAGGCCAAATAAAAGCAGTAGATGATATATCCTTTTACGTGAATGAAGGCGAGACGCTAGGAATTGTCGGTGAATCGGGATGTGGTAAATCGACAACTGGCCGAATGCTCTTAAGACTACTTGAGCCAACAGAAGGCACGGTAGAGTTCGATGGGAAAGATATCACAACCCTATCCGCGGAAGAAATGCGGAAAACGCGGCGCGATATTCAAATGGTGTTTCAAGATCCCTATGCTTCCCTAAATCCAAGACATACTATCGAAAAAATATTAGGAGAACCATTATTGGTTCATGGCATGAAAAGCGCTAAGGCGCGAAATGCAAAAGTTCGTGAATTTTTAGAAGTCGTCGGATTAAGCGACTTTCATGCAAAACGGTACCCGCATCAGTTTAGCGGAGGTCAAAGACAGCGAATTGGAATCGCAAGAGCTCTTATGACAAATCCGAAACTAATTATTGCAGATGAACCGGTATCCGCGCTTGATGTATCAATCCAGGCGCAAGTCCTGAATTTAATGCAAGACTTGCAAAAAGAATTTAATTTAACTTATATTTTCATTGCCCACGATCTTGGAGTGGTTCGCCACATTAGTGATCGAGTGGGCGTTATGTATCTAGGGAAAATGGTAGAAGTTTCTGAGAGTGAAGACCTTTATGCAAAACCTCTCCATCCTTATACACAAGCCTTATTATCAGCAGTCCCGGTTCCAGATCCAGACTATGTAAAACAGGAAGTTTTTCTTGAAGGGGATATTCCAAATCCTGCGGATCCGCCAACTGGTTGCACATTCCACACAAGATGCCCGTTTAAGATGGACATCTGTACGCGGGATATTCCAAAGCTTATAGAAGTTGAAGAAGGTCATTCTGTTGCGTGCCATCTTTATCCAGATGGTACCGACAATGATATAAAAATAGACGGAGGGGTCATTAAATGAGAAAAGGCAAGTTGTGGTCGTTAGCGCTATTACTTCTCCTCGTTTTATCCATGGTTCTTGCAGCATGCGGGAACGATGATGGAGACAAAGGGAAAGAAGAAGATAGCGGAGATAAAGGGACAGAAACGGAAACAGAAACAGAAGGTAGCGGAGAAACATTAGTATTTGGACGCGGTGGAGATTCAACTTCACTCGACCCATCACGAGTTACTGAAGGTGAAACATTTAAAGTGACGGTGAATCTTTTTGAAACGCTTCTTAATTTCGGCGAACAAGACACGACGATTAACAAAGGTCTCGCTAAGGACTGGAGTACATCCGATGATGGTTTGACGTATACGTTTGAATTAGAGGAAGGTGTCAAATTCCATGATGACACAGACTTTAATGCGGATGCAGTCGTTAAAAACTTTGAAAGATGGGCAAACGGCGACGAGGAAATGTTCCCGTATTATGCCTCTATGTTTGGCGGATTTAAAGATGATGAGAGCCACGTCATTGAATCGGTCACGGCAGATGGCGATTACACAGTCGTTATTAAACTGAAAAGACCACAAGCGCCGTTCCTTAAAAACATCGCGATGGACATGTTTGCGATTGCAAGTCCAACCGCGTTTGAAAAAGGCGACAATGAATTTGCAAGAAATCCTGTTGGAACGGGTCCATTCCAATTTGTCGATTGGAAACCAAATGACTCAATCACAATTGAAAAATTCGATGGCTATTGGCAAGAAGGACTTCCGAAACTTGGAAAAGTCATTTTCTTATCAATTCCGGATAACTCAGCACGTCTGAACGCGCTACTTGCAGGCGATATCGATCTTGCTGACGGCATTAATCCTTCAGATGGTAAATCAATTGAAGATAGTGCTGATTTGCAATTATTCGAACGTCCATCGATGAACGTCGGATACCTCGGTTTAACTGTAACGCGTCCGCCGTTTGACAATAAATTAGTTCGTCAAGCGATGAACCATGCGATTGATAAGCAGACGATTATCGATTCATTCTTTGAAGGACGCGCTGATATTGCTGTAAACCCGATGCCGCCTTCAATTTCTGGATATAACGAAGATATTAAAGGCTATGATTACGACCCGGAAAAAGCGAAAGCGCTTTTGAAAGAGGCTGGCTTTGAAGATGGATTTGAAATGGAACTATGGGCAATGCCTGTTCCGCGCCCATACATGCCAGACGGTGAAAAGGTTGCTGAAGTTATTCAGAAAAACCTAGAGGATATTGGCGTTAAAGCGAAAATTGTTTCCCATGAATGGGCAACATACCTAGAGCTTGCTAGTAAAGGAGACGCAGATGCGTTTATGCTCGGCTGGACTGGGGATAACGGGGATGCGGATAACTTCATGTATGTATTACTAGATGAAGATAATATTGGAAGTAACAATTACACGTACTTTAAAAATGATGAAATGCACGATTTATTCATTGAAGCACAATCAGAAGTCGATGAAGATAAACGTATCGAGCTTTATGAAAAAGCACAGGAAATCATTCACGAAGAAGCACCGTGGGTACCGCTTGCACACTCGACGCCACTTCTCGGAGCGGCTAAAGAGTTAACAGGTTTCAAGGCTCACCCAACTGGTTCGGATATCCTGAAGCATGTAGATTTTAAGTAATTGATGAAAAGAGGGAGGGTCTGTTGGATTCTCCCCTTTTTTATTCCAATTAATTGTACATATAAATAAAAATCCAAGCTATTCAGTCGAAGGGGTGAATCGTTTGCTGAACTATATAGGGAAAAGGTTGCTGCATCTAATCCCAGTCTTGCTGGGGATGACATTTATCGTGTTTATGATTATCCGAGCGATTCCGGGTAATCCAGCACAAATGATCCTTGGCCAACAGGCGACAAAGGAAGCTGTCGAAGCGTTGACGGTGAAACTTGGACTTGATAATCCATGGTATATCCAATATTTTAAATACCTCGGTGCCATATTCAAAGGGGACTTGGGCGAATCAATGAGAACCCATGCACCCGTAGCTGATGAAATATGGCCATATTTAGCAGCCACTGCTGAACTCGCGGTCTTTGCGATCATCATTGCAATCGTTGTTGGGATTAATGCAGGAATCATTTCCGCATGGTTTCAAAATTCTTGGTTTGATTACACAGCTATGGTTCTCGCGCTGGTTGGTGTTTCGATGCCGATTTTTTGGCTGGGTCTCATGGAACAGTGGTTATTTTCATTGGAGCTAGGTTGGTTGCCAACAACAGGTCGGATGCAAGTTCGGGATCCAGTGGCATCGATAACGAATTTATATGTAATTGATACGATAATAGCCGGACGTTTCGACCAACTTTGGCAGGTTATTCGCCATTTGATTTTACCGGGTGTTGCGTTAGCAACGATACCCATGGCGATAATTGCTCGAATGACAAGATCAAGCATGCTCGAAGTGATGCGTTCCGATTATATTCGCACGGCGCGGGCTAAAGGACAAAAAATGTTTTGGGTCGTCTACAAACACGCGCTTAAAAACGCTATTATCCCAGTATTGACGATTATCGGGTTGCAAATGGGGATGCTTCTCGGTGGCGCAATATTAACCGAAACAATTTTTGCTTGGCCGGGGGTAGGAAGATACATTTACGATGCAATTGGATATCGAGATTATCCTGTAATTCAGTCGGGCATTTTAATCATTGCATTTTTCTTTGTCATGATAAATTTATTCGTCGATTTATTGTACAGCTTCATTGACCCAAGGATTAAATATGATTAAGGAAGGGGGAAGTCGCGATGTCTGAACTATTACCAAAAGTAGATGGTATAGCCGAAGCTGAAATTGGGCGAACGGCCGGGCCATGGCGTGAAGCGTGGAAGGGTTTCAGGAAAAGTAAAGTAGCGGTTGTCGGCATGGTAATCGTATTTTTCTTTATAGTCGTTGCGATTGTCGGACCGTTTATCGCAAAAGAAGGCATAAATGAACAGTTTATGGCCGATCGTCTTCTACCTCCTTCGTCAGAATATTGGCTTGGGACAGATGACTTTGGACGCGATATATTATCTAGAATAATTCACGGAGCGCGTATTTCATTATGGGTCGGTTTCTTTTCAGTAATCGGGTCGGTCGTGATAGGAAGCACCCTTGGTATAATCGCTGGCTATTATGGGCGTTGGGTGGATACAATCATTTCAAGAATCTTTGATATTATGCTAGCTTTCCCGTCTATTCTGCTAGCGATTGCAATTGTATCGGTGCTAGGTCCATCCTTGCAAAATGCGCTTATCGCAATTGCAATTATAAACGTGCCGAATTTTGGACGTTTAATTCGCTCGAAAGTGCTTAGTATAAAGGAAGATGAATACATTACCGCGGCCAAAGGAGTAGGCATGAAAGATGCGCGAATTTTATTTTCGCATATATTGCCGAATTCGATGGCGCCGGTAATTGTTCAAGGAACATTAGCCATTGCGACTGCAATCCTAGAAGCTGCTGCACTTGGATTTCTCGGACTTGGTGCTGCGGCGCCAGAACCCGAGTGGGGAAAGATACTCGCTGACTCGAAAAATTACCTTCAATCGGCACCATGGACAATGATATTCCCGGGACTCGCAATCATGCTCACCGTTCTCGGTTTCAACTTAATGGGGGACGGATTGCGCAATGCAATGGACCCGAGGATGAAAAACTAAAAAATCCCGCACATCGAATTCACTCGATGTGCGGGATTCTCATTTTTAGTAACTTTCTTCGTTAAAATCGACATTTATTTTGACTTTATGGTGCTTGTGAATCGAGACGATTAACATATCCAGATGTTCTAGCTGCTCTTCGTAGTTCAAGATAGCAGAAAGAACGTGAAGTAGATGGTAGGATGAAAATTCTTCTTGTTCCTTGGTGAGTGCGATTTCTTTCGCGAAAATCTCCAAAACTTCATGTCTCTGGATGTAATCTTCATTATTATCAGAAGACATGCTTTCAGGTTTTAACTTGCCAACAAATTTGAGGTGCAACTGTTCATGGTAGGTCAAAAGCGCATCAAGTCGTTCTTGCACCATCATTCGAAATTGCTCCGGCAAGTCGATGAGTTCATTTTCATATTTATGAATTCGTTGGAGTACTTCATAACTTCGTCTAGACGCCGCAATCATCTGGCGATAAACAACAAGCTTTCTTCCTTTGGATCTCGAGATTTTTTTGAAATAGCTACGTTCCTCTTTATAAAATAGAAACGTCTGCTCAATTGTAGAGAGTCTTTCTTTTATCGTCTTCAGCGCCATTTTCGTTGAAATGTGATCTGAAGTTTGCCTTCCAGTAATGCGAGTCCATCGAATAATTTCATCTTGTGTCTGATTAATCGATTGGAACAACTTTGTTTCATATTTAGGCGGTAGAAATAGCAGATTGACTAAAAATGCTGCAAAGACACCTACGAAAAATGTTGTAAATCTTAATATGGCATAGGTCAGAAATTCATCGTTCCTAATTTCCATAATGGCAATCATCATTACGAGCGCCATTGAAATGGATGTTTCAAGCTTTAATTTATTCATAATCAAAATAATGATCACCGCGGCTAACCCGATGACAACAAGTTGATGTCCGAAAATAAGTACAAATATGATTGCGATAACCGCGCCAATGACGTTACCTTGAACCTGCTCCACGATTCTTAAATAGGATCGGTAAATAGAAGGCTGAATCGCAAAAATTGCAGCGATTCCCGCGAATACTGTTTGCGGAAGCTGGAGTAATTCGGCTATGAACAACGCCAACACAATCGCAACACCGGTTTTAATAATGCGGGCACCAAGTCTCATGGAAATCTCCCTTTCTTAGTGGACAGTATTTTTCGCTAATTTACCCGATCAATTATTCAGGGTAGCTGCAAGCTCCTCAAATGATTTATCAACCGCAGTAATTGTTTCATTAATGATGGATTCTGTATGAGCTGTCGTTAAAAACCATGCTTCATACTTAGAAGGGGCAATGTTTATTCCATTTTTTAATAACAACTTGAAAAACTTCCCGAATACATCGCCGTCTGTTGCTTCAGCTTGTTCGTAGTTTTCAACTTTCACATCAGTGAAGAACAATGTAAGCGCTCCTCCCAGACGATTCGTTGTCAATGTAATTCCGTGCTTTTTAGCGGATGCTACAATTCCTTCTTCAAGTATTGCCCCAAGTCGATCCATTTCATCGTAAATTCCTGGTTCTTGCAACACTTCCAGACAAGCAATTCCAGAAAGCATGGATGCTGGATTTCCGGCCATCGTTCCCGCTTGATAAGCAGGCCCCAATGGTGCAACTTGATCCATAATTTCTTTTCGGCCGCCGTATGCGCCAATCGGCAAACCCCCGCCAATAATTTTACCTAATGCGGTTAAATCGGGCGTCAAGCCAAGCATATCCTGGGCGCCGCCGTAGTGGAATCGAAATGCTGTAATTACTTCATCATAAACAGTAAGCGCACCATGTTGTGAAGCTAAATCATGCACAAGTTCCAAAAATCCTTCATTCGGTTCAACGATTCCAAAATTTCCTACAATCGGTTCGATGAGAATACATGCAATTTCATCTCCCCATTTCGCCATTGCTTCTTTATAAGCTTCAGGATTGTTGAATGGAATTGTAATGACTTCTTCCGCGATTGACTTTGGTACACCTGCAGAGTCTGGAGTTCCTAATGTTGCTGGGCCGGAACCCGCCGCAACAAGGACGAGGTCAGAATGTCCGTGATAGCATCCAGCGAATTTCATTATTTTTGTTCGCCCTGTGTAAGCGCGAGATACGCGAATGGTTGTCATGACGGCTTCCGTGCCTGAATTCACAAAACGAACTTTATCCATTTTAGGCATTGCTTCCTTCAGCATTTTAGCAAACTTAACTTCATGTTGTGTCGGCGTACCATATAAAACACCGGTTTCAGCTGCATGCGTAATCGCTTTTGTAATATGAGGGTGCGCATGACCTGTAATAATCGGACCATATGCAGCTAGGTAGTCGATGTATTTATTCCCATCTACATCCCAAAAGTATGCACCTTCCGCGCGATCCATGACAGTTGGAGAGCCCCCGCCAACTGCATGATAACCTCTTGATGGACTATTAACCCCACCTACGATATGTTCAGTTGCTTCGTTATAGATTGTTTCTGACTTTGTTCTGATCATTATATTTCCTCCGTTCGTGTCATTCCTTTCTATTCTAAACAAAATTCACTTGATACGCCAAAGAAATTGAAAGTGAATGAAGCGTCAAGTACCATTAAGTAGAACGAAAGTATTTGATTGGCCTGTACCTAAATTATAATGGAGGAATCGTTAATGACAAACCTTGAAGGAAAACAAGCACCACAATTTACACTGCGCAATGAAAATGGCGACAATGTATCACTCGCTGATTTTGCAGGAGAAAAATACGTTGTTTTATATTTTTATCCGAAAGATGCAACACCTGGATGTACAACACAAGCTTGCGATTTTCGAGATTCGTATGAGGACTTCAGTAAATTGAACGCGGTTATTCTGGGAGTAAGTCCAGACGATGAGGCTTCTCATACAAAGTTTATCGAAAATAAAGGATTACCATTCTCGCTTTTAGTCGATGACAATCATGAAGTCTCGGAAAAATATGGCGTTTGGAAGTTAAAGAAGAACTTCGGACGTGAATACATGGGGATTGAACGATCTACTTTTCTGATTAACCCTGAAGGGGAAGTTGTAAAAGAGTGGCGTAAAGTAAGAGTGAAAGGCCATATTGATGACGCATTAACAACTTTACAGGAAATCACAAAAGCTTAAGTTCTAGGGGGAACGAATGATGGAGATATTGTTTACGTTTAAAATAAAAAAACATGATGAGTTAGCATTAATCGATGAGTTTCCATCAGCTTCAATTCATTTTGACGGATCGATTGATGATAAAGAAGTTGAAACGGCAGATGTTATTGTGACTTACGGCGTCAATATTGATGAAGCGGTTTTAAAACGAGCAAAATCGCTTAAGTGGCTGATGATTGCATCTGCCGGTGTTGAAAAAATGCCGCTGCTTGAAATAGCTAAACGAAATATATTGATAACAAATGTACGTGGTATCCATAAGACGCCAATGGCCGAATCGGTTCTCGCGCATATCTTGGCGTTGAAACGATCCATTCCCGAAATATATGCAATTCAAGAGACGAAAAAATGGGCAACTAAATTTAATTCAACTGAACTTAGAGGAAGTACAGCACTTATTTTGGGGCCAGGAGCAATCGGTTCTGAGATTGGTCGATTATTGCAAGCATTTGGGGTAAAGACAATAGGATGTAATCGCACAGGTCGAAGTGTGGATTCAATGGATGAGGTTATAAGTTTTAATGAATTACTGAGCAATTTGCCTGTAGCCGATTATGTCATATCAGTTTTACCAAGTACGCCGGAAACGAAAGGACTTTTAACTGCCGAACACCTGGAAGCAATGAAGGACACTGCGGTGTTCATGAATTTCGGACGCGGTGACCTCATAAATGAAGATGTTCTTGTAACAGCATTAAAGAACAGCGTGATTGGGCATGCGGTACTGGATGTATTTGAAAAAGAACCATTACCAGAAAGTCATGAATTTTGGACGCTTCCGAATTGCACCGTCTCACCGCATGTTTCGGCCAAGTCTGGAAAGTATATTGAAAGGTCGCTTGTAGTATTCAAAAAGAACTTAAAGATATGGATTGAGAATGAAGAGGATTTTATCAATGTAATTAATCCGGAGTCGGGCTACTAAGAAAAGGATAGGCATCGCTTTAGTTGACAAATACAGTCCTATTTCGGTAAACTAATTGTAATGATTACAAAGTAAGAATCTTTATAGGATTGAGGTGCATAGCGATGTCTGATGTCACGTTGAGAGGCGCGCTGGACACGTTGAAAGAAAATGGAGTACGAATTACTCCGCAAAGGCATGCCATTTTAGAATATCTCGTTACTTCTAAGTCACATCCGACGGCCGATGAAATATATAAATCACTTGCAAGTACCTTCCCTAATATGAGTGTTGCAACGGTTTACAACAATCTTCGTGTGTTTCAAGGGGTTAATCTTATAACAGAGCTACCTTATGGTGACTCTTCAAGTCGTTTTGATTTTGTGACACACGATCATTATCACATCATTTGTACTGAATGCGATAAGATAGTAGATTTTCATTATCCGGGTCTAGAGGAAGTTGAACATCTTGCTTCCCATGTAACTGGTTTTCAAGTCAATGCCCATCGGATGGAAGTATACGGAACTTGTCCAATATGTGCAGAAAATAATTAAAAAACATCCAGCAAGCCTTCTCAGTAGAAGTCTTGCTGGATGCTTTTTTTATTTGATTTACTTTTTGTTAGGTCGGTTATACGTTTCGTCAAATTCCTTACCCTCTAGAGAAGGGTCAAGTGTAAGTGGTTCACGACAATGACCGCACATGTCAACTCGGCCAAGCATCTTCGTTTGCCCGCCGCAATTTGGACAAACAATTTGAACGGCCCGGGTGGATAAGGTTCCAATCCATGCATACACAATCGTGCTTGCAAGAATTGCGAGAACGCCAAGCAACATAAAGATAATCATAACGATTTCATTTTTTCTGAAGAAGATACCCAGATACATAATGACTACGCCTATGAATATGAGTGCAAGAGCAAATGATCTAATTCGATTTATTTTATTTTTATATGGTTTCATCGACAGTTTCCTCCTTAGTACATCCTCAATTACTATAGCATAAATTTATTTCAGACGAAATTTTTGATGCTTGAAAAAAGGATATAGTTAAAGATTGTCGAAAGTTAAACTGCAGGGAGGTTATGAGAGTGGAACAAGTATTAAGATCAATATACCAAGAACGAGCAAGTGATCCCGAAACACTCGGCGTCATTCTCGTAGAAAAAAGAAGAGAAGGGGATCCGATAACAGATATGTTTGACGCGATTCTCCTAATTATCACGGCTGATGATGAAATTCCCATTTATACAAAGCATTACACGTCAAGTTCGGGTATAGCTGCAATGCATGTCATTAGTGAGAACCAATTACAAAAATGGATATTGGTTGGTACTCAGAGGAAAGTGGTGGATTGGCTTTTTTACGGCAAGATTTATTTTGATCGCAATGAATATGTTGAGAAACTAAAAAGAGAATTACTAGAATATCCGTTCATTGGCAGAAAGATAAAGATGGGAATTGAGTTATCTAGACTTATTAGAGCTTATATAGAAGGAAAGACTTTTTATGAACATGAAAACTATATGGATGCCTATAATCATGTCGTTAACTCATTGCATTATCTTGCTAGATTAGCAATCATTGAAAAGGGAATCTCGCCAGAAGTCACGGTATGGTCCCAAGTTAAAAAAATAGACCCGGCAATTTATAAGCTCTATGAAGAATTGATTACGAGCGATGAACCTTTACAAAAACGACTTGAACTTCTGTTTCTTGCAAGTGAATTTTTTATTCATAACAGAACAGCGGATGGTGCCCAACATATATTAGAAGTTATGGCTTCCAAAGAAAGCTGGGAAATCCAAGAGCTTCATGAACATGAAGAATTACGTGTATACTCAATTGAATTAGAGGTATTCATTGAGTTTCTAGTTGAAAAAGGTTTTATTAAAGTAATAGAGAGCATGTCTAAAAATGAACTGATTAAGCATCGGGAATATCAAGTGATGTGAGAATGGAATACTTTAATGGAGCAACTTATCAATGCTCCATTAAATTTATGTTGACATCCTAGGTCATATCGTGTTATTCTATTGTTTGTCGCTTGAAAGGGAACTTCGAACTAAACGTTTGAAAACGTTGTTGAAAATAGTTCTTGACTCTTTTGGACAGAGGTGTTATATTAGAGAAGTCGCTTTAAGAGGACGTCACGAATTAACGTCAAGTAAAATAGATTAGCTTTTAATTTATGAAATAATGAACCTTGAAAACTGAACAGCAAAACGTCAAGATATAACGTTTCGTTAAATCGAAACAAAAACGAATCTTCGGATTCGGAGTCAGCAAAATGAAACTCGAGCTATTCAAGTTTCTCTATTATGGAGAGTTTGATCCTGGCTCAGGACGAACGCTGGCGGCATGCCTAATACATGCAAGTCGAGCGAACAGGGAAGAAACTTGTTTCTTCTTTGTTAGCGGCGGATGGGTGAGTAACACGTGGGCAACCTGCCCTGCAGATGGGGATAACTCCGGGAAACCGGGGCTAATACCGAATAATCAGTTTGTTCGCATGAACAAACTCTGAAAGACGGCTTACGCTGTCACTGCAGGATGGGCCCGCGGCGCATTAGCTAGTTGGTGGGATAACGGCCTACCAAGGCGACGATGCGTAGCCGACCTGAGAGGGTGATCGGCCACACTGGGACTGAGACACGGCCCAGACTCCTACGGGAGGCAGCAGTAGGGAATCTTCCACAATGGACGAAAGTCTGATGGAGCAATGCCGCGTGAGTGAAGAAGGTTTTCGGATCGTAAAACTCTGTTGTGAGGGAAGAACAAGTACGGGAGTAACTGCCCGTACCTTGACGGTACCTCATTAGAAAGCCACGGCTAACTACGTGCCAGCAGCCGCGGTAATACGTAGGTGGCAAGCGTTGTCCGGAATTATTGGGCGTAAAGCGCGCGCAGGCGGCCTTTTAAGTCTGATGTGAAAGCCCACGGCTCAACCGTGGAAGGTCATTGGAAACTGAAAGGCTTGAGTACAGAAGAGGAAAGCGGAATTCCACGTGTAGCGGTGAAATGCGTAGAGATGTGGAGGAACACCAGTGGCGAAGGCGGCTTTCTGGTCTGTAACTGACGCTGAGGCGCGAAAGCGTGGGGAGCAAACAGGATTAGATACCCTGGTAGTCCACGCCGTAAACGATGAGTGCTAAGTGTTAGGGGGTTTCCGCCCCTTAGTGCTGGAGCAAACGCATTAAGCACTCCGCCTGGGGAGTACGGCCGCAAGGCTGAAACTCAAAGGAATTGACGGGGACCCGCACAAGCGGTGGAGCATGTGGTTTAATTCGAAGCTACGCGAAGAACCTTACCAGGTCTTGACATCCCGCTGCCCGGCATAGAGATATGCTTTTCCCTTCGGGGACAGCGGTGACAGGTGGTGCATGGTTGTCGTCAGCTCGTGTCGTGAGATGTTGGGTTAAGTCCCGCAACGAGCGCAACCCTTAACCTTAGTTGCCAGCATTCAGTTGGGCACTCTAAGGTGACTGCCGGTGATAAACCGGAGGAAGGTGGGGATGACGTCAAATCATCATGCCCCTTATGACCTGGGCTACACACGTGCTACAATGGACGGTACAGAGGGTTGCCAACCCGCGAGGGGGAGCTAATCCCATAAAACCGTTCCCAGTTCGGATTGCAGGCTGCAACTCGCCTGCATGAAGCCGGAATCGCTAGTAATCGTGGATCAGCATGCCACGGTGAATACGTTCCCGGGTCTTGTACACACCGCCCGTCACACCACGAGAGTTTGTAACACCCGAAGTCGGTGAGGTAACCCTTTTGGGAGCCAGCCGCCGAAGGTGGGACAGATGATTGGGGTGAAGTCGTAACAAGGTAGCCGTATCGGAAGGTGCGGCTGGATCACCTCCTTTCTAAGGATTATGTTCGAAAGCGAAAACACTTCGTGTTTGACCTTTCAACATTCGGAATGCAGATTCTATCTGCAAGGTTCTTTTAGCAATTATTCAACTGCGTTGAAATAATCTTGCTAAAAAACCCACTTGACGTTTTGCGTTCAGTTTTGAAGGCTCATTATGGTTACCTAACCAGCTATAATATTGAACTTCATAATAATAAGTGATGAGGGGCAACCAAGTTCCCTTATTTTGCTGAGAGATAGAAGTGTATTTCTCCAATCCCGAAAGGGGCCTATAGCTCAGCTGGTTAGAGCGCACGCCTGATAAGCGTGAGGTCGGTGGTTCGAGTCCACTTAGGCCCACCATAAAAATATATTGGGGCCTTAGCTCAGCTGGGAGAGCGCCTGCCTTGCACGCAGGAGGTCAACGGTTCGATCCCGTTAGGCTCCACCAATTTATTTTGTTGAAAGTAAATTTGTTCTTTGAAAACTGGATAAAATTATATTACTAGTAACAAATCAAGTAATCAATCGTGTCGATTACATTTGTAATTGACAATGCAATACCTTTTTAATGAACATTGACTTTACATCGCTGTCTAGTCGTGTTCAAGAAAAATGTTTAACAGTGACCAGAGCATTCAAATGCGATGGAAACTGATGAATATTTTAGGTTAAGTTAGAAAGGGCGCACGGCGGATGCCTTGGCACTAGGAGCCTAAGAAGGACGGCACTAACACCGATATGCTCTGGGGAGCTGTAAGTAAGCTTTGATCCAGAGATTTCCGAATGGGGAAACCCACTGCCCGTAATGGGGTAGTACATGTACGTGAATACATAGCGTACTTGAGGCAAACCCGGAGAACTGAAACATCTAAGTATCCGGAGGAAGAGAAAGAAAAATCGATTCCCTGAGTAGCGGCGAGCGAAACGGGAATAGCCCAAACCAGGAAGCTTGCTTCCTGGGGTTGTAGGACACTCTATACGGAGTTACAAAGGAATGAATTAGACGAAGCGACCTGGAAAGGTCCGCCGTAGTGGGTAAAAGCCCCGTAGTCGAAAGTTCATTCTCTCCAGAGTGTATCCTGAGTACGACGGAACACGTGAAATTCCGTTGGAATCCGGGAGGACCATCTCCCAAGGCTAAATACTTCCTAGTGACCGATAGTGAACCAGTACCGTGAGGGAAAGGTGAAAAGCACCCCGGAAGGGGAGTGAAATAGATCCTGAAACCGTGTGCCTACAAGTAGTCAGAGCTCCGTTGATCTTTTCTTCGGAATTGATCACGAGTGATGGCGTGCCTTTTGTAGAATGAACCGGCGAGTTACTGATTCCATGCAAGGTTAAGCAGTGAATGCGGAGCCGCAGCGAAAGCGAGTCTGAATAGGGCGATTTAGTATGGGGTCGTAGACCCGAAACCAGGTGATCTACCCATGTCCAGGGTGAAGGTAAGGTAACACTTACTGGAGGCCCGAACCCACGTATGTTGAAAAATGCGGGGATGAGGTGTGGGTAGCGGTGAAATTCCAATCGAACCTGGAGATAGCTGGTTCTCTCCGAAATAGCTTTAGGGCTAGCCTCAAACGTTAGAATCTCGGAGGTAGAGCACTGTTTGGACTAGGGGCCCATCCCGGGTTACCGAATTCAGACAAACTCCGAATGCCGAAGATTTATGTTTGGGAGTCAGACTGCGGGTGATAAGATTCGTAGTCGAGAGGGAAACAACCCAGACCACCAGTTAAGGTCCCCAAATATCCGTTAAGTGGAAAAGGATGTGGCGTTGCCCAGACAACCAGGATGTTGGCTTAGAAGCAGCCACCATTTAAAGAGTGCGTAATAGCTCACTGGTCGAGTGGCGCCGCGCCGAAAATGTACCGGGGCTAAACGGATTACCGAAACTGTGGATTGACACCTTTGGTGTCAGTGGTAGGAGAGCGTTCTAGGGGCGTTGAAGTCAGACCGTAAGGACTGGTGGAGCGCCTAGAAGTGAGAATGCCGGTATGAGTAGCGAAAGAAGGGTGAGAATCCCTTCCACCGAATGCCTAAGGTTTCCTGAGGAAGGCTCGTCCGCTCAGGGTTAGTCGGGACCTAAGTCGAGGCCGAAAGGCGTAGACGATGGACAACAGGTTGATATTCCTGTACCACCTCCCCGCCGTTTGAACAATGGGGGGACGCAGTAGGATAGGGTGAGCGCGCTGTTGGTTATGCGCGTCTAAGCAGTAAGGTGTGAAACGAGGAAAATCCCGTTTCTATAACATTGAGCTGTGATAGCAAGGGGAATTATCCCCGGAGTCCCTGATTTCACGCTGCCAAGAAAAGCCTCTAGTGAGGCGGGAGGTGCCCGTACCGCAAACCGACACAGGTAGGCGAGGAGAGAATCCTAAGGTGATCGAGAGAACTCTCGTTAAGGAACTCGGCAAAATGACCCCGTAACTTCGGGAGAAGGGGTGCTCTGGTAAGGTGTTAAAGCCTGAGAGAGCCGCAGTGAATAGGCCCAAGCGACTGTTTAGCAAAAACATAGGTCTCTGCAAAACCGCAAGGTGAAGTATAGGGGCTGACGCCTGCCCGGTGCTGGAAGGTTAAGAGGAGAGGTTAGCGCAAGCGAAGCTTCCAATTGAAGCCCCAGTAAACGGCGGCCGTAACTATAACGGTCCTAAGGTAGCGAAATTCCTTGTCGGGTAAGTTCCGACCCGCACGAAAGGCGTAACGATTTGGGCACTGTCTCAACGAGAGACTCGGTGAAATTATAGTACCTGTGAAGATGCAGGTTACCCGCGACAGGACGGAAAGACCCCGTGGAGCTTTACTGCAACCTGATATTGAATTCTGATGCAGTCTGTACAGGATAGGTAGGAGCCTGAGATTCCGGAGCGCCAGCTTCGGAGGAGGCGTTGGTGGGATACTACCCTGACTGTATTGGAATTCTAACCCATGCCCCTTATCGGGGCAGGAGACAGTGTCAGGCGGGCAGTTTGACTGGGGCGGTCGCCTCCTAAAGAGTAACGGAGGCGCCCAAAGGTTCCCTCAGAATGGTTGGACATCATTCGTAGAGTGCAAAGGCATAAGGGAGCTTAACTGCGAGACCTACAAGTCGAGCAGGGTCGAAAGACGGGCTTAGTGATCCGGTGGTTCCGCATGGAAGGGCCATCGCTCAACGGATAAAAGCTACCCCGGGGATAACAGGCTTATCTTCCCCAAGAGTCCACATCGACGGGAAGGTTTGGCACCTCGATGTCGGCTCATCGCATCCTGGGGCTGTAGTCGGTCCCAAGGGTTGGGCTGTTCGCCCATTAAAGCGGTACGCGAGCTGGGTTCAGAACGTCGTGAGACAGTTCGGTCCCTATCCGTCGCGGGCGCAGGAAATTTGAGAAGAGCTGTCCTTAGTACGAGAGGACCGGGATGGACACACCGCTGGTGTACCAGTTGTCTTGCCAAAGGCATCGCTGGGTAGCTACGTGTGGACGGGATAAATGCTGAAAGCATCTAAGCATGAAGCCCCCTTCAAGATGAGATTTCCCATTACGCAAGTAAGTAAGATCCCTCAGAGAAGATGAGGTTGATAGGTCCGGGGTGTAAGTGCGGCGACGTACGTAGCTGACGGATACTAATTGATCGAGGACTTAACCTAATAACGAAATGCCGAAGCGACCGTTTAGACTCGACAGGCATAAGCTGGGCCAGCTTATGACCCGAGAGTCTGGTCGCTGAGGCTAGACATCGTATCAAGTTAAAAGGGTTTGATTGACCCTGATTTGTGAACAATAATGTACTTTTTATCCAGTTTTGAGCGAATAAAGTTAAAAACTTTGAAAAAACGCTTGAAATATTTAACAGACTTGATATAATAAGTCTTGTCGTGTGAAATAAGTCTAGTGACGATAGCGAAGAGGTCACACCCGTTCCCATACCGAACACGGAAGTTAAGCTCTTCAGCGCCAATGGTAGTTGGGGGCTTCCCCCTGCAAGAGTAGGACGTTGTTAGGCTGCTGTTTTGCAATATAATACTAAATGCATAACACATAAATGATTAGTATTATTCCGCAGTAGCTCAGTGGTAGAGCAATCGGCTGTTAACCGATCGGTCGTAGGTTCGAATCCTACCTGCGGAGCCAATTGGAGAGCTGTCCGAGTGGCCGAAGGAGCACGATTGGAAATCGTGTAGGCGGTTTGCGCTGTCTCAAGGGTTCAAATCCCTTGCTCTCCGCCAGTTTACATTTCATACATAAAGCTTACGAATTCAAGCATTATTATCTAGGCCCCTTGGTCAAGCGGTTAAGACACCGCCCTTTCACGGCGGTATCACGGGTTCGAATCCCGTAGGGGTCATTAGAGAAATTTGGAACGCAAAGCGTTCCAAAATTCTTCCTTGAATCACCTGTCAAAACTAAGTTTTGACATTGAGGCATATTTTCGAGGCACTTATCGAAAATAGCACTTGCCGGAAAAAGGTTATAAACACCAGCAATTTCTACGGAGGATTAGCTCAGCTGGGAGAGCACCTGCCTTACAAGCAGGGGGTCGGCGGTTCGAGCCCGTCATCCTCCACCATAAATCTACAAAGTAGTTCCTATATTATTGTCGCGGGGTGGAGCAAATCGTATAACGAAGAATGCGATTAACACCGACAGCGAAGCGTAAGGTGTCAAACACGCTAAATGCGTATAATCACAAAGTAATTCCTATATTATTGTCGCGGGGTGGAGCAGTGGTAGCTCGTCGGGCTCATAATCCGAAGGTCACAGGTTCAAATCCTGTCCCCGCAACCAAATGGTCCCGTGGTGTAGCGGTTAACATGCCTGCCTGTCACGCAGGAGATCGCGGGTTCGATTCCCGTCGGGACCGCCATTGATATATTTGAAAGTAACACATATTTTGCATGGCTCAGTAGCTCAGTCGGTAGAGCAAAGGACTGAAAATCCTTGTGTCGGCGGTTCGATTCCGTCCTGAGCCACCATTTTTATAGTAATAAGATTCATATTGGTGGGGTAGCGAAGTGGCTAAACGCGGCGGACTGTAAATCCGCTCCCTCAGGGTTCGGCGGTTCGAATCCGTCCCCCACCACCATTTTTAATTTAGGGGTATAGTTTAACGGTAGAATCAAGGTCTCCAAAACCTTTGGTGTGGGTTCGAATCCTACTACCCCTGTTATCTTTAAAACAAACCTATCATAATGGCGGTTGTGGCGAAGTGGTTAACGCATCGGATTGTGGTTCCGACACTCGGGGGTTCGATTCCCCTCAGCCGCCCCATTTAAATAGTAACTACCATCATGGCGGTTGTGGCGAAGTGGTTAACGCATCGGATTGTGGTTCCGACATTCGGGGGTTCGATTCCCCTCAGCCGCCCTTTTTGATTTTTGGGGTATAGCCAAGCGGTAAGGCAACGGACTTTGACTCCGTTATTCGTTGGTTCGAATCCAGCTACCCCAGTTTTTGCGGAAGTAGTTCAGCGGTAGAATACGACCTTGCCAAGGTCGGGGTCGCGGGTTCGAATCCCGTCTTCCGCTCCAATTTTACAATGGCGGCATAGCCAAGCGGTAAGGCACGGGTCTGCAACACCCTTACCACCGGTTCGATTCCGGTTGCCGCCTCCAATTTGATTTTATTTGTTTATTATTATATATCCTTTCTTCGCCCGAGTGGTGGAATGGCAGACACGTCGCACTCAAAATGCGATGCCGCGAGGCGTGCCGGTTCAAGTCCGGCCTCGGGTATTAAGAAAAAAAGACACAACTTCGGTTGTGTCTTTTTTGATTTTATAACGGGGAGTTAAGCAGTGTGTAACAGCGGATGAAAGAAGTTGGAGGGCTAAAGATCCCATTAATTGAGCATATGGAATAAGTTCATGCACCTATTGAACGTTGCTTTGATCTTGGAAATTTACCAAAGCCGTGCGAGGGCGCTTAAAAGAATTGCTGAAAGCGAAAAGATATACTAAGAGAGAATAAAAATCACTCCTAACCACCAAAGCGGTAGGAGCGATTTTCACGGTTAGGGTATAGGCTGACACCATTAGGATTGTTCCCAGTCGTTTTACTATTCTTCAATTGTAATCGAAGGTTGATTTTCATGTAAAACATAGGCTTGAGCATCGCCACTACTAATCTCCGTAAACATCTTGCCAGCTGCGGTTGTTAATTCGAGCGACTCAGTTGACTTCATTGATGGGCGAAGGAAGAAGACGTGAAGTGCTTTAGTCGTGTCTTCCGTCACGGCAGTACGGGCAGAATCGACGTAGGGGCTACCAAATGGACCCTCATCATCCGATAGGATTAATATGTTCTCCAAAGAATTAAAACGGCCATTCAATCCATCATATCCGCTGTCCTTAGTACCGACGGAAAGCGTGACGTTCCCATTGATTTTGTCCGCGTCGTAAATTCCAACAGGGATTTCATATTGCAGTGAAAAGAAATTATTTAAATCAACTGCAGAGTGAAATGAACTCAAATAGTTTTGCTTCGCAATACGTCGCATAAGTGCTTCGGTCGAATGGCGATGGCGACTTGGATTGGCGCCGAATGATTTCCAGACCTCGCGCCATTCTTTAATCCCGGGAAAATCAGTCACTGCTTTGTCGTCAAGGTCGAAGAAAAGATGTTCTTGAAATAATTGTAAGCGACCTTTTAGCATTTGAGGAGATTCTGAGACGGTAATTTTGGTATAATGGTTAAGGCCTAATTTAAAGGTAGGTACAATTTCCAAAAGTGCAGGATCTAAATTTAACTTCAATGTCATCACCCTTTATTTAATATATTTTAATTTTACCATAGAGGAGGTGTTTTCAAATGAATACACTCGAATTACAACAAGAAGTCATAAATTATGCGAAGACAATCGGGATCGATAAAATTGGTTTTACGACAGCAGCACCGTTCCGCGAATTAAAAAATCGTTTAGTTCGTCAACAGGAACTCGGTTATCAATCGGGGTTTGAGGAAAAGGATTTGGATAAACGTACAGAACCCGCACTTCTTCTTGATCAAGCAGAGAGTATAATTTCTATTGCAATCGCTTATCCTTCCCGGATGGAAAACTCGCCTAGAGGAAAAAAGGGTGAACGCCGAGGAATTTTTTGTCGTGCTTCATGGGGAACGGATTACCATATTGTTCTGCGGGAGAGATTAAAGCTACTGGAGGAGTTCATCATTGAACATGTGCCATCCGCAAAGCTTCGTTCAATGGTTGATACAGGAGAACTAGCTGACAGGGCAGTAGCCGAACGAGCGGGCATTGGTTGGTCTGCGAAAAATTGTTCGATTATAACGCCTGAGTTTGGTTCTTATGTTTATCTTGGAGAAATGATTACGAATATACCGTTCGCACCGGATCAGCCGATGGAGGATGAGTGCGGGGATTGTACGCTTTGTTTAGATGCTTGTCCGACAGGTGCGCTGATCCAAGGTGGGCAACTTGATGCGCAGCGTTGTATTGCTTTTCTCACGCAAACGAAAACACCGATTCCGGAAGAATTCCGAGCTAAGATCGGCAATCGTGTGTATGGCTGTGATACTTGCCAAACTGTTTGTCCTAAGAACCGGAAAAAACACAACTTGCATCAACGAGCTTTTCACCCGGATCCAGAATTGGCGAAACCACTTTTACAACCAATCCTTCGCTTATCGAATCGTCAGTTTAGAGAGCGGTTTGGGAATGTAGCTGGTTCCTGGCGCGGTAAAAATCCGATTCAAAGAAATGCAGTCATTGGACTTGCACATTTCAAGGAAGAATCATCTGTGCCCGAACTAATCGATATGTTGTTAAATGATCAACGACCGATGATGCGGGGAACGATCGCTTGGGCACTTGGAGAAATAGGAACAGAGAAAAGTTATGAAGGTATTCGCCAGGCACTTGAAAAGGAAGAAAATCCATCTGTACTCGCAGAATTACAAAAAGCGATTGATAAAGAAATGCTTGAAAATCCACAAAGTTAAGGAAGTGCTGAAATGGCAATACATGTCGCATTATTTGAACCAGCTATCCCGGCGAATACGGGAAACATTGCAAGAACTTGTGCAGGAACTGGAGCTAAACTTCACCTAATTAAACCACTTGGGTTTTCGACAGAGGATAAAATGTTGAAAAGAGCAGGGCTAGACTACTGGAATCATGTAGATGTATCCTACCATGATGGAATTTATGAGTTATTCGATAAGTATCCAGAGGCGCAATTTTATTTCATCACGAAGTTTGGAAAAAAGTCGTATTCCTCCTTTGATTACTCGGAAACTTCAGCGGATATATTCTTTGTTTTTGGCAAAGAAACGACTGGACTACCAGATGAAATTATTCGGGAGAATGAAGATCGCTGTCTTCGGATTCCGATGAATGATCATATTCGGGCACTTAACTTATCGAATACGGCGGCTATTTTAGTTTATGAAGCGCTTCGACAACAATCATTTCCTAATTTACATTAAAAAAATGGGACCGCCAATTTGGCGAGTCCCATTTTTGTTCATGTAGGCTGGTGGCCTTTTTTAGATTTTTGTTTCGTTCCAGGCTTGTCCTCGTATCCACCTGTAAGAATTGCAGATAGGAATGCAACGCACACACCTAAAACAAGAATTAGGTTCATTTGCTCGCCTAACCATGTAAAGAAAGTTTCCATTGAATGTACCTCCTGTTAAGTCAGTGTATTCTTCTTTAAGTATACCCTATATAAATGAAAAATGAAATCCCCGCCAACTTATTAATGTGGCAAAAATAGTAACTGATACAAAAAGAGGACTGCAAAAATGTATAGTAGGACTGGAACTTCTCTCCATTTACCTTTAACAACTTTTAAAAGTGGATAAGAAATGAATCCAAGTGCAATCCCAGTTGCGATGCTGGATGTTAATGGCATCGTTAATATGATCAGAAATGCGGGAAAAGCTTCGTCAAATGAATCCCAGTCAATTTCTTTTACAACGCTTATCATCAAGCTACCGACAATAATTAATGCAGGAGCGGTAATTGCGGATACGCCCGATAAAGTACTAACTAATGGTCCGAAAAATGCTGCGACCATAAATAATACGCCAACTGTTAATGTCGTCAAGCCAGTACGACCACCTACGGCTACACCCGATGAGGATTCAATGTAAGCAGAAGTAGGACTCGTTCCGAACATTGCCCCAACAGAAGTCGCAACAGAGTCAGCGAGCAGAGCGTGACGTGCACGCGGCAATGTGTTTCCTCTCATAAGTCCAGCTTGCTTGGCGACTCCAATCATTGTTCCAGTTGTATCAAACAGCGTAACAATTAAAAATGCGAACACGACACCGTAAAGTCCGTGAGAAATGACATCATTTATTGCGTTTACAGGATTCCAGACAAGAATGCCTTCGGGTAATGATGGAACTTGCCACAAGCTGCCTTTGAACTCCAGTTGACCTGTAAAGACAGCTAAAATTCCCGTTAAAATCATTCCGATAAAAATTGACCCATAAATATTTAACGTCATAAGAACGACAGTGACCATTAGCCCAAACAATGCAAGTAATACAGGGGGAGAAGTGAGATCTCCTAATTGAACAAGATTTGTTTCATGGCTTATGACAATTTTGGAAAGTTTTAATCCAATAAAAGCAATGAACAGCCCAATTCCTGCAGTAATTCCATGCTTCAAGTTTTCAGGTATAGATTTAATCAGTTTTTCCCTAAAAGGTGTCAATGATAAAATAACGAATAAAATACCAGCAATAAAGACAGCGGAGAATGCGGTCATGTAATCTAATTGTCCATCTGAAGCCAGGACAACAGATGTGAAATATGCATTCAAGCCCATGCCAGGCGCAATCGCAATTGGATAATTGGCAAATAGCGCCATCCATAGCGTTCCGACGGCTGCGGCGATAATTGTCGCGAGAAATACCTGGTCGAAGGGAACGCCTGCATCAGCTAGTATTATCGGGTTAACTATGATTATATATGCCATCGTAAGAAAAGTTGTCATACCGGCAAGGATTTCAGTTTTTGCAGTCGTTTGTTGATCTTTTAAATGAAACACAAAAATTCTCCTTTCAAAACACGAACGATTTTAAGTCCGTTATCAATAGTATTCGTTTTTCACTGTAATTTCAAGTAGAAATGCAATTCATAGTCAAAAAGATTTCTCGCTTGTATAATAAAAGCGTATAAATAAAGGGGAGGAATATCTAGTGAGTGTATATAATGAAACGAAATTACTCTCAAATGGAGTTAAAATGCCGCGACTTGGACTTGGTGTTTATAAAATGCAAGACCCCGAAGAAACAGTCGACGCGATTACGCATGCCATAAAAACAGGATATCGTGCCGTTGATACAGCGGCAGTTTATGGGAATGAAAAAGAAACTGGAGAAGCGATTCGCCTTTCGGGCATTCCAAGAGAAAATCTATTCATCACATCTAAAGTTTGGAATACAGATCAAGGTTACGATGAAACATTGCGCGCATTTGAAGTTTCTCTAGAAAAGTTAGAACTTGATTACTTGGATTTGTATTTAACGCATTGGCCGGTGAAAGATAGCTTTGTCGAGACGTATCAGGCGATTGAACGTTTATATGATGAAAAATTGATCCGTTCAACGGGTGTTTCGAATCATCATATCCATCATTTAGAAAAAGTTTTTGCGAAAGCCAATATTCGTCCGATGGTCAATCAAGTGGAAGTTCATCCAAGATTGATCCAAGAGCCTTTACGACAATTTTGCGCTGAAAATAATATTGCGGTTACTTCTTGGTCGCCATTGGCAAGAGGCGGAGAATTATTATCTGATCCGTTACTAGAAAGCATAGGAAGTAAATATGGAAAGACATCTGCACAAGTTATTATTCGTTGGCATTTACAAAGTGATTTAATCGTTATTCCTAAATCGGTCACACCACAAAGAATCGATGAAAATATCGATGTTGCTGATTTTGAATTAACTGAAGAAGAGATGAAAAAAATTAATGCATTAAACTTAAATGAGCGTGTTGGATCAAATCCGGAAGATTTTTAAGATGAAAAAATGCCTAGGGAAAAGAATAGCTCCCCAGGCATTTTTTTATTGTTCTATACTTATTTTTTCCTTCGTAAATGGATGAATGAATGATAATCCCGTTGCTGTTAGGCGGAACTCGCCGTCATTAGTTTGACTACCGCCGTATAGCGTGTCGCCAACTACGGGATGTCCAAGATGCGCGAGATGGACACGAATTTGGTGTGTGCGTCCTGTTTCAAGTTCAGCTTCCACGATTGTTGAATCTGCTTTACGTTCAATCACACGGAAATGTGTTACTGCTGATTGGCCGGAGAGCGAAACAATACGTTTTGCTGGATGGTGACGATCTCGACCGATTGGAAGTTTGATGGTTCCTTTTGGTCTTTTTAGTTGGTCGTCTACTTCCGCTTCGTATTTCCGAACGATTTCATTGCGCTCGATCATTCGATCAAAAAGTGCTTTTGCAATCGGGTGCTTCGCGATGAGCAGTACGCCGGAAGTTCCTTTGTCGAGTCGGTGAATATGTTCTGCATACTCTCCGCCTTGATTGGCAACGTATGCCATGACGAAGTTCATCAATGTACCGTTTTGCCCTGGACCATCGGGGTGAGTCGTAATTCCTGCGGGTTTATTTACTGCAATAATATGTTCATCTTCAAACAGGATTTGTAGTTCCTTTTCTTCGGGAATATACGATGAATTGGCATCGGGAACAGTGAAAGTTAATTCAGTACCCGCGGCAAGAGGCGTTCGCCAATCGATTGGCTCACCGTCAGTTCCAGTTACACTTTTAGCCATTCGCATTAAGTGAACTGTCTTTTTTCCTGCTTGCCATTGTTCGCGGAGAAGATGTTCAATCGTCGAACCTTCTTCCGTCGTTGTGTATTTAAATGAACTCATAAAATTTCATCCTTCCAAAATAACTCACTCTGATTCATATTCTTCGAAAAATAAACGAATATTATCTGCTGGTTGAGCTCCGACCATTCTTCCAACTTCTTTTCCGTCTCTAAAGTGGATAAGTGTAGGTGTTGATCTAATTCCGTAAGATGAAGCTTGTGGATTGAATTCAAGTAAGTTGTACTGATACACAGTAACGTCCATCTCTTTTGCAATCGGCATAAGAACAGGCGTCATTTCCATGCAGTACGGGCAATCAGGGCTGAAAAAGTATGCTGTCACTGGATCACCTGATTTAATTTTTTTTGCCAATTCATCGGGCAAGATAATATTGTTGTAGTTTTCATTGCCGATTAGGTTAATGGTTGATTGTTCTAGTTTTTCCGTGCCGTATGGATTATCTTTCAGTTTTGTTTCATTCGATTTGTTGGTAAGAACAACAATGAGAATAAAGATAGCAACGATGATGCCGCCAATGACTAATAATTTTTTCAATTTATTTCGTCTCCTTTTGCCATTTCATCATGAAAAGGCTTGTGATTGCGATAAGTAAAAATGCAAGTAGTGCGAGAAATGGAATCGTAACGAACCCAAAGTAATTAATATATTGCCCTGTACATGGTACATCCCCGCATGCAGGTGCGCTGTCGCTTAGGAATGCGAGTTTTTGAATTCCATAATGATAAAGTGAAATCCCTCCACCGATAAACGCAAAGACAGCTGTTGTTAATGCGCTATTAGCGTTTTTTTGAAAAAGACCAATACCTGCAATAAGTATGATTGGATACATCAAAATTCGTTGGTACCAGCAAAGTGTGCAGGGCTCAAATCCGCGTATTTGTGAGAAATATAATGACCCCAAAGTGGCGACTAAAGATACGATTGAGATGAATATCAGCCCGTTTTCTTGCCGTTTTTGCATTTAACCACCCCTTATATAATTACATCTTTGATTATAAAGTGAATGCCGATGCAAGTAAATTATTCTTCACCGCAGATTGCTAGTTGTATGTGAGGTGTGAAAAGGCTGTGTCATTATTTTAATGAGATTAATCTATTATTCATATCGATTGAGGTTAAATACAAGCCGTATGACAGATGGTTGGTATAAAGAGAAAAGTGGAGAATCACTGCATTGTGATTCTCCACTTCTTTCGTTATTTCTATTTATTTTTCTTCGACGGATGTTTGCGCATGCTTTTCGTAATTTTTTTCCATTTGTTTCTTTCTGTGGCTTGAGCAGCGCGGTCCAATTTTCGGTCAAGGAATGCTAACTCTTTTTGTAATTTCAAATAGCTGCTATAGCGATCTTCAGCTAATTCCCCTGTGGAAAGGGCATTTTGAATGGCACAGCCGGGTTCGTTATTATGTTGGCAGTCAATGAATTTACAGTTGTTTGCCAAATCATTTATGTCTTGGAATCCCGAATCGAGGCTTTCATTATTATCCCATAATTGAAATTCCCTCATACCAGGTGTGTCAATGAGAATGCCGCCGGTCGGAATTTTGATGAGTTCACGATGGGTAGTTGTATGGCGACCTTTTGCGTCATCTTCACGGATGCCTTGTACGGCCATCATTTCACTGCCGCAAATTGCGTTCATTATTGATGACTTTCCGACACCTGATGAGCCTAGGAGAGCCGCTGTTTTATTGTTTTTCAGCAAAGCCGTTAATTCATCGATTCCTTCACCAGTCACATTACTTACTGCGAATATTTCCGCGCCTAGTGCGATATTTTGAGCCACTTCAATATAAAAGGAAGTATCGTCGCACATGTCTTTTTTCGTCAACACGACGATGGGCGTTGCACCGGAATCATAGGCAGCTACAAGGTATCGTTCAAGTCTTCTTGCGTTGAAATCATTATTCATCGACATGACAAGGAACACGATATCGATATTGACGGCGATAATTTGTTCAGCAATTGTCATTCCCGCGACTTTTCTTGAGAAAAGTGATGTTCTTGGTAGAATCGCATGGATAATTCCACGTTCCTCTCCGGGCATTTTTTCGACTGCAACCCAGTCGCCAACAGCGGGAAAATCTTTGCGTTCAGTTGCTTCATATTGCATTGAACCAGAACAAACAGATAACCATTCACCTTCAGTGGTGATGACGCGATACATTTTTTTATGTTCAAGCGTGATACGTCCTGGAACGCATTTTTCATTATCTATCTCTTCCCAATTTGCTTCATGGGTATTATTCCAACCATATTCTTTTAGTGTAATCAATTATAATTCCTCCTGTTTTTGCAAATAAAAAACCGTGACATCCTGATTGGACGCCACGGTTCATTCGCACGGAACAGAAAAAAATGCTTAGGAAAAAAACACTTCAGGCGAAGGTATGGGTCCAATCAGATATTCAACAATAGCCATATTGAAAGTATTCATAACACTTCACCTCTTTCCTGTTGATTAATAATCATGTTAGCAAACAATGGCAGTAATGTCAATTCGTCAAATCAGGTTCAATATGGACTAGGATTACGGAATGTGGTTTCTTAGCGCCGATTTTCCGTTCAATTTCTTCAGTGATCCGGTGGCTTTGAATGACGTTGAGTATTGGATTCACCGTTATCGTCAGGTCAATAAACATTAAATTACCGTGCATGCGACCTTTGAATTCTTTCAGTTTGACAACACCTTCGACCCGAAGAACGATTTCGGAGAGTGATTCAACATCATCTTCGTCAAAACCATCTGTCAGCGTATGGACGCTTGGATAGAAGATTTTCCATGCCGTGTATATAACTAAAAGACCGATGATGAAAGCCGTTATTGAGTCGATAATCGGGAATCCGATCACAGCTCCGAGAATCCCGACGGCAGTTCCAACACTGACAAGGGCATCTGAACGATTATCATATGCTGCAGCACGAACAGCTTCACTTTTGATTCGTTTTGAAAGGTTTAAATTATATCGATAAACCAAAAACATCACGAGTGCACTTAAGATTGCAACAACCGCAGTCAGCATTGAAGGTGATGCTTTTACCGGATTGATGATTGATTTTCCTGCGCTAAGTAATATTTGAAAACCAACGAAGGCCATGATGAAGGCGGCGACAAGAGACGCAACCGTTTCTGCCCGCATATGACCATATTGGTGATCCGCATCTGGTGGTTTTTGGGCGATCCGTAAACCAACTAAAATTGCGATAGACGCGATAATATCTGTTGTATTATTCAGCCCATCCGCTTTCAATGCTTCTGAAGATCCGATATACCCAATAATAAGTTTCACGGCACTTAGTGCAAGGTATGTCCAAATACTAAGCCAAGCCCCTTTTTCGCCTTCTTTCAAATTAGAATAGAGTTCCATATAGCAACCGCCTTCCGCATGAAAAAACGACCCCCTTACGGAGAGTCGCTCTTTTATTAGGATTCTGCCGACAATTCAACGCTATCTTCGGCTTCTTCCTCTTCGTGTTTCAAAACTTCTAAATACAGTATGTGATGTCCATCCATATCTTTAATCATAAATTCAAAGCCTTGTTCAATAATTTTTTCACCTTTCATGGCTTCGAAGCGTTCAGTCATGAACCAACCGCCGATTGTATCAATATCTTCTTCATCAATTGAAATACCAAGAATTCCATTTACCTCTTCAATAAGTAACTTTGCATCAAATATATAATGGTTTTCTCCGACTTTTTGAACTTCAGGAACTTCATCTGTATCGAACTCATCACGGATATCCCCGACGATTTCTTCCAAGATATCTTCAATCGTGACTAGCCCCGATGTTCCGCCGTATTCGTCCATAAGAACAGCCATATGGATTCGTTCACGTTGAATTTTCAGCAGCAAGTCGCCAATCGGAATCGTTTCAATGACGCTAATAATAGGTTGCATATGATTGACTACAGGTTGATTGCCTACTGTAGGATCTTTAATATATTCGGTTAATAAATTTTTCATATTTATAAGGCCGATAATATGGTCTTTATCACCATCTGTCACTGGATAACGCGTATATTGTTCAACGCCCGACATATCAAATACTTGACTCAAGGTCATTTCTTTATCAATGGTCATCATTTCTGTTCGTGGGGCCATAATTTCTTTGGCTACACGATCATCGAATTCAAATATTTTATTTACATATTTATATTCCGCTTGATTGATCTCTCCGCCTTTTAAACTATCGGATAAAATCAATCGTAATTCGTCTTCCGTATGGGCAACGTCTGAATCGGAAATCGATTTGAAGCCTAATAACTTTAGAATAAAACGAGCAGAGCCGTTCATTCCTTTAATAACTGGATACATTATATGAAAAAACAATATGAGCGGTTTAGCGAATAATAGCGCTATTTCCTCCGCTTTTTGAATCGCAATCGTTTTGGGAGCCAATTCACCAACAACAACATGCAAAAATGTTACGAATGTAAAGGCGATGATGAAAGAAAGGATGCTTGCTACACTTGACGTTGTGTCAAAATAGGCGAAGACTGGACTCAGCATTAATTTCACGGTCGGTTCGCCGAGCATCCCGAGACCGAGAGCAGTTATCGTTATCCCTAATTGACACGCGGATAAATATTCATCCAAATTACTGATTACTCTTTTAGCATTCATTGCTTTCGGGTGACCTTCGGCAACGAGCTGGTTTATTCGTGTTGTCCTTATCTTCACAATTGCAAATTCACTCGCAACGAAAAATGCGGTGAGGGCGATCAAGACAGCAAATGCTGTCAATCGTATGGCAATTTCCAAATAATTACTTCATTCCAAACCCAAATGGGGGGTAGAACGAAGTGTACACCTCCTGTAGTGGTAAAATCGTTAGTTAAGTCTATGATAAATTATTTATAGGAAAAATACAATTGGATACGCTTGTAGACTCGTGTAAACTAGGAAAATATTATTTGCACATTTATTTCTAATTTCAACATACAATAAAATTACCGCGAATTAATTAACTTTAATTTCAAAAAGTATTGACATATTAGAATTGGTAGTGTTAATCTGAATTTAATCGAAAACTTTCGAAAACCGAAATAGAAAGGAAGGTGCGGACCATGAATAAAATAAACGATATGAAAAGAATAAATTTAATAATAATACCGTGCCTAGCCGATTTCTGTTAATTTTCATTTAATTAATTGAGCGGAATGGCATATCTGCCGTTCCTTTATGATGAGCACACGCTTACTCTAGGAGGCGTGTGCTCTTTTTTATTTATCGGAAATCGGAAAATTCAGGTAAGATAACACAGGAAGTAGGTCGATTCATTTATGTTTTCAGTTTTATTTAAATTAAAATGGTTTTTTAAAGAAAATCAGAAAAGGTACACGATTGCACTCATCTTGTTGATGATTACGAATGTACTTGTCATTCTTCCGCCTTGGCTTATCGGGGAAGCAATCGATGCAATTTATCAGCAAACATTGACTGTGAAACTGTTGGCTGGATTTATCGGCGCAATGCTTTTGATCATGACTGTAAATTACGTATGCAACTTCGTATGGCAATTTCAGTTATTTGGCGGTGCTTATGTGATTGAACGCCAACTTCGCGGAAATTTGATGGGTCATTTCTTGAAAATGACGCCGACATTTTATGAGAAGAACAAAACCGGTGATTTAATGGCGAGGTCGACGAATGATCTTCGAGCAATTTCTCAAACGGCTGGCTTTGGGATTATGACGCTCGTTGATTCGACTGTCTACTTATTTACGTTGATTTTGACGATGGGTTTTCTCGTCTCATGGAAGTTAACGCTTGCTGCGGTACTTCCACTCCCGATATTGGCATTTATCATGCAGTATCTAGGGAAGAAAATTCATGAAAGATATATGGTCGCCCAAAAGTCATTTGGTGATTTAAACGATAATGTATTGGAAGCGGTAGCAGGTGTCCGAGTTGTTCGAGCATTTGTCCAAGAACGATCGAGCGAAAAGAATTTTGCGGATATGACGGAAGATGTTTTTAAAAAGAACATGCATGTTGAAAAAATAGATGCGATGTTTATGCCGATTTCCAAAATATTAACAGGCCTTACTTATATGATTGGGCTTGGATACGGTGCATATCTTGTTTCGGAAGGGGTTATGACACTCGGGAAACTTGTAACGTTTAACGTTTATCTGTCAATGATTGTCTGGCCGATGTTCGCAATCGGCGAATTAATCAACGTTATGCAACGCGGGAATGCGTCGCTAGACCGAGTGACCGAAACGCTTGATTATGAGGAAGATGTTAAAGATCCAGCATCACCGGCCGCTGTTTCTAATCCGGAAAGCATTGGATTCCGCGATGTTGTCTTTACGTATCCAACATCTGGGACCGTTAACTTGGATAATATTCAGTTGCAATTAGACAGAGGAAATACGCTTGGGATTGTTGGAAAGACCGGAAGCGGGAAGACAACGTTTGTTAAGCAACTGCTGAGAGAATACCCTGCTGGTTCTGGGGAAATTGCTTTTTCAGGGGTAAGTTTACAGTCACTGACCAAAAATCAAGTGAGAGATTGGATTGGATATGTTCCGCAAGATCACGTACTTTTTTCAAGGTCGGTTCGTGAAAATATCTTGTTTGGACGACCGGATGCAACAGAAGAGGATATTTCCGAAACGATTCGTCTATCGTATTTTGAAAAAGATTTAGAAATGCTTCCTGACGGGTTGGATACACTTGTCGGGGAAAAAGGGATTGCTTTATCTGGAGGACAGAAACAACGAATTTCAATCGCCCGTGCACTCGTGAAGAATCCGGAAATCTTAATATTGGATGATTCGCTTTCAGCGGTTGATGCTAAAACAGAAGCAAAAATCATTGAGAATATTCAAGCGGAACGGAAAGGGAAAACAACGATTATTACGACGCATCGTTTATCGGCAATACAACATGCAAATTGGATTATCGTGCTTGATGATGGGCGTATTGTAGAAGAAGGAACGCATGAAGAGTTACTAGAATATGACGGCTGGTACAAAGAACAATTCGACCGCCAACAAATCGGGGAGGTGGGCTAATATGGGTACCGGTAAACGATTATTACATTACGCACTTGAATATAAAAAGTTGCTGATCGCAGGAATAGTCCTACTAGGATTTGCCGTAACAGCGGATTTAATGGGGCCGATGATTGCGAAGAAGATTATTGATGAACATATCGCAGGCGCAGTAGACGGGGGCATTGATTTTGCCCCGATAGCCAAATTATTAGCGATCTTTTTTGGTCTTGCTGTTGTGACGGCGATACTTAGATATTTCCAATATTTATTATTACAGAATGCCGCCAATCGCGTCATTCAGAAAATGCGAAATGACTTATATGAGCATATCCAAACATTGCCCATTCGTTATTTTGATAACTTGCCTGCCGGGAAAGTTGTAGCACGAATCACGAACGATACAGAAGCGATTCGAAATTTATATGTCACGGTGCTCTCACAATTTGCAATCAGCGGCATGTATATTACCGGAATCTTTGTGGCGTTATTTTATTTAGACCCAAAGATGGGCGCAATTACATTGTTCGTGTTGCCGATTCTTTATATTTGGATGAAGGCCTACCGGAAGTTTGCATCGAAAGTGAACCATATCATTCGAAACAAAGTAAGTGATATGAACGCGATGATCAATGAATCCATAAATGGGATGACCATTATTCAAGCATTTCGTCGGGAAAAACAAATGGGAGAAGAGTTTAAAGAACTCAATGATGAGCATTTCCACTACCAAAATAAATTATTGAAAGTGGAAGCAGCGACGTCATACAACTTAGTTGACGTCATCCGCTCCCTAACATTTGTTATTTTCATTTGGTATTTCGGGGGCGCGTCATTATCGGCGGAAAGTGTCATTACAGTCGGGATGCTTTATGCATTTGTAGATTATATTACAAGGCTTTTCAATCCGATAACAGGCATCGTCAACCAATTTGCGCAGCTAGAACATTCACTGGTAGCGGCTGAGCGTGTATTTCGTTTACTCGATCGTGAAGGGGAACCGGTTAGTGATAAGAAGGTTGCTAGATATCGTGGAAATGTTCGTTTTGAAAAAGTTTGGTTTGCTTATAATGAAGAAGAATATGTGTTGAAAGATATTTCATTCGAAGCGAAGCAAGGGGAAACCGTTGCATTAGTAGGTCACACCGGATCTGGAAAAAGTTCGATTATGAACTTGCTGTTTCGGTTTTACGATGTATCCAAAGGTACCATTACAATTGACGGGATGAACATCGGTGAGATGCCACGGCAAACTGTTCGTGATTATATGGGGATTGTTTTACAAGATCCGTATTTATTTAGCGGTACTGTGGAATCGAATATATCACTTGGGGATTCGCGGATTACCCGCGATAAGGTGCAACAATCACTGGATGCGGTTGGCGGCGACCGACTCTTGAAGCATCTGCCAAATGGGATTGATGAAGAGGTCGTTGAAAAAGGAAGTACGCTTTCTTCAGGACAACGCCAGCTCATTTCATTTGCACGGGCGCTTGCATTCGATCCAGCGATTCTGATTTTAGATGAAGCAACATCAAATATTGACACTGAAACTGAAGAGATTATTCAACACGCGATGGACGTTCTGAAAAAAGGTAGAACAACTTTCATCATCGCGCATCGACTTTCCACAATTAAAAACGCAGACCGGATATTAGTACTTGATCACGGGGAGATTATCGAAAGTGGAACGCATGATGAACTTCTAACATTGGACGGTCAGTATGCGCAAATGTATAAATTGCAGGCGGGAACGACAAATAGGGTTGGATAAATGAAGGGGGCTGAAGTGATAGTGGATTTATTTATTACATCGTATGCAAAATCTTTTTATAGTGATGATGGAAGCATATACACTTTTCACAGATGCACCTATTGAAAGGATTTTGTCGATTAAAGGATCCACTCATTTCAATCGGGGTGACTTTACCTTTTTTAGTCAGCACGGCAAGGCTGCTTATGCATATTGGAGCCGGCTTGTTTGTTTGACAGAAGAAGAAACTTTGGCTTGCGGGGATGCTCATGACGAAGCGGTTGCCATGCTGTTTAAGAAACAAAAAGTGTTTAAGGATAATCGAATCACAAATGAATATATTATAGAGATATCTAATAGGTTTGATTGTATATGCCGCATCGAACTCTTCTTTCCGGAAGGACTAAGCGGTGTGTTATTCTCCGTAAATCACGAAGATATGCAATGGATGGCGGAAATGAAATTGCCATTTCAATTTAGAATGATTAGTGAACCAATGCTCGCGGAACTTAAGAATCATTGTGTTGATAATTGAATACAATCTTATAGAAAGGATGTCTTCCTAATAGGGGGGCATTCTTTTCTTTTGTTGCTTTAGAAACTATAAAATTATGGACTGCGAATATCTTCAAATAAAGAGGGTTCACATCTAGCTCCTGGCGCCAACCCGGGTCATAAGCATTCTGGCTGAACTACAATCTCCCTTGGAAAAGATTGCAATGCCATTGGATTATTTATGCCTGACTAGACAAGACAGGTCATTGCGCTTTTGATCTTTGAGCTCGTATCAGATTATTTCTCAATTTTGTTCTCGTAACGTGTTTCGCACGATTTTGTTCCCGTAACGATGCCTGTTGCTCCCGTAACGGAACAGTTTGCTCCCGTATCGCACTGGTTTATTCCCGTAACGTTTTTTTGCACGATTTTGTTCCCGTAACGACGTCCATTGTTCCCGTAACGGAATAGTTTGCTCCCGTATCTCACTGGTTTATTCCCGTAACGTTTTTTCGCATGATTTTGTTCCTCGATTCCCATTGCTAAACTATTCTGGAAAGCGTATATTTAGAGTGTCGAAGTATCATGCGCGAAAGTGGGAATAGTATGTGGAAGTGGTTTGCGGATTGGAAGAAGAAAGTTTCTGCATTTAATAGAAACGTTAAATTGTTCATGCTTGCAAATGTACTCATTTCGATTGGAATGGGTGTTTTTATGGTTATGTATAATCTCTATATCAAAGAGCTTGGCATGCCGGAAACGATAAACGGTAAAGTAATCTCGATGACGGCGCTGGCATCTGCGATCATGCTTATTCCTGCTGGATTTTTAAGCGATAGATTCGGGCGGAAATGGATGATAATCGGCGGGGCATTATTTGGCGCGATTACGTTGTTTTATCGTAGTATGACAGTTGTAGAAACGCCGATTGTTTATGCTGCCTTTTTAACAGGTATTTTTATGGCATTCGTTCAAGTTTCTGGTGTTCCGTTTCTTGCAGAGAACACAAAACCTAAAGAACGTGTTCATATGTTTAGTATGCATTTTGCTTTAATGACAGTTGCGAATGTCATTGGAAGTTTATTTGGCGGAGTATTATCGGATGTTCTTCAAGTCACATTATCGCTCGGCGCAGTGGAATCAATCCGTTGGGCTTTACTAATCGGTGCGATCACTTTCACGATTGGGCTTATCCCGCTATTCAAACTGCAAAATAAGAATCCAGAGCCTATTGTTGTAAAAGAAGTCCTTGAGGAAAAACCTGAGATTGACGATAGTTTAAAAAGAAACCTCATTCTCATTTTCCATTTCTCGTTTGCAAGTCTGCTCATTGGACTCGGATCGGGATTAGTAATTCCATATTTGAACTTGTACTTCTCGAATCGTTTCGATGCTTCCAATTCATTTATAGGCCTAATTTTGTCATTGGGATCTGGAATGACAGCGGTCGCTATGCTTATCGGGCCAGTATTAGTGAAGAAAGTCGGGAAAGTGAGAGCCTTAATATTATTCCAAATCGTATCCATCCCATTTTTGATATTGACAGCTTATACGACATCTCTCCTACTCGCTTCTATCGGGTTTTTGGTGCGGCAAGCGCTAATGAATGCGGGGAATCCGATTCAAAGCGCTGTGGCAATGGAAATCGTTTCAGACAAATATAAAGGGCTAGCCAATTCCATCAATCAAACCGTTTTCCAGCTAGGGTGGGCTACTATGGGACCGATTGCTGCGGGGCTCGTCATTTCATTTGGTTCTTATTGGGGCTATACATATGCGTTCAGTATAACCGGAGTCTTGTATGTAATTTCGTCAACGTATTATTATTTTATTTTTGGGAGAAGAAAGTTGTCGGAGGAATGAACCAATTCAAAAATTCCTCCTAGTGAGAGATTTTCAAATCGTGTTATTAAGGTTTTGTTTACCTTTAAAAAGCAGCAATTACAAAATCAATAATTCACCGAGTTAGCTATTTCCACTAATGTTTCTGGTGTTACTTCATCGGAAACTCTTTTATCGATAGATAAAAGATATTGAAATCCACCTTTTTCGAATGCGAGAATATTAAATCCCTGCATCATTGTAGTACTAAATATCGCTTCATTACTATTACTCAATTTTAATGTTCGTTCAATTTTATCTTCATTTATTTTCACCTTCACATTGATAGGCCTTATTTCGATATTATAATGACTCTGTCCTAAGTTTTGATTTAGATAAGTAATTTCAAAGTAATCATTTTGATTCCCTTCCAAATTAGTAAGTCTACCTAAATTATGAGTGAAAACAATTGGTGGAAGTTGAATGGGTAAGACAATATCATGTTCAAAATGTTTCTCGCTTTCCTTAAGTGCTTCATGAACTTCTTTATAGCCTACGTCAAGAAAATTCTTATCAAATCGGTATTCTTTTGCATAAGAAAAACTGAAGAAAGAAATAGAAATAAGGATAAGAAATAATAAGAAAGGAATCAGTCTATTATTCTTCACTTTGATACACCCCCATATACAATATGAAATGAAATTATAAGTTATCATTCATGTTTAAAGGGTTTCTTAAATAAGAATATTTATTTGATACTACTCTATGATTTAGTGCGCAGTCGTGAGACTCCCGCGGGAAAGCGAAGTGCGAAAGAGAAGTTCACTCTTTCCTTAGCCGAGACCCTGGACTGAGCGCAGCGAGGGAAGCGGCAGGGAAAGATTGAACTATATCTTTCCGCACTGTGCGCTCGCCCGCAGGAAAGCGAACATAGTGCGAAAGAGAAAATCGCTCTTTCCTTGGAGCACTAAATCATTTTTAAAGAATGCAAACTTATTTAGTCATACACATGAAAAGTCATTAATTCGTGAATCATTTTCTTAATGTTTTCTTCTTCAGGTGGTGTTTCACCGAGCCATTTAATGGTGCCGTCCGGTAAGTATTCGCCGGTATACCTGACGCTCTTAAAGAAAAAGGAGAATGTCCAACCTGGTAGTTGTGTGTTTTCGAACATTGGTTTATAGCTAAAATGTTGTAGCATAGTAGTACCCCTCTCATAAGACAGAACCGTATCGCATAAAATTGGAAAAAGACATGCGAAAGGATGCTGACTTGTTTATTGATAAATTGAAGCAGTCCATTGAGGACGAATTCAAAGATTACCACTTTTATAAATCGATGTATAAATTGACAGATGATCCATTGTGGAAAGATTTCATCAAGCATGCGTATGAAGATGAAAAAAGTCATTATGAAATGTTTCAACAACTCTATTATATGCTTACGGGGAGGTTTGTACAAAACCCGAAGAAAAGATTGCCTTGTTATAATTTGAAAGAGTGTGCAAAACAAGCGCTTCTTGATGAATTAGAAGCTGTGGAAACTTATAAGTTGATGCTGTTATCGATTCCAATTCAACAAGCGTATAATCCAATATTCATTGCCATGAATGATGAAATGGAGCATGCCATTCGATTTTCAACGATGTATAATGCTTTGTAACAATGCGACTAATTTTTCCGTTTGCTTTTATTCTGTTATAATTAAAAAGTAGCGAAACGGAAAAAGGTGAAGCAATTGGATTTTTTATGGACATTATTATTTATGGCATTAATCGGAGCGCTTATTGGGGGTTTTACAAACCATTTAGCGATTAAAATGCTATTTAGGCCGCATGAGGCAAAGTATATCGGCTCTTGGCGGGTACCTTTTACCCCTGGGCTAATTCCAAAGCGACGAGATGAGTTGGCAAGGCAATTTGGAAAAACGGTTACGAACTATCTTTTGACGCCTGAAACGTTTAAAAAGAAATTATTAACGCCGGAGATGGAAGAGAAGGCAGAGAAATTTCTTCAACAAAAACTAGAGGAACATGTTTTGCATTCGGACAAAACATTGAATGAGTGGTTGGAAGTTGCAGGTGCTACTGCTGTTCCAGAAAAAATCGAACGAAAAGTTGTCGAGTTAGTCGATGATCGCCTTTTGTTAGTTCGTAACAAACTGACAACAGGGACTGTAGAAGATTTGCTTCCAGAAAAATGGCGGTTGGAAGCGGAAGAACGAATTCCGCAAATAACGACCTATATTTTGAAACAATCGGAACAGTATTTCGAGTCTGATGAAGGAAAAGCAATGTTTCGTAAGTTGATCGATGATTTTCTTGCATCGAAAGGGACGCTCGGTAGTATGGTAAATATGTTTTTCGGAGAATCAGAATCACTTGTTGGGAAAGTTCAGCGTGAAGCGTTAAAATTCATTGCAGCGCCAGGCACTTACAATCTTGTGAATACAATTATTTTAAATGAATGGGAAAAACTCCAAAAACGTCCAGCGAACGAACTGCTTGCTGGTTTTGATTGGGACGGACTGTTTGGGTCGATTAAGGGCTATGTGAAAAAAGAATTGGCGATTGAATCCCGCCTGGATAAGACTTTACAGGATTATTGGCCTGATGGCGCAAATTGGACAGCTAGTCATATCACACCGACCTTAATTCAATTCGCTTTCGGGCAAGTCGATAAACAATTAGAAAAATCGCTTCGCAAATTGAAAATAGATGATATGGTTAGAGAGCAAGTCGATTCATTCCCGGTGGAAGTGTTGGAAGATCTTGTACTAGGCATTTCAAGACGTGAATTCAAAATGATCACAGTTCTAGGTGCAGTGTTAGGCGGGGCGATTGGTATTGTACAAGGTTTAATCGTATTTGCGACAAATCTTACTTAGGAGGAATTATATATGACTGTAAATATTTACGATGATTTAAACAGACTGGAAGCAACATTTAGAAAAACGACTGAGTTTTCAGAGGTTCAACAAGCGGTTGCGGTAGTTAAAGCGGATGAAGATGCATTGGCGTTGTTCAAAAACTTCCGTAAAATCCAGCTTGACCTGCAGGAAAAACAAATGGCTGGAGAAGAAGTAGAAGCTGATGAACTGGAGTACGCGCAGAAAACAGCACAGCTCGCTCAGTCAAACGAAAAAATTATGGCGATGCTGGAAGCGGAAATGAAGTTAAGCGGGTTAATCGAAGAGGTTAATCGTGTGTTAATGAAACCTGTCCAAGAAATATATGAATCAATCTAAAGTAAAACCGGCAGGCTGGTTTTATTAAAAAACCGGCAGGTCAGTTTTATTAAAAACTGGCAGGTCAGTTTTATTAAAAAACTGACTTAGGTCGGTTTTTATTTTTGTCTTTTTTCTTGAAGAAAACGTGCATTCCTTCATCTTGAGCGATACAATAAGGAACTAGAAAATAGAAAGTTGGGAAATGCCATGCAAAAAATTAAAATTGAAAATACATTTGCACAAGACTGGATTCGTATGTTTGCGCATCTGGCGAATCTTTTCTTTGAACAATGCGAAATTATTACTGAGGATGCAGAAAATGCGAGTAAGGTGGATTTTATCTTCAAGGAACTTGAAGGAAATAAACTTTCTGCAAAAGCGATTTTGAATTATGAAGGAAAACAATATGAAGCAACGTTTTCGGAAATTGAGGAAGTTGGTGATGCGAAAGTTAAATCTCGTCAATTAAAGAGAATTTATTCGCATGTGTTTTTGGAAGTTCTTGAACAGGCAACTGAAATGAAACAATCATGGGGAATTTTAACGGGCATTAGACCGATGAAGTTATATCATAAGTATCGTCGAGAAGGACTTGATTCGGAAGAAGCGGTTGAAAAAATCATGAAAAACTATCGGGTTTCTCGTGAAAAAGGAGAACTGTTAGCTAAAATTGCAGCGATCCAACTTCGTTCAGTTCCTGATTTATATGATCTAAAAGATGAAGTGAGCATTTATATCGGGATTCCTTTCTGTCCGACAAAATGTGCTTATTGCACGTTTCCTGCTTATGCGATTCGCCGAAAAAGCGGTCGCGTCGAATCGTTTTTGGATGGTCTGCACGAAGAAATTCGTGAAATGGGAAGATGGCTTACAGAAAAAGATATGAAAATCACGACGATTTATTTCGGCGGTGGAACGCCAACGTCTATCGAAGCGGAAGAGATGGATGAACTGTACAAGACGATGTACGAATCATTTCCGAATATGGAAGCCGTTAGAGAAATTACAGTAGAAGCGGGGCGCCCGGATACCATTACACCTGCGAAAATAGATGTGTTGAAAAAATGGGGCATTGATCGGATAAGTGTTAATCCACAGTCTTATACGGATGAAACGTTGAAGGCAATTGGTCGCCACCACACTGTTCAAGAGACAGTGGATAAGTTTTGGTTGTCGCGGAATATGGGCATGAAGAATATTAATATGGACCTGATTATTGGCTTGCCGAATGAAGGCATGGCGGAGTTTGAACACTCGCTTGCGGAAACAGAAAAAATGCAACCTGAATCATTAACCATCCATACATTATCTTTCAAACGGGCATCTGAAATGTCGCAAAATCGAAATAAATATAAAGTGGCCGATCGGAAAACGGTCGAACAAATGATGAAGCTCGGGGAAGAATGGAACGAGAAAAACGGCTATGATCCTTATTATTTATATCGTCAAAAAAATATTTTAGGTAATTTAGAAAACGTTGGCTATGCAAAACCAGGGGAAGAAAGCATTTACAATATCGTCATTATGGAAGAAGTACAAACGATTATTGGCGTTGGATGCGGGGCTTCAAGCAAGTTTATCGACCGTAACACTGGGCGAATTAAACAATTTTATAACCCGAAAGATCCAGCGGCGTATATATTGACGTACGAAGAATCAATTGAGAAAAAACTGGCGTTTCTTGACGGGATTTTTCCCGAAACTGTCAAAAAATAAAGGACTTTCAATGAAAGAGTCGAATAGCATTAATTGAATGGTTATTCATTTCATTGAAAGAGGTGCAGTTATTTTGTATAAAACAGTAGAATTAAAAACGGAGGGGCGTCTTGCCCGTCTAACATTGAACAGACCTGCGTCCATGAACGCAATGGATGGAGTCATGATGAAAGAGCTTGCAGATGTGTTTGAATCGTTGAAAAAGGACGCGACTGTGCAAGTTTTATTAATTAATGGTGCAGGGCGTGCATTTTCTGCGGGTGGAGACATCAAAGCGATGCTCGATCCGGACAACCCGATGGAAATCGGCGATATCATGGGGGATGTTTCACGTTTAGCTCAAGCCCTTTACACATTGCCACAAATTACGATTGCGGTTGTTCACGGCGCTGCTGCAGGCCTGGGGTTAAGTGTCGTCCTTGGTTGTGATTACATAATCGCAGAAGAAGAGGCTAAAATCGCGATGAACTTTATCGGCATCGGATTAGTGCCAGACGGAGCGGGTCATTTCTTCTTGAAAGAGCGAGTAGGCGTTCCTAAAGCGAAAAATCTAATTTGGACAGGACAAGTGCTGAATGGACAAGCAGCCCGTAGCCAGGGACTGATCGATGAAGTGGTTGCTGAAGGGAAAGCGGCTGAGCACGGAGAGCTATTGGTTCATAAGTTGCTTGCTTCACCAATTGCGTCAATGATTGCGACGAAAAAAATCTTGCATGAACAAAAAACGAAAGAACTTGAACGCGTTTTGGAAATGGAAAGCGAAGCGCAACAAGCGATGCGTGATACGGAAGATCACTTGGAAGGCATTCAGGCGTTCGTGGAAAAACGGAAGCCTGTGTTCAAGGGGAAGTAATGAATAATCTGCAATGGACCAACAAAAAAAATGCCAAGCACCCACTATTTACATGGGGGCTTGGCATTTTCTATTTATATTTAGCCGCTGTTTCACGCCATGAAAAATATCCTTTTTCAACAGCGCGTATTAATAATTCAGCAGTAGCAATATTGGTCGCTAGCGGGATTCCATAAACATCACAAAGACGAAGCAAAGCACTGACATCGGGTTCATGGGGTTGTGCGGTTAGTGGGTCGCGGAAAAAGATGATTAAGTCCATTTCCCCAGTTGCAATCATGGCGCCGATTTGTTGGTCGCCACCCAAAGGCCCGGACATTAATCTATTGATGGATAGATTAGTTTCATCCATAATTCTTTGACCAGTTGTACCCGTTGCATATAGTTCATATTTCGAAAAAATCGGTTCATATGCAATTGTAAAGTTAACCATTTCATCTTTCTTTTCATCATGAGCAATTAATGCGATTTTCAATTTATGCACCTCTTTTATTATGAGTGGAATAATAGCAATTTTCCTGAAGGTGAAGCTAAACGGTGTGTTGTTTCGAGTAGTTTTTTCCCTTCAAGGATTATTTGTCCCTTTTCAATTGCATCCTCATCTGTTGCCGCTTCTATGGACTCGTCCATAATGACTTTTCCTTTTGGTTCATACGCCGTCAATTTATATACTTTCATCTAAATCCCCTCCATATGTATATTGTTTAGTATACTACGAAAGTTCAAAAAAAGGAATTTGTAAAGGGTGCTTGACATATGATATGGAAGTAAAGTATCCTTTACGCAAAGGTCGCTTTACCCTGGGAGGAAAAACCATGACATCAACCATTAAGTCAATGCAAAGAGCGTTTATTGTATTAGGTTCTTTATTTTTACTGTTCTCAATTATGTTTTCAACCGCGACATTATTCGTTGGAATTTTTCCTGTTGGGCATGAGTTAATGATGTTATCGATTAGTATCATGGTATTTTGTAACGCATATTTATATCCGCAATTTAAGTCAAATGATGAACGTTCAAGAGTGATTCGGGAAAAGGGAATGTTTTATAGTTATTTTATTCTAGTTGGATTTTTAGTTATTTTTATGGCGCTGTTTCAATTAAACCTTATCAATTTAGATGGTTATCAAATGGTTTGTGTAATTGCCTCATTGCTAGTTAGTACTGTTTTTAGTTCAATGGTTGTTGTTTCAAAAAGAATTTAGTGACGGGAGAGTATCGAACTGAAAAACTTGATCAAGGAAAAGCGTACAGCGCTCGGATTAACGCAAGATGAGCTTGCAGAAAAACTGGAAGTATCACGACAAACGATTATCTCCCTGGAAAGGGGAAGGTATAATCCGTCACTTGTCTTGGCGTTTAAGATTGCGAAGTTATTCGATTGCCTGATTGAAGATGTATTCACACCGGAGGAGGAATGAAATATGAGTACAAACATAATATCTGTCGAGTTTTTAACCGGTTTACCGCTTGCTGTCGTAACTACACTACTCCTATTTTTTATTATGTGGCGGATTGGTAAAAAGCGCCATTGGTTCGATGAACGTTTTAGAACGGTGCATGGGCGTGCTATGTCAATATCCTGGCTTGCAACAACTGTCGGTATTTTAGTTGTCTGGATGATTATTATTCTTATAGAAGGTCCAGGCTTAGCATTTTGGCTGATTACCGGCTTGTGGGTATTTCACATGACGACCTTTGGAATTGCATCTATGATTGCGAACAGGAAAAACTGATAAATGAAACTTCTACTTAATAGATTCGTATAAAAGAATAGACAGTTTGATGAAAGGGGTAATTAAATGGTTTTACAGCTTGAACATGTAACGAAAAGATTTGGTGATTTTACCGCGGTTAATGATTTAACTTTATCGGTCGGAGATGGTACGATGTACGGATTTCTAGGCGCGAACGGTGCTGGTAAAACGACGACTTTCAGAATGATTCTAGGGTTGTTAAACGCAAACGAAGGCCGGATCACTTGGAATAATAATCCCATTAACTACAAAACAAGTCCTGAAATTGGCTACTTGCCAGAAGAACGCGGGTTATATCCGAAGATGAAAGTGGAGGAACAACTTATTTTTCTTGGACAATTGCGCGGAATGAATAAATCAGATGCAAAAGCGGACTTGATAAAATGGCTAGAGCGCATGGAAATTCCGCATTATGCAAATAAAAAAGTCGAGGAACTTTCCAAAGGAAATCAACAAAAAATCCAAGTCATTGCATCTCTTCTTCATAATCCAAAGTTATTAATCCTAGACGAACCGTTCTCGGGGCTCGATCCAGTGAACGTTGAATTATTGAAAGAAGCGATTATCGAGTTTCGTAACAACGGTGCGACGATTATATTCTCGAGTCACCGGATGGATCATGTTGAAGAGTTATGTGAGGAGCTTAGTATTATTCATCATGGCAAGCAAATTGTCAGTGGAACGCTTCGTGAGGTAAAGCAATCTTTCGGAAAGCAAAATGTCCGCATTAATTCGGATAATGATTTATCGAAGCTAGATTCGATTTCAGGTGTGACCTCAGTGAACAAATCGATTGAAGGTGCGCTTTATCAAGTGGAATCCGAGCATGTCGCCAATAAATTATTAACGGCGGCGTTGGAATCTGGTCCAATCCGCCATTTCGCAATTGAAGAACCATCGCTTCAAGATATATTTATCGAAAAGGTGGGGAAAGCGCATGCGTGAATTTCTGATTATTTTCAAACAGGCATTTATGACGAAACTAAAGACCAAATCATTTATTCTAACGACGGCATTCATGATTGCAGCTGTATTTTTATTTGCGAATATGACATCCATCATTGATACCGTGACAGATTTGACTGGCGGCGGTGAAGATGAAATTTATGTTGTTGATGAAAGCGGTGAACTGAGTGTTTCATTGAAAGAAAAGTTGGATGCTACGAATAGCGGCATTGTAGTTAAAACGACGACCGAATCGGAAAAAGCTTTAACAGAAAAAGTTTCGAATGAGGAAATCGATTCTTTCCTTGTAATTGGATTGGATGCAGAAAACACAATCCAGGCTGACTACACATCATTGAGTGCGCTTGATTTTGGTCGTTCTGCGATGATTATGGAAGCGTTGCAATCAATTCAATCGGAATTGAAAGCGGAGCAATTATCACTTTCGCCGGACCAACTTCAAACCTTGTTTTCACCAATACAGTTTGAGCAACATTCCGTTTCGACTACGACGAAGTCCGAGGAAGAGTTAAGTGAGGCACGCGGACTTGTTTATATACTTGTCTTCCTGATCTACTTTACGGTTATTTTTTATTCAAACATGATTGCAACAGAAGTCGCAACAGAAAAATCGTCCCGTGTAATGGAAATTCTGATATCAAGCATTTCTCCGGTTAAGCATATGTTTGCCAAGGTTTTGGGAATTGGATCACTTGGTCTTGTACAAATGATGTTATTGGGAATTGCTGGGTTCATAGCAGTGAAAACATCAGCTTCGAATATGGTAGAAGGGGTTTCTTCATTTTTTGGATTTTCAAATTTAAGCGTGTCAACTATTGTTTTCGCGGTCATTTTCTTTTTGCTGGGCTACTTCCTATATGCAACAGTCGCAGCACTTCTGGGCTCACTCGTTAGCCGAACAGAAGACGTGCAACAAGCGATTATGCCAATTATGATTCTAGTGATTTTGGCGTTCATGATTGCGATGCCGGGACTTACAAATCCAGAACTTGGTTTTCTGAAATATGCATCCTATGTACCGTTTTTCGCGCCGCTTGTGATGTTTTTGCGTGTCGGTATGTTGGATTTACCGCTATGGGAACCGTTACTGTCTATCGCGATTATGCTCGTGACAATCTTAATCTTGGGCGTTTTTGGCGCTCGTGTTTATCGAGGCGGCGTACTTATGTATGGTCCTTCGCGTTCATTGAAAGATATCAAGAAAGCGATTCAGTTAGGAAAAGAATAATATGTAAAAATAAGACTTCACAAAACATCGCGAAGTCTTATTTTTTATGGTAAAATAGGAACAAGTATTCGACTTCAGGGGAGGAGTTATTTTGTCGACGATTCGTTTTCTTCATGCAGCTGATTTACATTTAGATAGTCCATTTAAAGGGATGACGGGAATGCAGGCAAATCAGTTAGTAAGTTTGCGTAATAGCACATTTGCGGCTTTTGAACGGCTGATTGAGCATGCACTGCATTTAAAGCCAGATTTCGTTCTTATTGTCGGGGATATCTATGACGGCGAGAATCGAAGTTTACAGGCGCAGTTGAAATTCCAAGAAGGAATGAAAAAACTGAGCGACGCGCGTATTCCCGTCGTAATTTCATATGGGAACCACGATCATTTAGGCGGAAGATGGACAAGATTTGAATTGCCGGAGAATGTCCATGTGTTAACTGAAAATGTTGAACAGATTATGCTCAACATTCGCGGTGAACAGGTGAATGTTTACGGTTTTAGTTACAAAGAGCGCCATGTCCGGGAGTCGATGATTACGAATTACCCTGTAGCGGAAAATGGGCCCGCATTTCATATCGGCATGCTTCATGGAAGTTTAGCGGGAGATGAAACGCACGCGGTTTATGCGCCGTTTACAAAAGCGGAATTGCTGCAAAAGCATTATGACTACTGGGCGCTTGGACATATTCATTTACGCCAGCAGCTGCATATGGATCCGCCAATTGTTTATCCAGGAAATCTTCAAGGGCGACATCGAAATGAGCGCGGCTTAAAAGGATTTTATGAAGTGAATCTTTCTAAAACCGAGACAGCACTTAATTTTATTCCAACGTCTGAAATTATCTTCGAGCGAATCGATATATCGTGTGCTGGAATTCGGCATGCAAATGAGTGGATAGAAATTTGCAAGGGATCGATTGACAACTTTAAAGAAAAACATGGCTCGGGAATCATCGAATTAACGATGACTGATGTAGATTATGAAACGGCTGCTATGTTTGACCAAACACCAGTTGAGGAATGGCTCGATGTACTTCGCGATGTGGTTGAAGAACGAGAATCATTTGTTTGGGTACAATCTCTATCATTCGAGAAAAAGCTTGCAGCAACAGCCGTAGGGGCATTGGAGCAGTCGGTATTCAGTATGATAAACGAATGGAATGAAGATGAATGGAAAGAAATATTAAACGATGTCTACCAACACACGCGCGGCGTGAAGTATTTACCAGTTTTAAGTGAGGATGACATTCAGGAAGTGAAAGAGAAGGCGATGACTATCATGAAAGCGAATGAGGTGACTTTGTGAAAATTGAAAAGTTATTGATTTATGGATTCGGAAAACATGAAAATATCTCGATTAATTTTAGTTCCGGGTTGAATATTGTTTACGGCTTGAATGAAGCCGGAAAAACGACCATCCAACAGTTCATTCTCCATGTGTTATTCGGCTTTCCGCAAAGAAATAGCGCCTCATTACGTTATGAACCGAAATCGGGCGGGAAATACGGTGGCCAAATTCAGTTGGTGGATCAGGTTTATGGACGTTGTACGATTGAACGAATACGCGGAAAATCTTCCGGGGATGTCACAGTTTATTTTGAAGATGGGACAACTGGTGGGGAAGAGGACTTAAAAGCGCTATTAAGACATTATAATCGAGCCTCATTTGAATCAATCTTTTCATTTTCCTTGCTTCAATTGCAAGATTTCGAAAAAATGGATGAAAATGAACTTAGTCGAACCCTACTAGCATCGGGGACAACGGGTGTTGATAGCCTGATTCAACTGGAGAAACAAATGGAAACGGACATGGGTGAGCTGTTTAAGAAGTCGGGCAGAGTTCCGAAAATGAATGTTAAAATGAAGGAACTACGTGAACTTGAAGTATCCCTAAAAGAAGAACAAGCAAAAGTGGAAGAATATGCGCCGTCCATTTCGAGAATCCATGAAATTGAAGAACAACTATCTTCACGGCGAAATCAAGAAAGCAATCATCGGAAACAATTGGAACAACTTTCACTTCACAGACAACGATTGCCGCTTCAACTGAAAAGAGAAGCCCTTCGACAACAATTAATGCGGATTGGAACAACAAGTTTCCCAGCTGACGGTATACGCCGCCTAGAGTCGACGACTGGTAAATTAATTGAAGCAAAAGCGGCTAAACATAGAATTGAAGAAGAGTTAGCAGAGTTTAATGCGCGCATGCCCCAAAATGATCATGGCGACCAACTTTCCAAAATCGACGACCTATTAGCGAAAGAATCGGAGTGGCACGGTTGGCGTTCTACTAAAACTACCTTAAGCGATGAGATCAGTCGTTTAGAAAGTTTGAAACAACGATTACTTGATCGGCTAGGGGTCAAAGGCGACGATGGCTATCAACTCATAATCGAAGCGGATGTTTCACTTCGTAAAGAAGAAGAAATGCACGAACTTCTAAATGAATTAACGAAGTTGAACAATCAAACCGACTTTGCTGAAAAACAATATGCAATGATAGAGCACGAGGCGGAACAAGTACGTGAGCAACTTGAGGCATTGCCAACGCCATCCGCTGAAGAACGTAAGCAAGCCGAAGAATGGCCAAAAATTCAGCAACAATTAGCCGAAGCCAAGGCATATATTTCGTTTAATAAACACGCTAGGAAAGAAAGCAAGTCTCAATTATTACCAATCGGAATGCTATTGATAGCTATTGCTTTTGTGGGTTTTGGGGTAATTCAATTGCAGTGGTTTTCTATCGTTTTAGGTGTGATTATTGGTGGAATTGGCACGTTCCTTTATTCAAAAAAAGGCGTTGAAGATGATTCGAAGCTAACCGCGATGGAAAAATTTGTTTCCACTCATGCCCATAAAGAACAAGAAATGAAACAACTCTCAGACTATATTGAGTTTTATATACGTGAAAAGAATCGGATGGAAGAAGCTGGTCATGCGCTCGGGATAAAAGTTAAAACCGCCAAAAGAGAACTTGATCGCTTGTCTATCTTAAGGTCTCAAACTGAGGTGCATTTTGATGAATTTATCGGCGCATATGGCTTTGACGGACTTCCGTCGCTAGGAATTATTCCAGAGTTATTTCGCATGATCCGGGAAGTGCAAGAAGTTGGAAGAGAAATGAAAGATGCCAATAATCAGCTGCGTTCGATTGAAACAAAACTAGAATACCGATTTGAGGAGATTCGACATATCTTGCAACAAGCTGTTTCAAAGGATAATTTATATGAAGTGTTGCGTAAAACCTTCATTCAATTGAAAGAAGAGATTGAAACAAAGAAATCTCTAACGACAAGAATCGAGCGGATAAAGCCCTCGTTAGTCGAAACAAATGAACTTATTGATACACTCGTATTAAACCTGCATGCGTTGTTGAAAGAAGCGGGGGCGGAAACAGAGGAAGACTTTTACAAGGCGTATGATCTTCACCAAGAAGCAAACCGACTAAAAGAACAGGTAGGATCTTTGGAATCACAAATTGCAGCAAGCGGTCCGGCGTATTTTGAAGAGCAGACAACCGAAAATGAAATTGAAGATAAAATTACTTTTCATGAGACTGGGTTGTCAATAATTGCGGATGAAGTCGATATGTTAATTAACGAAAAGGCGGCCCTTGTTAATAAAACAGAAAAGCTTCTTACAGACGAAACCTACGGCCAGTTACTTCAACTCTTTGAAATTAAAAAAGCAGAACTCGCAGAGCTTGCAAAAGAATGGTCTGCGCGAAAAGCAATTAGCGAGGCCATCAATCGAACGATGATGGAGTTGAAAGAAAAGAAATTACCAGAGGTTCTTAGTCATGCTGAGCAGATGTTTAATGAGCTGACGGATGGTAAGTATACCGCGCTAATCATAACGGAAAAAGGGACATTCGAAGTTTTATCAGGAAATGGCATGCGGTATCCAATTATTGAACTTAGCCAGGCTACGAAAGAACAAGCCTATATTTCACTGCGAATGGCACTCGCGGCATCGATTTTGGAAACGGCGCCATTCCCGATAATCATGGATGATCCATTTGTTCACTTTGACGAAGAGCGATTATCGCGTATGATGAAATTAGTGGATTCTGCACGCGTTCATCAATTTATCTATTTTACATGCCATAAAAAAATGAAGGATTATTGGGCAGATGGTACAATAATTAATGTTTCAGAAATTGGAAGCGAACAGGGGGCGGTTGTTTAATGAAGAAGTTACTCGATTACAAGGTAGGCGAAACAATAGATCTTTATCTATTGATCAAACAGTCTACTAAAGGTGTTACAACCCAAGGAAGTCCATTTATGACACTTATTTTACAAGACAAAAGCGGGGATTTAGAAGCGAAATTATGGGATACGACGGATGAGCATATGAAACTGTATCCTGCGTCAACAATTGTAAGAGTAGGCGCAGATATTCATGAATATCGCGGGAAAAATCAGTTGCGCATTAAAAGCATACGTCCAATTAAAGAAACGGAAAATGTAACGATATCTGACCTTGTTCCTTCAGCGGAAAAAAGTAAAGAAGTGCTGTATGAAGAGTTGATGGAGTTTTTCTTTGAAATGGAAAACCCGCAGATACAACGAATTACGCGACATTTATTGAAAAAACATGAAGCGGCGTTTTTGACGTACCCAGCTGCGACTCGAAATCATCATGACTACGTTTCAGGATTAATCGACCATGTAGTTTCCATGTTGAAATTAGGGAAATCATTGGCCGAATTATATCCGTCGTTGAATAAAGATTTATTGTACGCGGGAATTATTCTGCATGATATTGGTAAAGTGATTGAACTATCTGGACCTGTCGGGACGCAGTATACGCTTGAAGGAAATCTTATTGGACATATCTCAATTATGGTCAATGAAATTTCAAAAGCAGCGGATGAACTAGAAGTTACAGGAGAAGAAGTCATGCTCTTGCAACATATGGTCCTGTCCCATCACGGAAAAGAAGAATGGGGCAGCCCGAAACGTCCGATGTTAAAAGAAGCGGAAATCCTTCACTATATTGATAACATCGATGCGAAAATGAATATGTTGGACCGTGCACTTGGCAAGACGAGACCTGGGGAGTTTTCTGAACGGATTTTCCCATTGGATAATCGTTCGTTTTACAAACCGACCTTTGAGTGAGAAAAGAGCATAATCGGCAATGAAAAAAGGCTATCCGCATGGATAGCCTTTTTTTCATTGAAAAGATAAAAACTTTGTACTGTGAAGATCTTCTAACACAGAGATTTCACGTCTAGCTCCAGGCGCCAGCCCCTCGGGTCATAAGCAATCCCGCAAGGAAGAATGCAATTCAATTCTTCCCCAAAGAAGAATTGAACTGCATTCTTCCTCGGCATAGACCGCCACGTCGCGGGATTGCTTATGCCTGTCGGGGCTAAACGGGCACCTTGCGCTTTTGGTTTCCTTATTTTTCTGTTCCTTGCCAGTTCTCAAGTACAGATTTAAACGTTTCGTCTTTCAGGTCAACGTCGACTTTTTTTACTAGATTAGCTAATGCTTCTTCAAACTTCTGTTTCTTAAGTCCATTTTCAATGCCTGGTTTCAACTCTTCATATGTTTCTTTAAGCTCGGCTTCACGTGTCTCCGTAACTTCGATTACATGATAGCCGAAGCTTGTTTTAACAGGTTCGCTCAGTTCTTTTTCTGGAAGGTCAAATGCTGCATCTTCAAATTCTTGCACCATTTTTCCAGGGCCGAACCATCCCAAGTCTCCGCCGGTTTCTTTCGCCACAGGTTCTGTAGAATATTCTTTGGCAAGTTCAGTGAAATCCCCGCCATCTTTTAGTTTTGCGATGACTTCTTTAGCCGTTTTTTCGTCGTCTACCAAAATATGACGCGCATGTATTTCTTTTTTCATTTTCTCGTATTCTGCTTTAATTTGTTCTTCTGCAACTTCATCTAAATTCCCAATTAATTTTTCATTTAGCACTTTCAGTTCAACTTGTTGTTCGAAAAACTCTTCCGTCCAATTCTGTTGTTTAAGAAATTCCTCGAAATTTTCGCCGTAAGTTTCTTTTTGTTCTGCAATGGCTTCATTTAATTCCTTATCGGTAACTTTATATTCGTTAGAAATTGCTTTTTTCAGTAATAAATTTTCAAAAGCCTGAGCACCAACTGATCCTTTCATCTCGTTGTATAAATCAGCTTTTGTAACACTTCCGGCTTTTGTTGTAGCGATTACTTCATTGTCTGTAGCATTGTTATCGCTACATGCGGAAAGTGCAAGGATGGAAGCGGTTAATGTTAGTGCAAGCATTGTTTTTCTCATATGAAATCTCCCCTAAATTTAATGTGCAACAGTTGTTACTATATCATATATTCAGTCTTAAAACAAAAAGCTTTTGCGGTTATTTGCCTACGAACCTCTCAACAGTGTGCATACGATAAAGAGAGAAAGGGGGTGCTCCCGTGAGCGGATATAACCATGGTACTTCGGGCTTTGCGTTAATTGTTGTGTTGTTCATTTTATTAATTATTGTCGGTGCAGCATACATGTATTAAGTAAGAATGAAAAAGTCCAGTTTCCCATATGGGATACTGGACTTTTTCAGGTATCTGTTTCAGAATGGACAATAGGTCCATTGTTATTTTCTATACTGCCAAAAGGACTTCAACGAAAAATGAGAGCATTAATATTGTAATGAGAATATTAACAGTCGTAAATATTTTCGATTGTTTTTCTTCGGGGATTTCCCTTGTCGCGCAAAGTATATACGTCATTCTATTTATTTGATATAAGTAAAATAATGAGAATAGAACTGTTACTACAAGGATCAAATGCATTTCCTCCCCTTCAATCATCTATATATTATAATAGCATAAAATGATTATGATTGAAACAGAAGCATTCTCATTTTCTTATTAGGTTGAATTTCGTGCTGACGTCAACTCGCCACTTTCATTATCAAATGTATTTTCAATATTGGTAATGCCGCGTTCAAAAATTTCCATAAAGTCTTCACCATAAATATTTCGTACGACAGCCATCACTTCTAAAAATTCAGGGAATTTCCCGTATAATTGCTTAATTGGCAGTGAACCATCTAGTATTCTATGTTCGGTATCGTAATAGCTTTGATTCATCTCTAGTATTAGTTTTTCGCCTTCATCTGTTACAGTAACATACGTGTTTCGACGATCGTCTTCTAATTTGTAAAATTTTAAGTACCCTCGTTCTTCTAATTTCTTTGAAAAGTTGAATGCAGTAGATACGTGCATGACACCGAATTTCGATATATCCGAAATTGTAGCTTCTTTGAGATGATAAGATAACCACAAAATATGGTGTTCATTAATATTCAAGTCATAAGGTTTAATCCATTGTTGCCAATCTTTTTCTACTGCTTTCCATAAAGCTTTAGACAGTTGAGCAATGCGCTGGCTAAAGATCATCGCTTCTTTTGGTGAATATTTTTCCTCCAATAGTAAGACCCCCGCTTTCTTAAATCGTCTTCTTTTATTATAGCAGGAAAGCAAACGATAAAGAAGTGAGAATTGCGAAAATTTCTTTTTAGAATAAAAAAGGTTATCCAAATTTTATGGATAACCAATTTCTAGTACTCATTATTTTTGATGCGCTGCAATCGTTTGCTCTAAGTTCTCCAGTGCATCTTGGATTGCAGTTAGTTCTTTTTCGAGGCGTATTCGATTTGGTTCAGTCGATTGTTGCCAATTCTCGAATGATTGTTTGATGCCCTCCACAGCACCTGGGACAGTTTCTTTTGCTTCTTTTGTCAGACTGGAAATCGAGTGTTTTAAATTATTGACTTTTAGTTTAATATCGCCAAATGTTTCTTTAAAGTCAGTTGAGGCGCTTTTTACAGAAGTGCGAATTTCACTACCTGATTTTGGAGTTGAATAGAGTACTGTAATCGCTGCCGCAACAGTGCCTGTTGCTAGGCCAAGGAAAAAAGTAGATGCTTTCATGAGTGATGAACTCCTTTCTGTAGGAATAGTATTCCTTTCACTAGTTTAATTAAACCACGCATTCAATAGATGAGCAAACAAAAAAAGCTTTTCGCACAATAGCGAAAAGCTTTGGAAATATATTTTTAGTTCGCAACAGGTTTATGAAAAGAGGATCTTTCCAAGATTTTCGTCACGATCGGTTTGATTAAGAAAAATGCAATTCCGTTTAAAACAACAGCAGGTAGTACAACTGTTGCATATAAAACTAAGAATGGAAGCTCGACGCCTAAAATGAAAATTGCGACTGATAAAAAGATGAATCCCGATAGCAAAGTACCAAGACCGACCAATACAGTAGATGCGATCAAATTAGATGCAATGCTTTTGAACGATTTGATAACCACATAGAAAACGAATCCAGTAATTAGTTTATCTGCAATATTCGGAAGGAATCCTAACGGAAATGTCGAAAACAAACCAGATAGAACACCTGTCGCTAGCGATAGAATAAAAACACTTTTCACATCGCGGAAAAGAAAAATCCCGATAAACATCATTGTCAACATGAAATCCGGTTTCATGCCACCGTTAATTCCTGGAATGATTAAATAGAGTGCAGCACCGACAGCAACCAACATGGCCATTAAAACAAGATTTTTCGTATTCAATTCTCATCTCTCCTCAGCTAAGCTCAATTTGTTTTCCTATCGTATCCTCGTGATCGATAGCGAAAAACTTATAGATTACTATATACTAAAAGTTGCGGTTAAGCAAGTACACTTCTAATCTTATCAGCTAGTTCTTGAATTTTCTCAGGCGTGTAGGTCGTTTGCTTCGTTTCCCATGTTGATAATTGGAAACCGTCCGTTTCGTCGTATCGCGGGATGAAGTGCATATGATAATGGAATACGCTTTGGCCAGCAGGCGCCCCGTTATTTTGAAGTAAATTCAACCCTGCCGGACGAAATTCAGCTTTTAGTGCGTTTGCAATTTTAGGTGCGACTTTGAAGAAATTGGCAGCATCTTCTTCAGAAAAGTCATAAATGTTTTCAATATGTTTTTTCGGAATGAGCAGAACATGTCCTTCTGTAGTCGGCATGATATCCATGAATGCGTAGACATGTTCGTCTTCATAGATTTTCGCGCTCGGAACTGCTCCTTCAATGATTTGACAAAAAATACAACTTGTCATTTACAACACTCCTTTCATTATTTAGACAATTGTAGCATATTTTCAACTAATGGATAAGAATATGAATATGTATAGGACAAGGTATTTTAATCGTGGATTTGTTAAACTAGAGAAAAGAATGGGGGATGAACATGCCAATTGTTGAACTAAAAGATGTAACGGGTGGGTATTCACGAAAACCCGTATTGCATGATCTATCATTTGAAATCGGAGAAAGTGAACTTGTTGGCTTGATCGGCTTGAATGGCGCTGGGAAAAGTACAACAATCAAACATATTATTGGATTGATGAATGCGCATAGTGGTGAGATTCGATTGAATGGGGTCACGTTTAGCGAAGATCCGGAAACTTATCGAAAATCATTTACGTATATACCGGAAACACCAGTACTTTATGAAGAGTTGACGTTGCGGGAGCATTTGGAGCTGACGGCAATGGCATATGGACTTGACAAAGATGTATTTGAAGCGCGATCGGCATCTTTATTGCGCGAGTTTATGATGGAGAAAAGGCTTCGTTGGTTTCCAGCGCACTTTTCTAAAGGAATGCGTCAAAAAGTAATGATCATGTGTGCATTTCTTGTAAATCCATCGCTTTATATCATTGATGAGCCGTTCGTCGGTCTTGACCCGATCGGGATAAAATCATTGCTCGAGCAGATGACGGAACGAAAGAATGAAGGGGCATCCGTCCTTATGTCGACGCATATCTTGTCTACAGCTGAAAAATACTGCGATAGAATCATCCTGTTACACGAAGGCAGGTTGCGGGCTCAAGGAACGATGGATGAGCTGCGGGAAGCATTTGGACGACCTGGGGCGTCACTAGACGACTTATACATCGCGATGACAGAGGACAATGGCCATGAAAAATTTGCGTGAATTATGGGGAGCCAGATTTGTTCATTACATGACTGAGTTTCAAAAATACATGAAGTATGTTGTTACTGGACATTTAGCTCTAGTTCTCGTTTTTGCAATTGGCGCAGGAGGCTATACGTACAGCGAATGGTTAAAAGAAGTGTCTCCGGATTTTCCAGCAGCGCTTCTTGCTGCAATTATTATCGGGGCCGCGTTGACATTTTCCGCACCAATTACATTATTAAAGCCTGCCGATTCCGTTTATTTTTTGCCCATGGAAACTAAGCTGCAACTGTATTTTAAACAGTCTTTGCGCTGGTCGATTTTTTCGCAACTTCCATTGCCATTTATATTGTATATTGTTGCGTTACCGCTTTTATCGGCAACAGAAACCGGCACGAAAGCTGAATTTCTTTGGTTGGCATTTTTCATCGTCGCGTTGAAATGGATTTATGTAGAAACAGAATTTTATTTCAGACATGCCAAAAGTGGCGATTGGGTTTGGGGAGACCGCGCAATCCGTTTCATTTTTGCATCCTTGTTTATTTATTTTTGGCTAAGCCCGTATCCCTACTTAATCATTTTATTCGCCGTTCTAATCGGTATTTATTCAACATATTGGCGGAAACAGAAACAAAGTATGCCGTTTCCATATGAACATTTCATCACGCTAGAACAAAATAGGATGATGCGTTTCTATCGATTCGCAAACTACTTTACCGACGTGCCGCATTTAAAAGGTTCTGTCAGCCGTCGCGGGTGGCTAGGATTTTTGCTGCCGCCTACCCGGCTTGAAGGGGCCGATGCTGGGAAGTATCTGGTCAAGCGCACGCTTATTCGAACGGATGATATTTTTTGGCTATGGGTGAGGTTAACAGCAATTACCATGCTAGGCGCTATATTTATCCCATTTCCGCTGGTCGTTTATATTTTTACAGGAGCACTTTCATTCGCATCAGCGATTCAACTAATCTATGCGTTGCGTGCGGGCGAAGAGTTTCGAATGGATATGTTATTTCCGATCAACAAACGTTCAAAGGCAATCCGAAGTACGGTTCGGCAAGTTCAGTGGCTTCAAGCTTTATTCGTTCTCATCACTGCCTTGTTTACCTTTGGATTCGGCGGGACGCCTTTTTTGCTAGGGATAATTATCCTCGCTGTATCTGAGATAACGCTTCAAGCAACTAAAGAAAAGTGAACAAATCGTTCCTCTGGTAATTAATTTACCAAGGAACGATTTTTTTAAAAAGGTAAATAGAAAATTCCGAAAAAGCTTGCAACTTCACCCGCAAATTATATATAATAATAAAAAGGCAACAGGGGTGAGCGTTTTGGAAAAAAAGTACTCATACACTGAATTTATGAAATCTATTGGCAGAAGTACCTCTTCGGCTCATGCAGAAAAACTGTTAAATGAAATTTACATGGATTTGTTTCTCAAACGACTTCATCGTGAACAAATTAGGGAACGTCTCAATGGACTTGTCAATCAATCATTGGACAATCGGGATGAAAGCGCTTTTCTGGCGTATTCAAATGAACTGTTGAAATTTGAAGAATGTAATTGAATTAAAAAAACGCTACGAGGGGATGTAGCGTTTTTTTACGTTGAAAAACAGTTAAAACATACGTTCCCTTTTTATTCGTATAAATAAAGGGTATATGGTAAAATAAGATTATTCTAGCACGGGAGGGGCTCCTCATTGGTTCAAACATTTAATCTACAAGCACCGTACACGCCAGAAGGCGATCAACCGCATGCGATTAAGCAGCTTGTCAAAGGATTGGAAGAAGATAAAAGACATCAAACGCTTTTAGGAGCAACGGGTACAGGTAAAACATTTACAGTCTCCAATGTATTGACAGAAGTGAATAAACCAACACTTGTTATGGCGCATAATAAAACATTAGCAGGTCAATTATATAGCGAATTCAAAGAGTTTTTTCCCGATAACGCCGTGGAATATTTCGTAAGTTACTATGACTATTTCCAACCTGAAGCTTATGTTGCGCATACAGATACTTATATTGAAAAAGATGCGAGCATAAACGATGAGATCGATAAACTCCGTCACTCAGCGACATCTTCTTTATTTGAACGAAATGACGTCATTATTGTCTCATCCGTTTCGTGTATATACGGACTTGGATCGCCTAAAGAATATCGCGACATGGTCGTTTCAGTACGTGTGGGAATGGAAATTGGCCGGGATGAATTGCTGAGAAAATTTGTCGCAATTCAATATATCCGGAATGACATTAGCTTCACGCGCGGGACATTCCGAGTCCGCGGGGATGTTGTGGAATTATTCCCGGCATCGCGGGACGAGCGTTGCATTCGAATCGAATTTTTTGGCGATGAAATCGACCGTATTCGAGAAGTGGATGCACTGACAGGCGAAATTATAGGTAATCGTGAGCATGTAGCCGTTTTTCCAGCTTCCCACTTCGTAACGAGTGATGAAAAAATGGTGAAAGCGGTTGAAAACATAGAAGTTGAATTAGAAGAACGTTTACAAGTTTTAAAAAGTGAAGATAAATTGCTGGAAGCTCAGCGGCTTGAACAAAGAACCCGATATGATTTAGAAATGATGCGTGAAATGGGTTTCTGCTCGGGTATCGAAAACTATTCTAGACATTTGACGCTAAGGCCTCCGGGTGCGTCTCCTTATACGTTAATTGATTACTTTCCGGATGACTTTCTATTAATCGTCGATGAAAGCCACGTCACATTGCCGCAAGTTCGCGGAATGTTTAATGGTGACCAAGCAAGAAAACAAGTTCTAGTGGATCACGGTTTTCGACTTCCATCTGCACTTGATAACCGGCCGCTGACATTTCAAGAGTTTGAAGGCCGTATTCGAAACGCAATTTATGTATCCGCAACGCCTGGTCCATATGAAATTGAACATACGCCTGAAATGGTTGAACAAATTATCCGTCCGACAGGGTTGTTGGATCCAACGATTGATGTTCGACCGATTGAGGGACAAATAGATGATTTAATTCATGAAATAAACGAACGGGTTAAAAAGAACGAACGCGTTCTGATTACAACGTTAACGAAGAAGATGTCGGAAGACTTAACCGATTATTTAAAAGAAATCGGAATCAAAGTACAGTATCTTCATTCAGAAATAAAAACACTGGAACGAATTGAAATTATTCGTGAATTAAGAGTGGGGACCTACGATGTTCTTGTAGGGATTAACTTGCTGAGAGAAGGTATAGACTTACCAGAAGTATCACTTGTGACAATTCTTGACGCTGACAAGGAAGGTTTCCTTCGTTCCGAACGAGCATTAATTCAAACAATTGGACGAGCAGCGCGAAATTCAAACGGGCATGTCATTATGTATGCTGATCGAATGACGGATTCAATGACAAAAGCGATTAGCGAGACAGAACGTCGTCGTGACATTCAAAGGGACTATAATACAAAACACGGAATTACTCCTACTACGATTAAAAAGAATATTCACGAAATCATTCGGGCGACCGATGTTGCAGAAGAAAGAGAAACTTATATTGAAAAGATTACAAAAGGTAAAAAACTGACGAAGACAGAGAAAGAATCCATTCTGGGAGTGCTTGAAAAAGAGATGAAAGATGCTGCGAAAGATCTTCAATTTGAACTTGCAGCGGAACTCAGGGATGCAATTTTAGAGCTAAAGGCAGAGAGGTAGATTGTTATGAGAAACAAAGAAATCGTGATACAAGGCGCAAGAGCACATAATCTTAAAGATATCAGCGTGAATATTCCGCGCGACCAACTTGTCGTGATTACAGGTTTGTCCGGTTCCGGGAAGTCGTCGCTTGCCTTTGATACGATTTACGCGGAAGGGCAACGACGCTATGTCGAATCACTTTCGGCATACGCTCGGCAATTTTTAGGTCAGATGGATAAGCCGGATGTCGATGTGATTGAAGGTTTGT